>NZ_CALAOH010000169.1 GCF_937926365.1 uncultured Azohydromonas sp. | reverse complement strand
TCGCCGACTTCACCGTCACCGAGCAGATGCTCAAGCAGTTCATCAAGATGGTGCATCCGCGCTCGGTGCTCAAGCCCAGCCCGCGCATCATCATCTGCGTGCCCTGCGGCTCCACCCAGGTCGAGCGCCGCGCCATCCGCGAGTCCGCGCTGGGCGCCGGGGCCTCCGAGGTCTACCTGATCGAGGAGCCCATGGCCGCGGCCATCGGCGCCGGACTGCCGGTGTCCGAAGCCTCGGGCTCGATGGTGGTGGACATCGGCGGCGGCACGACCGAGGTCGGCGTCATCTCGCTGGGCGGCATGGTCTACAAGGGCAGCGTGCGCGTGGGCGGCGACAAGTTCGATGAGGCGATCATCAATTACATCCGCCGCAACTACGGCATGCTCATCGGCGAGCCCACCGCCGAAATGATCAAGAAAAACATCGGCAGCGCCTTCCCCGGCTCCGAAGTCAAGGAGATCGAGGTCAAGGGCCGCAACCTCAGCGAGGGCGTGCCGCGCAGCTTCACGATCAGCTCCAACGAGATCCTGGAAGCGCTCACCGACCCGCTCAACAACATCGTCTCCAGCGTCAAGAACGGGCTGGAGCAGACCCCGCCGGAGCTGGGCGCCGACATCGCCGAGCGCGGCATGATGCTCACCGGCGGCGGCGCGCTGCTGCGCGACCTGGACCGGCTGCTGGCCGAGGAAACCGGCCTGCCCGTGCTGGTGGCCGAGGATCCGCTGACCTGCGTGGTGCGCGGCTGCGGCATGGCGCTGGAGCGCATGGAGCGCCTGGGCAGCATCTTCACCTCCGAATAAACCAAGCCTGGCGTAGCCACGCCCGACGCATTCCTGGCAGCTCGCGTCATGGCCCTGGGCACTCTCGACCGCACGCCGCCGCCGTTCTTCCGGCAGGGCACGTCGGCGCGCACGAAACTGATTCTCTTCGCGGCGTTGGCGCTGTTCCTGATGGTGGCTGACGCCCGCTTTGCACTGGTGCAGCAGCTGCGCGCCGTGCTCGCCACGGTGCTGCTGCCGGTGCAGCGCACGCTGCTGGTGCCGGTGGAGATCGTCGAGGACGGCGCCGAGTACCTGCAAGGGCTCAAGGCCGCGCGCGCGGCCGAGCAGGACGCGCTGGCGCGCCTGGCGCAGCATTCGGTACAGGCTGCGCGCATGCGCGAGCTGGAGGCCGAGAACGCCAAGCTGCGCGAGCTGCTGGAGCTGCGCCCGAGCTTCGCCGTGCGCACGCAGGCGGCGCAGGTGCTGTGGCAGGCGGCCGACCCCTACACGCGCAAGCTCGTCATCGACCGCGGTGCCAAGCAGGGCGTGGCGCTGGGCGCACCGGTGGTCAACGAGCACGGCGTGCTGGGGCAGGTGACACGGCTGTTCCCGCTGTCGGCCGAGGTCACGCTGCTGTCCGACAAGGACGCCGCCATTCCCGTGCTCAACGGCCGCACGCAGCAGCGCGCCGCGGCCTTCGGCGGCGTCAACGACGCGCTGGAACTGCGCTTCATCGCCGCCAACGCCGACGTGCAGCCGGGCGATCCCATCCTCACCTCCGGCCTGGACGGCCTGTACCCGCCGGGCCTGGCCGTGGCCACCGTGCAGCACATCGACCGCCGCGCCGAAGGCGGTTTCGCGCGCGTGAGCCTGAAGACCGCGGCGCAGATGGACAACGTGCACCACGTGTTGGTGCTGGAGCCCATGAGCCGGCAGCTGCCCACGCGCCCGGACCCGAAGGACGCCCTGGCCGGCAGTGGAGGGCCACGATGATCATGCCGCGCGGCTCGGACCAGCTGCTGCTACCGGCCAACCCGCTGTTCGTCTGGTGCGCGCTGCTGGTGGCGCTGGCCATCAACCTGCTGCCGCTGGGACGCGTGCCCGCCATGCCCGACCTGCTGGCGCTGGTGCTGGTGTTCTGGAACGTGCACCAGCCCCGGCGCATCGGCGTGGGCGTGGCCTTCATGGCCGGGCTGGTGATGGACGTCAACCATGGCGCGCTGCTGGGCCAGCACGCGCTGGCCTACTCGCTGCTGTCGTACTTCGCCATTACCGTGCACCGGCGGCTGCGCTGGTTCAGCGTGCTGGAGCAGGCGCTGCAGATCGCGCCGCTGTTCCTGGGCGCGCACGTGGTGTCGCTGGTGGTGCGGCTGCTGGCCGGCGACATGTTCCCGGGCTGGAGCCTGTTCCTGGCGCCGCTGTTCGAGACACTGCTGTGGCCGCCGGCGGCCTGGCTGCTGCTGGCACCGCAGCGCCGCGCGCCCGACCCGGACGAGAACCGCCCGCTCTGAGCCGCCCGCCGCCGCTCGTGCCGCGCCGCTGTCCGCCAATGCCCCCGCACCTGCATAACCGCGGCACCTCCCGCACAGTGCGCCCCCTCCACCCCTGGCAACCCCCGTTCACAGCGTGACCGAACTCCGCAACGTCGAGCGCGAACTGCACCGTTTCCGCAGCCGGGTGCTGGCGGCGGTGGCCTTCGTGCTGATCGGCTTCGGCCTGATCGGGGCGCGGCTCTTCTACCTGCAGGTGATGCAGCACGAGAAGCTCTCCGCGCGCGCCGAGGCCAACCGCATCGCCGTGCTGCCCTCGGTGCCCAACCGCGGGCTGATCGTGGACCGCAACGGCGTGGTGCTGGCCACCAACTACTCGGCCTACACGCTGGAGATCACGCCCTCCAAGCTGGAGCAGCCGATGGAGCGCGTGATCGAGCAGCTGTCGGAAATGGTGGAGATCACGCCACGCGACCGCCGCCGCTTCAAGCGGCTGCTGGAAGAGAGCAAGAGCTTCGACTCGGTGCCGCTGCGCAACCGCCTCAGCGACGAGGAGGTGGCGCGCTTCACGGCGCAGCGCTTCCTGTTCCCGGGCGTGGAAGTCAAGGCACGGCTGTTCCGCCAGTACCCGCTGGGCGAGACCGGCAGCCACCTCATCGGCTACATGGGCCGCATCAACCAGGCCGAAAAGAAGGCCATGGAGGAGTGGGACGAGTCGCTGCAGGCCAACTACCGCGGCACCGACTACATCGGCAAGCTCGGCGTGGAGCAGAGCTACGAGACGGTGCTGCACGGCACCACCGGCTTCGAGGAAGTCGAGACCAGCGCCGGCGGGCGCGCCGTGCGGCGGCTGCGCACGCACCCGCCCACGCCGGGCAACACGGTGGTGCTGTCGGTGGACATCAAGCTGCAGGCGCTGGTGGAGGACCTTTTCGGCGATCGCCGCGGCGCGCTGGTGGCGATGGACCCGCGCTCGGGCGAGGTGCTGGCCTTCGTGAGCAAGCCCACCTTCGACCCCAACCTGTTCGTGGACGGCATCGACGTCGACAACTGGCGCGAGCTCAACGAGTCCATCGACAAGCCGCTGCTCAACCGCGCGCTGCGCGGCACCTATCCGCCGGGCTCCACCTTCAAGCCCTTCATGGCCATGGCGGCGCTCAACACCGGCAAGCGCCACGCCGGCCAGGTCATCTACGACAACGGCAGCTTCCAGTTCGGCAACCACACCTTCCGCAGCCACGGCGACCACGGGCTGGGGGCGGTGGACATGCACCGCTCCATCGTCATGTCCAGCAACGTCTACTACTACTCGCTGGCCAACGAGATGGGCGTGGACCTGATGCACGACCAGCTCGAACCCTTCGGCTTCGGCCGGCGCACGGGCATCGACATCCAGGGCGAGGCCACCGGCATCCTGCCCAGCACCGAGTGGAAGCGCCGCGCCTACAAGCGGCCCGAGCAGCAGAAGTGGTACGCCGGCGAAACCATCTCGCTGGGCATCGGCCAGGGCTACAACAACTTCACCATGCTGCAGGTCGCCAACGCCATGTCCACGCTGCTCTCCGGCGGGCAACGCCCGCCGCCGCACCTGGTGCGCGAGGTGCAGGACGTGGTCACGCACCAGAAGCGCCCGGTGGAACGCGAGGCGCTGCCGCCGCTGGCGCTCAAGCCCGAGCACGTGGAGATCATCAAGCGCGCCATGTACGGCGTGACGCAGGAAGGCACCTCCACCCGGGTCTTTGCCGGTGCGCCCTACAAGAGCGGCGGCAAGACCGGCACGGCGCAGGCGGTGACCGTGCGCCAGCATGAGCGCTACAACGCCGCGCGGCTGGCCGAGCACCAACGCGACCACTCGCTGTACCTGGCCTTCGCGCCGCTGGAGGAGCCCACCATCGCGCTGGCGGTGGTCGTGGAAAACGCGGGCTTCGGCGCCGCCGCGGCCGCGCCCATCGCGCGCCGGGTCTTCGACTACTGGCTGCTGGGCAACTACCCCAGCGAGGATGATGTCGCCGCCACGCGCCGCGGCCAGAGCGTGGCGCCCATCGGCACGCCGCGCCGCGCCGAGGACGTCCCGCTGCCGGGCAACGTAGAGGTGCTGGCGGGCTTCGGCACGCCGCCACAGCGCATGGCGCAGGGCGCGGCTGCCAATGAGGAAGTGAAACGATGAACGCGGTGCTGGTGCGCCCCACGCTGTGGCAGCGGCTGCGCCCGGTGTTCTCGGGCTTCGATTTCCTGCTGCTCCTGGGCGTGCTGCTGCTGGCCGTGGGTGGGCTGGTGACGATGTACTCCGTCGGCTACGACCATGGCACGCGCTTCGTGGACCACGGCCGCAACATGATCCTGGCCGCCGGGATCATGTTCGTGGTGGCGCAGGTGCCACCGCAGCGGCTGCTGCAGCTGGCGGTGCCGCTGTACAGCCTGGGCGTGGCGCTGCTGGTGGCCACGCTGCTGTTCGGCATCACCAAGAAGGGCGCCACGCGCTGGCTCAACGTGGGCGTGGTGATCCAGCCCAGCGAGATGCTCAAGATCGCCACGCCGCTGATGGTGGCGTGGTGGTTCCACCGCCGCGAGGGGCAGGCGCGGCGCAGCGATTTCGCTGTCGCCTGGGGACTGGTGCTGCTGCCGTTCCTGCTGGTGGCCAAGCAGCCCGACCTGGGCACCTCGCTGCTGATCTTCTCGGCGGGGCTGTACGTGATCTTCTTCGCGGGCTTGAGCTGGCGGCTGATCCTGCCGGTGCTCATCGCCGGCACGCTGGGCATCGGCGCGATCATCGCCAGCGAGGAGCAGCTCTGCCAGCCCGACACGGACTGGGTGGTGCTGCGCGAATACCAGAAGCACCGCGTGTGCACGCTGCTGGACCCGGCCAAGGACCCGCTGGGCAAGGGCTTCCACACCATCCAGGGCATGATCGCCATCGGCTCCGGCGGCACCACGGGCAAGGGCTTCATGAAGGGCACGCAGACGCACCTGGAGTTCATTCCCGAGCGCACCACCGACTTCGTCTTCGCCGCCTTCTCCGAGGAGTTCGGGCTGGCGGGCACGCTGAGCCTGCTGCTGGGCTTCACGTTCCTGATCGTGCGCGGGCTGATGATCGCCGCCGAGGGGCCCACCACCTTCGCGCGGCTGCTGGCCGGGGCGATCTCGCTGAGCTTCTTCACCTACGCCTTCGTCAACATGGGCATGGTCAGCGGCATCCTGCCCGTGGTGGGCGTGCCGTTGCCCTTCATCAGCTACGGCGGCACCGCCATGGTCACGCTGGGGCTGAGCCTGGGAATGCTGATGTCGATCGCGCGCAGCCGGCGGCTGATGCAGTCCTGATCAGCCCGCCAGGCCCGTGTCCGGCCGGGGCTCGCCCTGCGGCGCGGCCTCATCCGCCGCCTCGTCCGCCGGCTCCTGCGGCGGCAGCCTGAACCTCACGCTCACGCGCGTGCCGGGCATGGCATGGGTGGCACGGTCGTAGGTGTCTTCCAGCGTGATGTCGGCGTTATGACGCTGCGCGATCTCGCGCACGATCGCCAGCCCCAGGCCGCTGCCGTCCACGTTCGTGCCCAGCGCGCGGTAGAAGGGTTGGAAGACCAGCTCGCGCTCGGCCGGCGCGATGCCGGGGCCCGAGTCCTCCACTTGCAGCAGCAGCACCGGCTGCGCGGGGTCGTCGGCGGTGGCGGGGTCCATCCGCACCCGCACCGTCACGGTGCCGCCGGCCGGGGTGTACTGCAGCGCGTTGTCCACCAGGTTGCGCACCAGCTCGCCCACCAGCACCGGCTGGCCGGACAGCGGCGGCAGCGCCTCACCGTCCTCGGGGCCCTCGTAGCCCAGGTCGATGCGCTTGTCCATGGCCTTGGGCACGAGGTCGTGCACGGCCTCGGTGGCCAGCCGCGCCAGGTCGAAGGACTGCACGCGCCGGCCCTGCTCCTCGTCCTCGGCGCGGGCCATGGACAGCAGCTGGTTGACCATGTGCGCCGCGCGCTGGCTGGACAGGGCGATCTGCTGCAGCGAGCGTTTCACCGCCTGCGTGTCGCTGCCGGCGTCGATTTCCCGTTGGGCGAGCTCCGCCTGCATGCGCAGGCCCGCCAGCGGCGTCTTGAGTTGATGGGCCGCGTCGGCCAGGAAGTGCTTCTGCGCCTTCATCGAGGTGTCCAGGCGCTCCAGCAGGTCGTTGATGGCGCGCACCAGCGGCGTGACCTCCTCGGGCGCGTCGCGCTCGTCGATGGGGCTCAGGTCCTGGCTCTCGCGCTGGCGGATGCGGCGCTGCAGGTCGTTCAGCGGCGCCAGGCCGCGCGCCAGCGCCAGCCACACCAGCAGCACCGCCACGGGCAGGATCACGAACTGCGGCAGGATCACGCCCTTGATGATCTCGGTGGCCAGGCGCGAGCGGCGGTCCAGCGTCTCGGCCACCTGCACCAGCGGCGGCTCCTCGTCCGGCGCCACCGGCAGCGCCAGGCGCACCGAGGCCACGCGCACGGGCTCGTCGAGCAGCTGGTCGTCGCGAAAGCGCAGCTCGCCCGCGGGGGCAGCGTCGCCGGTGGGCGGG
This sequence comes from uncultured Azohydromonas sp., assembly GCF_937926365.1. Classification (GTDB taxonomy): domain Bacteria; phylum Pseudomonadota; class Gammaproteobacteria; order Burkholderiales; family Burkholderiaceae_C; genus Azohydromonas. The sequence continues at coordinate 82,412 of NZ_CALAOH010000169.1, read as the reverse complement.
GGGAGCTCGCGGTCGCCGGCCACCAGTTCGCCGTGCGTGCCCAGCACCTGGAAATAGAACTGCCCCGTGTCGTCGGCGCGCAGCGTGTCGCCCAGCGTTTCGGCGATGCGCTCGGGCGCCAGCACCGCGCGCCCGGCCTCGCTCTCCACCACCACGCGGCGCGCCAGCGTGCGCGCCATCTCGCCCAGGTCGCGGTCGTAGGGGCGGTGCGCGATGCCCTGCGCCACCAGGTAGGTGATGCTCACGCTCATCGGCCACAGCAGCAGCAGCGGCGCGAGCATCCAGTCCAGGATCTCGCCGAAGAGGGAGCGTTGCTCGCGGGAGGAAGCAAACATGGTGGGCGCCACGGCGGCCGGGCGCCGCGGCCTGCGGCGCGCTGGCGCAATCAGCCGGGGATCTTCTCCAGGCAGTAGCCCAGGCCGCGCACGGTGGCGATGCGGATCGGCCCCTGCTCGATCTTCTTGCGCAGGCGGTGGATGTAGACCTCGATGGCGTTGTTCGAGACCTCCTCGCCCCACTCGCACAGCCGCTCCACGAGCTGGTCCTTGCTCACCAGGCGCCCGGCGCGCTGCAGCAGCACCTCCAGCAGCGAGAGTTCGCGCGCGGAGAGGTCGATCATCTGGTCGTTGATGTAAGCCACGCGCCCTGTGGCGTCGAAAGACAGCGGCCCGTGCTTGATGACGTTGGAGGCCGTGCCCAGGCCGCGGCGGGTGAGGGCGCGCACGCGCGCCTCCAGCTCGGCCAGCGCGAAGGGCTTGGCCATGTAGTCGTCCGCGCCCAGGTCCAGGCCCTTGACCCGCTGTTCGATGCCGTCGGCCGCGGTCAGAATGAGCACCGGCACCGCGCTGCCTCGCGCACGCAGCTTGCGCAACACCTCGAAACCGTGGAGCTTGGGCAGGCCCAGGTCCAGGATGAGCAGGTCGAACTCGTGGGAAGACAGCGCGGCATCGGCCTCAGTACCGCTGCTGACCTGATCCACCGCGTAGCCGCTGTTGCGCAATGAGCGCAGCAGCCCGTCGGCCAGCACCTGGTCGTCTTCGGCAATCAGGATGCGCATGCCTTATCTCCTCGTTGACAGCTTCTCCGGCCTTGTGCTGGCCGGCACTGTCTTCATTTTAGGGAGTCGGCCAGGGGGCCGACCCCGCAAAGTCCCTCCACACCTGTATAAACATACAGCTTCGCGATAAAATCATGGCCACGAAACCGGAGAAAGCAATGGACGCACCTGTGAAGGCACTCAACACCGAAAAAGCCAAGGCCCTGCAGGCGGCGCTGGCCCAGATCGAGAAGCAGTTCGGCAAGGGCTCGATCATGCGGCTGGGCGAGGGCGAGGCCATCGAAGACATCCAGGTCGTCTCCACCGGCTCGCTGGGCCTGGACATCGCGCTGGGCGTGGGCGGCCTGCCGCGCGGGCGCGTGATCGAGATCTACGGCCCCGAGTCCTCGGGCAAGACGACGCTGACGCTTCAGGTCATTGCCGAGATGCAGAAGCAAAACGGCGTGTGCGCCTTCATCGACGCCGAGCACGCGCTGGACGTGCAGTACGCGCAGAAGCTGGGCGTGAACCTGCAGGACCTGCTCATCAGCCAGCCCGACACCGGCGAGCAGGCGCTGGAGATCACCGACGCGCTGGTGCGCTCGGGCTCAGTGGACCTGATCGTCATCGACTCGGTCGCCGCGCTCACGCCCAAGGCCGAAATCGAAGGCGAGATGGGCGACTCGCTGCCGGGCCTGCAGGCGCGCTTGATGAGCCAGGCGCTGCGCAAGCTCACCGCCACGATCAAGAAGACCAACTGCATGGTCATCTTCATCAACCAGATCCGCATGAAGATCGGCGTGATGTTCGGCAACCCCGAGACCACGACCGGTGGCAACGCGCTCAAGTTCTATGCCTCGGTGCGCCTGGACATCCGCCGCACCGGCAGCATCAAGAAGGGTGAGGAGGTCATCGGCAACGAAACCAAGGTCAAGGTGGTCAAGAACAAGGTCAGCCCCCCGTTCAAGACGGCCGAGTTCGACATCCTCTACGGCGAGGGCATCAGCCGCGAGGGCGAGATCATCGACATGGGCGTGGCCGCCAAGATCGTGGACAAGTCCGGCGCCTGGTACGCCTACCAAGGCGAGAAGATCGGCCAGGGCAAGGACAACGCGCGCGAGTTCCTGCGCGAGAACCCCGACGTGGCGCACGAGATCGAGAACAAGGTGCGCGAGGCCATGGGCATCCCGGTACTGCCCGCGCTCGCCGGTGATGGCGCCGCGCCGCCGGTGACCGACGCCGAGTAAGGCCGGCATGGCGAGTTGCGGGTCGCCAGCGTGAAGCCGGCGCTGTCGCTCAAGGCGCGCGCGCTGGCGATGCTGGCGCGGCGCGAGCACAGCCGCGCTGAGCTGCGGCGCAAGCTGCTGCCGCACGCGCGCGCCGCGGCGCTCGAAGCCGCGACTGCAATCGCATCCGAGCTGCACCGCTCACCCGGCCCGGCGTCCGCCCGGCCGGGTGTTTTTTCTTCCGGCGCGTCCGAGGCGGCCCCGGACACCGACGCGGCCTGGGCCGAGGCTGAAAGCGCCGTCGAAGCACTGCTGGACTGGCTGCAGGCGCAACACTATTTGTCGGAGCAGCGCTTCGTCGAGTCGCGCGTGCATGCGCGCGCGGGGCGCTTCGGCAACCTGCGCATCCGTCAGGAGCTGGCGCAGCATGGGGTGGCGCTTGACGCCGAGGCCGCGCAGCGGCTGCGCGACACCGAGCTGGAGCGCTGCCGCGAGGTGTGGACGCGCAAGTTCGGCGGCGAGCGTCCGGCCGATGCTGCCGCGCGCGCGAAGCAGATGCGCTTCCTGGCCGCGCGGGGCTTTAGCGCCGACGTGATCCGCCGCGTGCTGCAGGCCGGCGACGATTGACCCAGGCCAGCAAGGCTACGGATTGACACCGTGCGTGGGCACACCCCCGCGTAAGTTTGGCCGCAGGAAGCGCGTGCTACATTGCGCGCCGTTTGCCACGCCCCAGGCCCCAGGAACCCCGCAGTCGCGGGTTTCAGCGCCGCAGTCCCATGGCCCCAATGTCTGCCGCCTTCCTGCGAAACGAGCCCGCCTGCCGCCCCAGCCGCGGCAGTGTGGCCGTGCTCCATGGCGGCGGTGTGACGGCCCGGGGGCGCAACCTGGCGCGGCAGGCGTTCGCTACGTGTTCTCCACGCGGGACAGGCACCCACGGTGCCGACAATCCCGGCCGGCCGGCGACCACAGTCTGAGCCGACACATCCACCCCAGAGTCACACCCCATGAAGATCCACGAATATCAAGGCAAGGAATTGCTGCGCCAGTTCGGCGTGCCGGTGCCGCGCGGCTACCCGGCCTTCACCGTCCAGGAGGCGGTGGAAGCCGCTCAGAAGCTCGGCGGCAATGTCTGGGTGGTGAAGGCGCAGATCCACGCCGGCGGTCGCGGCAAGGGCGGCGGCGTCAAGCTCGCGCGCTCCATCGACGAGGTCAAGACGCTGGCCGGTGAGATCCTGGGCATGCAGCTCAAGACCCACCAGACCGGTCCCGAGGGCCAGAAGGTGCGCCGCCTGCTGATCGAAGAAGGCGCCGACATCAAGAAGGAGTACTACGTCGCCGCGCTGACCGACCGCGCCACGCAGAAGGTCGCGATGATGGCCAGCTCCGAAGGCGGCATGGACATCGAGGAAGTGGCCCACGCCACGCCTGAGAAGATCCTGAAGGTCTTCGTCGAGCCCGCCGTCGGCCTGACCGACGAGCAGGCGCTGTACCTGGCTCAAGGCATCGGCGTTCCCGAGGGCAGCCAAGCCCAGGCGGTCCAGGTGCTCAAGGGCCTGTACCAGTGCTACATGGACACCGACGCCAGTCTGGCCGAGATCAACCCGCTGATCCTGGAAGGCAACGGCAACATCAAGGCCCTGGACGCGAAGTTCAACTTCGACTCCAACGCTCTGTTCCGTCATCCGGAGATCGTGGCCTACCGCGACCTGGACGAAGAGGACCCGGCTGAAGTCGAGGCCTCCAAGTTCGACCTGGCCTACATCAGCCTGGACGGCAACATCGGCTGCCTGGTCAACGGCGCCGGCCTGGCCATGGCCACCATGGACACCATCAAGCTCTTCGGCGGCGAACCGGCGAACTTCCTGGACGTGGGCGGCGGCGCCACGGCCGAGAAGGTCACCGAGGCCTTCAAGATCATGCTGAAGAACCCGGAGGTCAAAGGCATCCTGGTCAATATCTTCGGCGGGATCATGCGCTGCGACACCATCGCCGAAGGCGTGATCGCCGCGTGCAAGGCGGTGAACCTGTCGGTGCCGCTGGTGGTGCGCATGAAGGGCACCAACGAGGACCTGGGCAAGAAGATGCTGGCTGACTCCGGCCTGCCCATCATCTCCGCCGACACGATGGCCGAGGCGGCCACCAAGATCGTGGCCGCGGTGAAGTGATCCGCGCTGTCCCGCACTGAATCTCGGAAGAACACCCCATGAGCATCCTCATCAACAAGGACACCCGCGTCATCACCCAAGGCATCACGGGCAAGACCGGTCAGTTCCACACCCTGGGCTGCCAAGCCTATGCCAACGGCAAGGAGTGCTTCGTTGCCGGCGTGAACCCCAAGAAGGCCGGCGAGAAGTTCGCTGACATTCCCATCTACGCCAGCGTCAAGGAAGCCAAGGCCGAGACGGGCGCCACCGTCAGCGTGATCTACGTGCCGCCCGCGGGCGCCGCGGCCGCCATCTGGGAAGCCGTCGAGGCCGACCTGGACCTGGCCATCTGCATCACCGAAGGCATTCCGGTTCGGGACATGCTGGAAGTGCGCAACAAGATGAAGGCCAAGGTCGCTGCCGGCGGCAAGGAAACGCTGCTGCTGGGCCCCAACTGCCCCGGCCTGATCACGCCCGACGAGATCAAGATCGGCATCATGCCCGGCCACATCCACCGCAAGGGCCGCATCGGCGTCGTGTCCCGCTCGGGCACGCTGACCTATGAAGCCGTGGCGCAGCTCACCGAGATCGGCCTGGGCCAGAGCTCGGCCGTGGGCATCGGCGGCGACCCGATCAACGGTCTGAAGCACATCGACGTGATGCGCGCCTTCAACGACGACCCGGACACGGACGCCGTGATCATGATCGGTGAGATCGGTGGTCCCGACGAGGCCGAAGCCGCCCAGTGGTGCAAGGCCAACATGAAGAAGCCCGTCGTCGGCTTCATCGCCGGCGTCACCGCCCCTGCGGGCAAGCGCATGGGCCACGCCGGCGCGCTGATCTCCGGCGGCGCCGACACCGCTGACGCCAAGCTTGCCATCATGGAAGAGTGCGGCTTCAAGGTCACGCGCAACCCGTCGGAGATGGGCAAGCTGCTCAAGGCACTGCTGTAATCCCGGCACACCCTCCACACGAAAAAGGCCGCGCAAGCGGCCTTTTTCTCGTTGGGCACAGCACGCAAGGGCTGCATCTGTAATTCCACGCACGGCGGGGCGGCGCCGCGCGCCTACACTCGCGCCCCGGTCCGAACCCTTACAGCCTTTCCATGGAACAGTTCCTGACGCCAGCGTTCTGGCTCGCCGTCGGTCAGATCATCATGATCGACATCCTCTTGGGCGGCGACAACGCCGTCGTTATCGCGCTGGCCTGCCGTAAGCTGGCACCCGCGCAGCGTACCAAGGGCATCATCTGGGGCACCGTGGGCGCCATCGTGCTGCGCGTGATCCTGATCTTCTTCGCCCTCACGCTGCTGGCCATTCCCTTCCTGAAGCTCGTGGGCGCGGCACTGCTGGTGTGGATCGGCATCAAGCTGCTGGCGCCGCAGGACGACGACGACCACGCCAACATCCAGGCCAGCGACAAGCTCTGGGCGGCGGTCAAGACGGTGATCGTGGCCGACTTCGTGATGAGCCTAGACAACGTCATCGCCATCGCCGGCGCCGCGCAGGGCGCGGGCGAGCATCACCAGATGCCGCTGGTGATCTTCGGCCTGCTGGTGAGCATCCCCATCATCGTCTGGGGCAGCCAGATGGTGATCAAGCTCATGGACCGTTTCCCCGTCGTGATCACGCTGGGCGGCATGCTGTTGGGCTGGATCGCCGGCACTATGGCCGTGAGCGACCCAGCGGTGATCAACCCCGAAACGCTGTCCTGGATGCCCAAGCTGCAAGAAAGCGCCACGCTGCGCTACGCCGCGGGCATCGCCGGCGCGTTGCTGGTGCTGGCCTGGGGCAAGTGGATTGCCGCGCGCAAGCCGCAGGAAAGCGCTGTGGGCTGACCGCCAGACGCTCGCCGCGTCTACGCAATCCCCACAAGGGCGCCTTCGGGCGCCTTCTGTTTTAATGGCGCTCCTGAAGGGGAGTAGCTCCCGTCCGGTGCCACCAGCCACACGGCAACGGATGATCAGCAGGTCGTCAATACGAAGCTTGACTTCCGGCCTGTTGGGCCCGTGCACACCACGGGCGCTGAGCAAGACCTTCGACGCACACCGCCCGGCGCGGGTGCTCGAAGGCGGCGACACACTCCCTGGTCCCTCCGTCGTGCATTCCTGCCGGACGCTGCGCACCGTCCGTCCTGCAATCCACTTTCGGAGCCCTCATGGAGTTTCTTTCCCCTGCCTGGTTCTCGGCCCTCGCGGCCATCATCCTCATCGACCTGGTGCTGGCCGGCGACAACGCCATCGTCATCGCGCTGGCCGCACGCAGCCTGCCCACGCACCTGCAGAAAAAAGCCATTCTCTGGGGCACCGTCGGCGCCATCGCGATGCGCTCACTCATGACGCTGGGCGTGGTGTGGCTGCTCAAGATCCCGGGGCTGATGCTCGTGGGCGGCCTGGGTCTCGTGTGGATCGCCTACAAGCTGCTGGCCCCGCAGTCCGAAGAGGGCGGCCATGGCGGTGCCGGCGCCAACACTTTCTGGGGCGCGATGAAGACCATCGTCATTGCCGACGCGCTCATGGGCGTGGACAACGTGCTGGGCGTGGCCGGCGCGGCGCACGGCGCCTTTGACCTGGTTGTCATCGGCCTGCTCATCAGCGTGCCCATCGTGGTCTGGGGCAGTTCCGTGGTGCTCAAGCTGGTCGAGCGCTTCCCCGCCATCACCTACATCGGCGCGGGCGTGCTGGCCTTCACGGCGGCCAAGATGATCGTGGGCGAACCGCTGCTCGATGCCGTGTTCGACCCGAACCTGACGGCGCGCGTGGCACTCTATGTGGTGTTGGTGGCTGGCGTGCTGGGGGCGGGCTGGCTGACTGCACGCCGAGCCACACAATCGCTGCCGTCGGAGTCCTCGGCGGCCTGACCTTGCCGCCGCAGGAGGTGTCTCATGCAAAAGATCGCTGCGTTCGTCGATGACCCCGAGCACGCGCTACGCCTGCTCCAGCCGCTGGCCGGCCCCGGTACGCACTGGGTGCTGGTGGGCTGCGCTCCCAAGCTGACGCACCGCGTCAGCAAGTGGGTGGCGCACAGCAGCCGCGAGCAGTGGCGCGCGCGCTGGGCAGCGCAGCTGTTCGAAGAGTTGCGCCCGAAGCTCACGGGCGCACGCTTCGAGACGATGGTGGCCCGGCGGCCACTGCCCGAAGTGGTGCAGCAGTTGCAGCTACGCCATGGACAGGGGCTACGCCTGATCGATGCACGCCGGCCCCGCATCCTCCAGCCTCACGAGACACTGTCGCCGGAGCTGGTCGAAACACCTCCTGCACAAGACCGCTGGACGCTGCCCGTCATCGTGACCTCGGGCCTGAGCCTCATGCTGGCCTTCGGCGACTGAGACCCAGCGTCACAGCCACCATCGCCGGCAGCCGTCCCGGTGCGTGCTAAGGTGCCCCAAGCTGAGCAGCAGGGGCGGGCAGCACATGACATGGGCGCTGACGGCATGGTGGCGGCGGCGGCGCGAACAGCCCGCCGCGCCGGCACTGATGACGACCGAAGGCCTGATGCCGGGCATGCTGTTCGCGGGCCTGCGCATCGAGCGCCTCATCGGCCGCGGTGCCTTGGGTGCCGTGTACCTGGCCCACGACGTCGCCAGCGGTGCTGCGCGCGCGCTCAAGACGCTGATGCTCCAGGAAAGCGACGCCACCTCGGCGCAGAACCTGCAGCAGGCCTTCCTGGCTGAAGCCGAAGCAGCACGGCGTCTGCACCACTCGGACATCGTGCAAGTGTTCGACGCCGGCCAAGCCGGTGGCCTGGGTTACCTAGTGATGGAGTTGCTGCCCGGCTGTGATCTCACGCGCTACACGCAACCGGCGCGGTTGCTGCCCGAGCCGTTGGTGCTGGAGATCGGTGCGCGCGTGGCCGAGGCGCTGGCCTATGCGCATCGCCAGGGTGTGCTGCATCGCGACGTCAAACCCGCCAACGTGATGCTGGACCTCCACTCGGACCAGCTCAAGCTCACCGATTTTGGTCTGGCCCGGCTGCATGACGCCGCACGCACGCGTAGCGGGCTGCTGCTGGGCACGCCGGCGTACATGGCGCCGGAACTGCTGGCCGGCGCCGGCGCCGATGCGCGCAGCGACCTCTACGCGCTGGCGGCGATGGTGTTTCAGCTACTGACCGCACGGCTGCCACACGAAGGCGAGTCACTGGGACAGCTGCTGCAGTCCATCGCGCGCAAGGAGCCGCAACCACTGCGCGCGCTGCGCCCTGAGCTGCCGGAGGCGCTTTCCGCGCTGCTGGCGCGTGCGCTGTCCCGATCACCCGGCTTGCGCGAGGGCGATGGCGTGGTGCTTGCGCATGAATTGCGCGCAATCGCGCATGCCGTCTGGGGCGGAGGACCCCTAAGGCCGGTGAGATAATTCGCGGGTCCCTTTTACGGAGACAGCATTGGACCTAAGTCACCCTTGGTGACCGTCCACTCCGACGCGTGACCGCCTGGCGGACCCACGAGGGGTGAGGCGGTTTTCACAACCTCGACGGGCCCGGCGTACAGCCTTCTGGCGCGCACGGCGCCCCGCAACACATGCGTCGTTGGAGATGGGCAGATGCTCAATGTGTTCACGTTGGAGGCCGGCAAGCTCAAGGGCCGGCTGCTGCAGGAAGAACTGCACGATCCCGCCCCGCTGAACGGCCTCAAGCCGGTGTGGGTCGATCTGGAAGCCCCCACCGAAGAGGAAAAAGCCTGGATCCACGCCCGCTTCGGCTTGGTGCTGCCCGCCGACATCGTGGACGAGGACTTGGAGGAATCGGCACGCTTCTACGAGGAGGACAACGGCGAGCTGCACATGCGCTCGGACTTCCTCATCGACGCCGACAAGGGCCATGACGAGCAGGGCTCGCGCAGCGTGCGCGTGGCCTTCATCCTGCGCGAGAACGTGCTGTTCTCGGTTCATGACGAAGACCTTCCGGTGTTCCGGCTGCTTCGCCTGCGCGCGCGGCGCATCCCGGCCCTGATCGAGGACGCCAAGGACGTGCTGCTCAAGCTCTACGACGCCGACGCCGAGTACAGCGCCGATGCGCTGGAGGGCATCTACGACAACCTGGAGAAGGTCAGCCAGCGCGTGCTGCGGCAGGAGGTCAACGACGTCGCTGCCGGCGAGGCGCTCACGGCCATCGCGCGCGAGGAGGACCTCAACGGCCGCATCCGCCGCAACGTCATGGACACGCGCCGCGCGCTGAGCTTCCTCATGCGCAGCCGCATGCTCAATGCCGAGCAGTTTGAGGAAGCGCGCCAGATCCTGCGTGACATCGACTCGCTGGACAGCCATACGGCGTTCCTGTTCGACAAGATCAACTTCCTGATGGACGCCACCGTCGGCTTCATCAACATCAACCAAAACAACATCATCAAGATCTTTTCAGTGGCTTCGGTGGCGCTGCTGCCGCCCACGCTCATTGCCAGCCTCTACGGCATGAACTTCAAGTTCATGCCCGAGCTGGACTGGGAGCTGGGCTATCCCTTCGCGCTGGGTCTGATGTTCTTCAGCGTTATCACGCCGTTCTGGTACTTCAAGCGCAAGGGCTGGCTCTGAGCCGCCGGCGTACCCCCCTTCCCGCCGCCTAAAAAGAAAAACGGGGCACCGCGTCGAGCGGTGCCCCGTGGCTCATAAAGACTGCCGTGCCGCGCCCCGTAGCGAACGAGGGAGGGAGGGAGGAGGAGAAGCGCTTACGGGATTGCAGCCGGCGGTGCCGGCGGGCGGCAGGGCAGAAAAACAGATGTCGTGCTGAGCGCCTTCAACAGCATCGGCACGGACATGAGACAACACACCACATGCCCGGTTCCATCACTGTGATGCACCGTTACCTTTGCATCCCCGCTGCAACGAGAATTTGGCAAAGCAGGTCATTGATTGGCATCAGACGCGAAAGTCGGCTGCCGCTGTAGGAGTTGTCATAGGGTTATCAGGGTGCCCCTCTAAAATTCGCGGTTCTGCCCAAAAACCGCTCGTCTCAGGAAATGTCGTCCGCCATGCTTTATCCCGAACTCTTCAAGCAACTCGAAGCCGTCCGCTGGAACATGGACACGGACATTCCCTGGGACCGCTTCGATGCCGCACAGCTGAGCGAGGAGCAGGCGCACACAATCAAGATGAACGCCATCACCGAGTGGGCGGCGCTACCGGCCACCGAGATGTTCCTGCGGGACAACCGCGGCGACAGCGACTTCTGCGGTTTCATGAGCGTGTGGTTCTTCGAAGAGCAGAAGCACTCCCTGGTGATGATGGAGTACCTGCGCCGTTTCCGCCCCGACCTGGTGCCCACCGAGGCCGAGCTGCACGAGGTGCGCTTCGAATTCGATCCGGCGCCGCCGCTGGAGACGCTGATGCTCCACTTCTGCGGCGAGATCCGCCTGAACCACTGGTACCGCCGCGCGGCGGAGTGGCACACCGAGCCGGTGATCAAGGCCATCTACGAGACGCTGGCCCGCGACGAAGCCCGCCACGGCGGCGCCTACCTGCGCTACATGAAGCGCGCGCTGGCGCAGCACGGCGACGCGGCGCGCTTGGCTTTCGCCAAGGTCGGCGTGCTCATGGCCAGCGCCCGCCGCACCTCGCAGCCTCTGCACCCAACCAACCTGCATGTCAACGAGAAGTTGTTCCCGCGCGACACCGTGCAGAGCCGCCTGCCCGATCCCGACTGGCTGGAACAGTGGCTGGACAAGCAGATCCAGTTCGACGCCACCTGGGAAGGCAAGGTCGTGGAGCGCATCCTGCACAACATGAGCCTGCTCATGGGCCGCGAGTTTCCGAACGTCCAGGCGCTCAACCGCTTCCGCAAGGAGATGGCGCAGAAGCTGGCGGTGCCGGCCGACACGGCATCGGCTGATGCCTGAGCCCGGCCACCTGCCGAACCTGAGCACGGCGCCCCCGCGGGGGCGCTTTCTTTTTCAGCGCGGCCGCCGGTTCACGGCGGCGATGCCCACGCACACCGCCACGGTCGCCGCCACCAGCCGGGCGGTGAGGGGCTCATCCAGCAACGCCACGCCGGCCAGCAAGCCCGCCAGCGGCGTGAGCAGCGTGAAAGCGGAGAGCTTGGTCGCCGGGTAGCGGCGCAGCAGCTCGAACCACAGCAGGTAGCTGGCGAAGCTGACCACCACAATCTGGAAGCCCATCATCGCCATTGACAGCGCGCCCACGCGCGCTGGCCAGGGCTCGCCGGCCAGCGCCGAGGCCACCAACAGCAGCACGCCCGAGACGCCGAGCTGGTAGAGCAGCGTCACTTCCGCCGGGGCGGCCGAGAGCCGTGTGGCGCGGATGGACAGGGTGGTGCAGCCCCACAGCAGCGCCGCCAGCACACCCAGTGCATCGCCCAGCCATTGGTGCGAGCCGGCCGTGGCCGGACCGTTGAAGCTTTCGCCGAAAGCCCAGGCCACGCCCGTGAAAGCCACCAGCAGCCCCGCCGCCTGCAGCCCCGACAGCCGCTCGGCGCGCGCGATCAGCGGCATGCCCAGTGCCACCACGAAGGGAGCGAGGTACACGAACACCACCATGCGCGAGGCGCTGGTGTACTGCAGCCCGATGAAGATGCAGCCGAACTCGGCCGCGAACAACGCCCCGGCCAGCAGCCCGCCACGCCAGGCGCCCGCCGGCGCACCTCCCCGCAACGCCTGGCCCCGCGCCCGCGACCACAGCGCCACCAGCAGCGCCGCGCCCAGTGAACGCAGTCCGGCCTGCAGCAGCGGTGCGATCTCCGCCAGCGCCACCTTGGTGGCCACCTGGTTCAGGCCCCACAACCCGCAGCACAGCACGATGCCGGCCACGGCGCGAGCATCAAGGTTTGTTTTTCTGTCGCTCATGCCATTCCACGGCCAAGGCACACAACAGCCCGGCCAGCACTCCCGCCACATGCGCATGCGTCGCGACGGTGAAATCCCATCCCACCGCCAACCGCGGCCCCCAGGGCGACTCCCACGCCAGCTTCAGCAGCAGCCCCGCCCAGACCGCCACGCCCACCGCGCGCTGCAGCCCGCGCCGCGCTAGCAGCACCGTGCTGGCCAACGCCACGCCGGCGTGCAGCACACCCGACAGCCCGCCGTAGTGCATCAGCCCGGGCATGCCCCACAGTGCCAGCAGCAGGTGCGTCAGCGGCCAGGAGATGAAGGCGCCCAGCGCGTGGCCGCGGCCCAGGCCCGCGGCCCGGCCCAAAAGCGCCAGCGCCGCCGCGCCGGCGGCATTGCCCGCCAGGTGCAACGGCGTCCAGTGCACCCAGGCCGCCGTCCACAGGCGCCAGGGCTCACGCAGCCAGCGGTCGGGCTGGATGTCCAGCGCCGCGGGCGACAGGAAGAAGTAGGCGGTACAGGCACCGAAGGCCAGCAGCGCGCACAGTCCCAGCCAGGCATGAGCAGGCTGGCGCCCCGCGGCACCCTCCATCCGTCCAGGACTTGCGAAAGCGGCGCCTGAAGACGCCGAGGCCTCCCGCACACGAGAGGCCTCGGAGGACACGCGCAACGGATCGCGCCGCTTCAATCAAAAACCGCGTGCCACAGCGCCAGCACCGCCTCGCGCGACTCTTTGAACTGCTCGGGTGGGAACTGCGTGGGCTGCTCGTCCAGCCGCGCGCGATGCTGCGCGCGGCGCAGCTCGCGGTAGGCGGAAGCCGCGGCGCTGCCCACGCCCGCGGGCAGCAGCCCCCCATCCTGCGCACGCAACATCAGCGCGATGTTGCCCACGTTGTCCAGCAACTCCGGATGGCGCTCGCCATGGGCCAGCACCAGGAACTGCACCGCGAACTCCGCGTCCACCATGCCGCCAGGGCTGTGCTTGACGTCGAAAAGCCCGTCCTTCACCGGGCGCGCGGCGCGCATCTTGTCGCGCATGGCCTGCACTTCTTGGCGCAGCGCCACGGCGTCGCGCGGCGCGCTGAGCACGGCACGGCGGATCTCCTCGAAGCGCACGCCGATGGACGGGTCGCCGGCCGAGAAGCGCGCGCGCGTGAGCGCCTGGTGCTCCCAGGTCCAGGCCGTGTTGCTGCCGCGGCCGAGCTGGTAGCGCTCGAAGGCCTGCAGCGAGGTCACCAGCAGCCCGGAATTGCCGTTGGGCCGCAGCGCGGTGTCGATGTCGAACAACTCGCCGGCCGAGGTGCGCAGCGTCAGCCAGGTGATGAGCTTGCGCACGAAGCCGGCGTAGGTCTCCGCGGCACCCTCATCCTCGTCATCGAAGAGGAAGACCAGGTCCAGGTCGCTTCCATATCCCAGCTCCTTGCCGCCGAGCTTGCCGTAGGCGATGACGGCAAATCGCGGCACCTCACGGTGCTTCTTACGCAGGTGATGCCAGCCCCAGTGCAGCGTGCGCTCCAGCACCGCGTCGGCCAGCGCCGAGAGGTCGTCGGCCACCTGCTCCACGGTGATGTGGCCTTCCACGTCACGCACCAGGATGCGGAACACCTCGGCATGGTGGGCGCGGCGCAGGGTGTCGAGCAGCGCCTCCTCCGAAGCCTCGCCCGAGCGCTCCCAGGCGGCATGGCGCTCGTCGAGCTCGCGCGAGAAGGCGGCGCGGTCGAAGCGCTGGTCGATGATGCGGCGGTCCGCCAACTCGTCGATCACGCCCGGATGGCGCATCAGGTAGCGCATCGGCCAGCGCGCCAGGCCCAGCAGCCGCAGCAGCCGCGCCTGCACCTCGGGCCGCTCCACCAGCAGCGCGAAGTAGCTCTCGCGCCGCATCAGCGGCTCCAGCCAGTCGATGAAGCGCAGCGCCGCCTCCGGGGTGCAGCTCTGGCGCTCCACCGCCTCGGCCGCGCGCTGCACCAGCCGCGCCAGGCGCAGCTTGCTGTCGTCGCGCAGCGCCTGCACCTTGGGCTGCTGCACCCACTGGCGCACACGCTGACCCAGCTCACCCGGCAGCTTGGCCAGGAAACCCTCATCGTCCACCGGCAGCGGCGTGCCGCCGCAGCTGCGGCAGCCGTTGCCGCGGGTGGGCGGACTGCGGCCGTCGTGCAGCAGGGCGTCGAACTCCAGCGCCACGAACTCGCGCGTCTCGCCCAGGCGGTCCAGCAGCTCGCAGGCATCGGCGCTGCAGGTGAGCTCCATGCTGCGCGCGATCCAGCCCAGGTCGCCGTCGGCAGTGGGCAGCAGGTGCGTCTGCTGGTCGTCCAGGTACTGGATGCGGTGCTCGACGCGGCGCAGGAAGGTGTAGGCCCGTGCCAGCCGCTCGGCGGTGGCCGGGGCCATCAGTCCATGCGCGGTGAGCTTCTGCAGCGCGCGCAGCGTGGAGCGGGTTCGGATCTCCGGGAAGTGCCCACCGCGCACCACCTGCAGCAGTTGCACGATGAACTCGATCTCGCGGATGCCCCCGCGCGACAGCTTCACGTCGTTGGCACGCTCGGGCCGGCCGGCGGCACGGCGCTGGGCCTCCTCGCGGATGCGCAGGTGCAGTTGGCGCAAGCCTTCGAAGACGCCGTAATCCAGGTAGCGCCGGTACACGAAGGGCGTCACCAGGTCGCGCAGCTGCAGCGCGCGCCCGCTGGTGACCGCCGCGCGCGGCGCCACCACGCGGCTCTTGAGCCAGGCGAAGCGCTCCCACTCGCGGCCCTGCGCATAGAAGTAGGTTTCCAGCATCGACAGGCTCACCACCGGCGGGCCGGAGTTGCCGTTGGGCCGCAGCGCCAGGTCCACGCGGAAGACGAAGCCGTCGTCGGTGGTGTCGCCAATGAGCGCATACAGCCGCTTGGCCACCTTGGCGAAGTACTCGTGCGCGGAGATGGGCACCG
Source organism: uncultured Azohydromonas sp. (assembly GCF_937926365.1). GTDB lineage: Bacteria > Pseudomonadota > Gammaproteobacteria > Burkholderiales > Burkholderiaceae_C > Azohydromonas. Next base: position 67,309 of record NZ_CALAOH010000169.1, on the reverse strand, counting down.
CGCCGTCGGTTTCGCCGTCCTCCTCGTACACGTAGATCAGGTCGATGTCGGAGGAGACGTTGAGCTCGCGCGCTCCGAGCTTGCCCATGCCCACAATCCAGAACTCGATCGGCTCGCCGGCGGCGGTGCGCGGCTGGCCGTGGCGCTCGGACTCCTGCGCGCGCGCCTCCGCGAGCGCCGCCTCCAGCGTGGTTTCGGCCAGTGCCGTCATGGCGCTGGTGACGTCCTCCAGCCGCGCGTGCTGCTCCACGTCCAGCACCGCCAGCCGCTCCAGCACCAGCTGGCGCGCGATGCGCAAGGCCGAGGGCAGCGGGCGGCCGGTGGCGAGGAGGGCTTCGATCAGGGCCTGGATGCTGGCGCCGTCGGGCACGCCCTGTGCCAGCAAGGGCAGGAGGTCAGCATGGCGGCGACGCACGCGCTGCACGAAACGGCTGTATTCCGCCAAAGGCGGCTCAACAACGGTTGAAGTTGGAGAAACGGAAGCCATCGTGCCGGCAAAACCCCGTGTGCTAGATTGACCGGGTCTTGGAGCGGCCCCGGAGAACCGACCGCGCTGGCGTCTGGTTCCCGATCACCTGTTGTACCTGTCGCGCCGCACACCCGGCGGGCATTCCGACATGCCTCCAATCCCCCCCGATCCCGTCGCCCGCCGCCGCTCGCGTTGGCCTTGGGGCCTGCGGCTGGCAGCGGGTCTCTTGATCGCGGCGTGGAGCCTACTGCTGCTCGCCATGGCCGTCCTGCACTGGGTCATATTGCCCCACGCCAGCGAATGGCTGCCGCACATCGAGTCCTACGCCAGCCGTTCGCTCGGTGTACCGCTGCGCATCGGTGACATCCAGACCCGCGGCGGCGGCTGGGTGCCGGCGCTGGAGCTGCGCGACGTGGTGCTGCTGGACACGCAGCAGCGCGAGGCGCTGCGGCTGCCACGCCTGTCGGCCGCCGTGTCCGCGCGCTCGCTGCTGACGTTGCGGCTGCGCCTGGAGCAGCTGGTGATCGAGGACGCACAACTGGAGCTGCGCCGCGACGCACAGGGGCGCCTGCACGTGGCCGGCCTGCCGCTCACCAGTGAGGTCACCGACGCCAAGAGCGACACCGCGCTGGCCGACTGGTTCTTCGCCCAGCCCGAATTCCTGGTGCGCAACGCGCGCGTGCGCTGGACCGACGAGTTGCGCGGCGCCGAGCCCGTAGAAGTCAGCCAGGTGCTGCTGCTGCTGCGCAACGGGCTGCGCCGCCACGAGCTGCGGCTGGACTTCACGCCTCCGCCTGCCTGGGGCCAGCGCTGGTCGGTGCAGGGCCGCTTCAAGCAGCCGCTGCTGGCACGCGCCTCGGACTTCAAGCGCTGGCGCGGCACGCTGCACGCGGAGCTGCCCGCCATCGACTTCGTGCCGCTGCAGCAGCTCGCCACGCTGCGGGCGGAGATCCACGGCGGGCAGGGCGCGCTGCGCGCCTGGGTGGAGATCGACCGCGGCGACGCGCGCGAAGTCACGCTGGACCTGGCGCTGCGCGAGCTGAGCCTGCGCCTGCCCGGGCACGAACCGCTGGCGCTGGCGCAGCTGCAGGGGCGGCTGACGGCGCAGCGCGACGGCAAGGACCTGACTTTGCGCGCCCAGCAACTGGGCTTCACCACCGACGACGGGCTGCAGTGGCCCGCCGGCGACACGCGGCTGCACCTGCGCCGGGGCGTCCAGCCCGGCGGCGAGCTCGACGCCGAGCGGCTGGACCTGGCCCTGCTGGCGCGGCTGGCCACCCGCGTGCCGCTGCCCGAAGGAGTGGAGGCGCGGCTGCGCTCGCTGGCGCCCGAGGGCGTCGTCACCGCGCTGGAAGCCCGCTGGGACGGGCCGCTGGAGCAGCCCGGGCGCTACCGCGTCAAGGGCCGCGTCGCGGACCTGGCGCTGGAAGGCACGCCGGTGGAGGGCGACATCGGCCAGCCCGGGGTGCGCGGCTTGAGCGCCGAGTTCGACGCCAGCGAGGCCGGCGGCAGCGCGCGGCTGCAGCTCGCGCGGGGCGCGCTGGAGCTCCCGGGCGTGTTCGAGCAGCCGCGCATCGATGTCGAGCGCTTCAGCAGCGTGCTGGCCTGGCGGCTGCAGACGGCGGCGGCGCCGAGGGCACCGAAGCTGGAGTTCCACCTGCGCGAGGCGAAGCTGGTGACGGCCGACGCGCAGGCCGAGTTCAACGCCACCTGGCGCACCGATGCCCAGGGCCGACTGCCGGGCACGCTGGAGCTCGACGGGCGGCTGGTCCAGGGCCGCGCCCAAGCGGTGGCGCGCTACCTGCCGCTGACCATCCCCGCCGACACGCGGCACTGGGTGGCGCAGGCGGTGCAGGGCGGGCGCATCCCAAAGGCCACCTTCCGCGTGCGCGGCGACCTGCGCGAATTTCCCTTCCGCCGCGGCAACGGCGAGTTCCGCATCGCCGGCCAGGTGGAGGACACGACGCTGGCCTACGTGCCCGATGACCCCTCCTGGCCCACGTTCACGCAGGTCGGTGGCGAGCTGGTGTTCGACCGCGTCTCGATGGCGCTGCGCAACGTGCGGGCGCGCGTGGCGGGGCTGGGGCTGGAGCTGGCCGGCGTCAATGGCGGCTTCGCCGACCTGGAGCAGGCGCAGCTGCGCATCGAGGGCACCGGGCGCGGACCGGCGCACGACATGCTGCAGTTCGTGAACACCTCGCCCGTGGGCGGGTGGATCAACGGCGGGCTCAAGGAGGCCGTCGCCACCGGCAACGCCGAGCTGCGCCTGGCGCTGCAGCTGCCGCTGCTCGACCTGGACCAGAGCACTGTGCAGGGCAGCGTGCTGCTGTCGGGCAACGACGTGCGTCTGGGCCCCGAAGTGCCGCTGCTGACCGCCACGCGGGCGAAGGTGGAGTTCACGCGCCAGCGCATGGGCATCACCGGCGGCGCGCGCGTGCTCGGCGGCGACGCGGTGTTCGAGGGCGGCACGCAGCCCGACGGCACGTTGCGCTTCAGCGGCAACGGCGTCGCCAGCGCAGAAGGGCTGCGCCGCGCGCCGGAGCTGGGCTTCATCTCGCGCCTGGCCGGCGCGTTCAGCGGCCAGGCGCCATACCGGCTGCAGCTCGCGGTGCGGCAGGGGCATCCGGAATTCGTGGTGTTGAGCAACCTGGTGGGCATGGGCTCCGAGCTGCCCGAGCCGCTGCGCAAGGCCGCCGAGGCGCCGCTGCCGCTGCAGGTGAGCACGCGCGTGGTGGCCGACGGCGCGATGCTGCACGAGCACTGGCAGGTGGACGCCGAGGGGCTGCTGCAGGGCCAGCTCGTGCGCGACCTGCAGCAGCAGGACGCCGACGGCGACGCCGTGCTGCTGCGCGGCGGCCTGGGCTTGCGCCAGCCCGCGCCGCAGCCTTCGCACGGCTTCGGCATCGCCGTGGCCCTGCCGGCGCTGGACCTCGACGCCTGGCAGCAGACCTGGGAGCGCCTGTCGCGCAGCGCCGCCGCCGCCGGCGGGCCGGGTGCGGGTGCCGTCAGTGGTGCCAGTGGCGCGGGCCACGCGGGCGGCGCGGCGGCCACGCCGCCGATGAGCGTGGCGCTGCAGGTGCAGCAGCTGCTGGTGAGCGGCCGGCGGCTGGACCACGTGGTGGCCGGCGTCACGCATGCCGGTGGCGATGACACCTGGCGCGCCAACCTGCATGCCGACCAGCTCGATGGCCATGTCGAATTCCGCGCCGGCGACGCCGCGCAACCCGGACACGTGCGCGCGTGGCTGGCGCGGCTGGCGTTGCCGCCCAGCGCGGCGCAGGGCGTGGAGTCGCTGCTGGCACAGGCCCCGGCGAGCGTGCCGGCGCTGGACATCGTGGTGGAGAACTTCGAGCTGGGCGGGCGCGACTTGGGGAAAGTGGAGATCCAGGCCGTCAACCGCCGCAACGGCCCGCGCCCGGCCGAGTGGCAGCTCGACAAGCTGCAGCTCACCACGGCCGAGGCCGAGCTCAAGGCGCTGGGGAAGTGGGTGCCGGGCCCGGACGGGCGCCGGCGCATGGTGATGGATTTCCGGCTGGAGCTCGACGACAGCGGCGCGCTGCTGCAGCGCCTGGGCCTGGGCGGCGTGCTGGAGGGCGGCAAGGGCCGGCTGCAGGGCGAGGTGTCGTGGCCGGGCTCGCCGCTGGCGCCGGACCCCTCGCGCATGGACGGGCAGCTGCGCGTGGACATCCAGCAGGGCCGCTTCCTCAAGGCCGGCGCGGGCGCGGGGCGGCTGCTGTCGGTGCTGAGCCTGCAGTCGATCCCGCGGCGGCTGACGCTGGACTTCCGCGACGTGTTCCTGCAGGGCTTCGCCTTCGACAACGTCACCGGCGACGTGCACATGGACGATGGCGTGGCCGAGACCAACAACCTGCTCATGCGCGGGCTGCAAGCCGCGGTGCTGATGGAGGGCCGCGCCGACATCGCGCGCGAGACGCAGGACCTGCACGTGGTGGTGGTGCCCGAGATCAACGCCGGCACCGCCTCGCTGGCCTATGCGGCCATCAACCCGGCCGTGGGGCTGGGCACCTTCCTGGCGCAGTTGTTCCTGCGCAAGCCGCTGATGCAGGCCGGCACGCGCGAGTTCCAGGTCAGCGGCTCATGGAGCGATCCGCAGGTGGAGCGCGTGGAGCGCGCGCCGGGCAAGCCGCTGCCCGACCTGGCCCCCTCACCGCCGCCGGCCGCGGCCGCCGCGGCGTCGAGCCCGCGGGTGCAGAACTGAAACCCGAACCCCAACCTTTATAGAGAGAGCCGCCTCATGAAACTTGCCGCCCTGCAGATGGTGTCCACGCCCGACGTGGGCCGGAACCTGGAAGCCGCCGCCCGGCTGATCGCCGAGGCCGCGGCGCAGGGCGCCACGCTGGCGTCGCTGCCCGAGTACTTCTGCCTCATGGGGCAGGACGACCGCGACAAGCTGCGCATTGCCGAGGAGGACGGTGCCGGGCCGATCCAGGACTTCCTCTCCGGCGAGGCCAAGCGCCACGGCCTGTGGCTGATCGGCGGCACGCTGCCCATCCACGCCGCCGACGGGCAGCGCGTGCGCAACGCCTGCTGCGTGTACGGGCCCGACGGTATGCGTGCCGCGCGCTACGACAAGCTGCACCTGTTCGCCTTCGACAACGGCCGCGAGCGCTACGACGAGGCCGCGGCGCTGGAGCCGGGCGACGTGCCGGTGGCGGTGCAGGCGGGAGCGCTGCGGGTGGGGCTGTCGGTCTGCTACGACCTGCGCTTCCCGGAGCTGTACCGGGCGATGAGCTTTGCGGCAGGGCAGCCGCCCTGCGACGTGATCAGCGTCCCGGCCGCCTTCACCTACACCACGGGCCGCGCGCACTGGGAGCTGCTGCTGCGCACCCGCGCGGTGGAAAACCAGTGCTACGTGGTAGCGGCGGCCCAGGGCGGCCAGCACGAGAACGGCCGCCGCACCTGGGGCCACAGCATGGTGATCGACCCCTGGGGGGAAGTGCTCTCAGTGGTCGAGGAAGGCGAAGGCATCGCGATCGCGCCCTTCGATGCGGCCCGGATGGGGCAGGTGAGGGTGCAGTTGCCGGCGTTGGGACATCGGAGGCTGTGAGCAGCGCAGGAGCGCGTTTTTCACCGCCGCCCAAACATCATCTGCCGCGCCAGCGCCGATTTCAGCGGCGGCACCGCCTGCAATAGGGCCAGCCCCAGCGCCCGTGCCGTCGGCAGCCCCGGCAATTGCCAGGTGAAGCTGCGGGCCAGGAAATCGGTGGCGGCGATCACGCTCCAGCGGTCGGGGGCGCGCTGGAATTCCACGCGGCGCAGCGCGGCCTCCACCGAGCCGCTGCGCTTGAGCGCGTGCACCAGCGCGTAGGCGTCGCGCAAACCCAGGTTCAAGCCCTGGCCGGCCACCGGATGCAGCGTCTGTGCCGCGTTGCCGATGCGCACCGTGCGGTCCTTCGCCAACGTGCGCTCGGCATTCAGCCCCAGCGCGAAGGCTTTCATCGGCGTCACCGCCACCAGCCGCCCCGCCTCGGCCGGGAAGATGTTCGACAGCACCAGCAGCCGCTGCGTGTCGTTCAAATCCTTCACGGGGTCGTCGCGGCTGTCCACGCACCACACCAGCGCGGCGCGATGCAGGCCGTCCGGCCTTGGCGGCAGCGGCAGCAGGGCGGCCGGGCCCTGGCGGGTGAAGCGCTCGATGGCCAGGCCCGGACGGCCGCCCTCCAGCGTCACGGTGCCGATCCACGCCGTTTGCCCGTAGTCGCGCGCGATGGTCTTGCGCGCCTGCTCCGCGAACACGCCGCCCTCGGCCACCACGGCCAAATCGAAGCTTTCGGCGATGCCGGCGTCCACTTCCACGCCCTGCGGCAGCGGCTTGAACGACGCCACCGGCGTGCCGAAGCGGGTGAACAGCCGCTGCGGCTCGGCCGCAGCCTGTTCCAGCCACGCGCGCTGCAGCGGCGCCACCACCGCGCCGTAGGACTGCACCGCGCCCAGCATCGGCACCGCCTCCTCCAGGGCGCTGATGCGCACCTGCGGCTCGCCGCCCAGCGGCAAGGCGCCCGGCGGCTGCTGCGAAACGAGCACCTCCTGGATCGGCTGCGCGCTCGCGGCGTTCCAGGCTTTGAGTTGCTGCAGCAACTGCACGCTGCCCAGCGACAGCGCCAGCACACGCGGGTCGGCCGAGACGTCCTTGTCGACGCTGCGGCTGTCGAAGAGAGAGATTTGCGCCCGCGGCAGTTGCCGCGCCGCCATCAAGCCCAGCGCCAGGCCCACCGGGCCGGCGCCCACCACGGCGATGCGCGAAGCCGCCGGTACGGCGGCCACGGTGGAAGCGTTGGACGAGGAAGGAATCGTGCTCATGCGGTGTGTTCGCCTTGTGCGTCCAGGGCCGCCAGCCGCTCGGGCGTGCCCACGTCGGTCCAGGCCTCCAGCCAGCGCTCGGCGCCCAGGACGCGGCGCTCGATCGCGGCATCCAGGTACGGGCGCAGCGGCGCCTTGGTGCCGGGAGGCAAATCGGTCATCAGCTCCTCCACGAAAGCGCGGCGGAACAGGCCCAGGCTGGTCCAGGTGAATCGGGTTTCCGCATCGCACACGGCCAAGCCGTCGCGGATGCCAAAGTCGCCGCCCGGGTGGTGCGGCGGGTTCGTGGTCAACCACAGCTTGGCCAGTTGGCCGCTGGCCTCGAAGCGGCGCACGGCCTCGGCGTCGAAGGAGAAGGTGGGCACGAACACGTCGCCCGACACCACCCAGAAGCTGTCGCCCAGCAGCGGCAGCGCCTTCTTCATGCCGCCAGCGGTTTCCAGCGCGCCGCCGTGGTCGCGGCCCTCGCGGGAGTACAGGATTTCCAGCCCGTAGCGCGCGCCGTTGCCCAGAGCGGGCTCGAACTGCTCTTCCAGCCAGGCGGTGTTGACCACCACCCGGCGCACGCCCGCGCGCGCCAGCGCGAGCAGGTGCCATTCGATGAGGCGCCGCCCCTGCACGGACAGCAGCGGTTTGGGGGTCCGGTCGCTCAGCGGCCGCATGCGCTCGCCGCGGCCGGCGGCCAGGATCAAGGCGGAAACAGTCATGCGCGGCAGTGTAGGACCGGCCTTTGGGGCTCCCTTTGACGCGCCTGTGCACAAGGCTGTGATCAGTGCGCACAACAACTCCGGCTTATCCACAGCTCTGGGCCGGTCCGCGCTGTTTGTTCTCTGTTGGCGCCGGAACAAACAGCGGTGCGGTCCCCAGCCTTCGACCCTGGGCAAGTTCATGCTGCACAAGAACAAACGCCGGTTATCCACAGGCCTGGGCGGGCTCTACCACGACGACCACTCTTAAAAATGAACATCCTTGGAGAAGAAAAATCGGCGAACCAGGAGCAGCGAACGAATCCGGAAAGGTTCAAAAGCCGCGTTCCAGGGCAAAACGGTGGAGAAGCTGTGCGCGCCTGAAGGCTTGTTCACAGCGCGTTCCGGGCCATGTCGAGCCGGAAAAAGTTCATCGCTGGCAAGGCTTTGGACAAGCTGTGGGCTTGGGCGGGCTTGTGCACAAGGGAGCGTTGGAGGCTTCGTATCGGGTGGCCTGCGGGGGCCTTCGTACTTCGGCTCGCTGCGCCCGTGCTTCGCTCCGGCGCAGGGCCGCCCGGGTCCCCGCCTGCGCGAGGATGACGATGCAGGGGACAGGCGGTTACGGCTTGCGGGAGGCGGGAGGCGATCGGTACGCCAGAGGGAAGTGCGCCTCGAAAACAAAAACGCCGGCATGAGGCCGGCGTCCTTGGTGTGGGAGAGAAAAAGCGTGCGCGCCGCCTCAGCTCCCCAGCCCGATTGGCGCCGGGGCCATGTTGAGGATGCGCGTGAACAGTGGCCGGTACGCTTGGTCGGGCTCGTGGCCGGTAAGGGGGTCGCGGTTGGCTTCGAACTCGGCATCGAGCTCGGCCCAGTCTTCGGGCAGCAGGTGCTTCTCCGCCGCGGGCAGCACCAGGTTCTCTTCGGTTCCCATGTGCGCCAGGTAGAAGTTGATGTAGCGCTCGGCCGCGGCCTCGAAGGCCTCGCGCCGGGTCTCGCCCATCATCTCGAAGGCCAGCAGCGCGTGCTCCAGCTCGCGGATGGCGTGCTCGCCCTGCGCGTGGTCAGCGTCTAGCGCGTCCAGCACCGGGACCAGGTCCGGGCAGCGCTCGCGCAGGCGCGGGAACAGCAGCTGGGTCTCCTTGGTGTGGTGCAGCCGCTCGGGAAACTCGTCGATGTAGAACAGCATCGCCCGCAGCAGCTCGAAGCTGGGCATCTTCTGCTCGTGCCTCGACTGGGCCAGCAGCATGGACAGCGAGCGCAGCATGGCGGCCAGGGCCTGGTGCTCGTCGTTGATGATCGTCAGCGAAGCGTGGCGCATGGGTACCTCCTTGTGCCCTTGCAGCGTGGCAGCACCAGGTTGGCGCGCATTGATGCTGATCAATGCCTTTCCGGTGCCGGATGCGCACGCTCATGAAGCGCGCTGGGCCCCAGAGGCAGGCGCCGTTTGGGGGGCGGCATAAAATCCGCGTTTTTGCTGCCCACGAGCTCGAAACCGCATGGACCTCGTCGCCGATCTCCCCCAAGAAGCCGCCCAGGATCCCAGCACCCTGATGGCCAATGCCATCCGCGCGCTGGCGATGGACGCCGTACAGCAGGCCAACTCTGGCCATCCCGGCGCGCCCATGGGCATGGCGGACATGGCGGTAGCGCTCTGGGACCGCCATCTGCGCCACAACCCGCAAGACCCGCACTGGGCCGACCGTGACCGCTTCGTGCTCTCCAACGGCCACGGCTCGATGTTGATCTACGCGCTGCTGCACCTCACGGGCTATGCGCTGCCCATCGAGGAACTGCGCAACTTCCGCCAGATGCACAGCAAGACCCCGGGCCACCCCGAGGTCGGCATCACCCCCGGCGTGGAAACCACCACCGGCCCGCTGGGCCAGGGCATCACCAACGCGGTGGGCATGGCGCTGGCGGAGAAGCTGCTGGCCGCGGAGTTCAACCGCGAAGGCCACACCGTCGTCGACCACCGCACCTACGTCTTCCTGGGCGACGGCTGCCTGATGGAAGGCATCAGCCACGAGGCCTGCGCCCTGGCCGGCGCCTGGAAGCTCGACAAGCTCGTCGCCCTCTACGACGACAACGGCATCAGCATCGACGGCCAGGTCGCGCCCTGGTACGTGGACGACGCGCGCAAGCGCTTCGAGGCCTACCACTGGAACGTCATCGGCCCCATCGACGGCCATGACGTGGAGGCCGTGGACGCGGCGCTGGAAGCGGCCAAGACCGTCACCGGCAAGCCCACGCTGATCATCTGCAAGACCAACATCGGCCACGGCTCGCCCAACCGCGCCGGCACCGCCAAGGCGCACGGCGAGGCGCTGGGCCACGAGGAGATCGCGCTCACCCGCGCCAAGCTGGGCTGGAGCCACGAGCCCTTCGTGATCCCCGCGCAGGCCTACCAGGCCTGGGATGCCAAGGAGCGCGGCGCCGCGGCGCAGGCCGAGTGGCAGCAGCGCTTCGACGCCTACGCCGCCGCCTTCCCCGAGCTGGCCGCCGAGTTCCAGCGCCGCATGGCCGGCGAGCTGCCCGCCAACTTTGCGCAGGTGGCCGTGGACGCCGCCATCGCCGCGCACGAGAAGGCCGAGACGGTCGCCACCCGCAAGGCCAGCCAGATCGCGCTGGAGTTCTTCACCAAGTCGCTGCCCGAGCTGCTGGGCGGCTCCGCGGACCTCACGGGCTCCAACCTCACGAACACCAGCAGCACCCCGGCGCTGCGCTTCGATGCCGAGGGCAAGCCCAACGGCGGCCGCCACATCAACTACGGCGTGCGCGAGTTCGGCATGGCCGCGGTCATGAACGGCGTGGCGCTGCATGGCGGCTACATCCCCTACGGCGGCACCTTCCTGACCTTCAGCGACTACAGCCGCAACGCCATCCGCATGGCCGCGCTGATGAAGGCGCGCGTGATCCACGTCTTCACGCACGACTCCATCGGCCTGGGCGAGGACGGCCCCACGCACCAGAGCGTGGAGCATGCCGCGGCGCTGCGCCTGATCCCGAACCTCGACGTCTGGCGCCCCGCCGACACCGCCGAGACGGCCGTGGCCTGGAGCGCCGCGCTGCTGAGCAAGACCCGCCCGTCGGCGCTGCTGCTCAGCCGCCAGAACCTGGCCTACCTGCCCAAGGCTGGTCTGGACGAGATCGCCAAGGGCGCCTACGTGCTGGCCGAGCCCGGCGAGGTGGGCCTGAAGAAGAAGGCGCAGGCCGTCATCCTGGCCACCGGCTCCGAGGTGCAGCTGGCACTGCACGCGCAGCAGCAGCTGGCCGTGGCCGGCATCGCCGTGCGCGTGGTCTCGGTGCCCAGCACCACCGTGTTCGATCGCCAGAGCCGCGACTACAAGGTCTCGGTGCTGCCCGAGGGGCTGCCGCGCATCGCCGTGGAGGCGGGCGTGACCGACTTCTGGTGGAAGTACGGCTGCGCCGCCGTGGTGGGCATCGACACCTATGGCGAGAGCGCCCCGGCGGGCGTGCTGTTCAAGCACTTCGGCTTCACGGCCGAGAACGTGGTCGCCACCGTGCGTGCCGTGCTGGGCAAGTAAGTGATTCGGTAGTGCCTGCGCCGCCCGCGGGCGGCGGCGGGCGGAAACGGTTTTTCTTTGCAGGAGAGTGATGACATGACCATCAAGATCGGTATCAACGGCTTCGGGCGCATCGGCCGCATGGTGTTCCGCGCTGCGGTGCAGAACTTCAACGACATCGAGGTGGTCGGCATCAACGACCTGCTTGAGCCCGACTACCTGGCCTACATGCTCAAGTACGACAGCGTGCACGGCCGCTTCAAGGGCGACGTGGCGGTCGAGGGCAACAACCTGATCGTCAACGGCAAGAAGATCCGCCTGACCGCGGTGAAGAACCCCGAGGAGCTGAACTGGTCGGAAGTCGGCGCCGACATCGTCGTCGAGTCCACCGGCCTGTTCCTGACCAAGGAAACCGCCGAGAAGCACCTGAAGGCCGGCGCCAAGAAGGTGATCATGTCGGCCCCGTCCAAGGACGACACGCCGATGTTCGTCTTCGGCGTCAACGACAAGACCTACGCCGGCCAGGCCATCATCTCCAACGCCTCGTGCACCACCAACTGCCTGGCGCCCGTGGCCAAGGTGCTCAACGACAAGTGGGGCATCAAGCGCGGCCTGATGACCACCGTGCACGCCGCCACCGCCACGCAGAAGACCGTGGACGGCCCGTCCAACAAGGACTGGCGCGGTGGCCGCGGCATCCTGGAGAACATCATCCCGTCCTCCACCGGCGCCGCGAAGGCCGTGGGCGTGGTCATCCCCGAGCTGAACAAGAAGCTCACCGGCATGGCCTTCCGCGTGCCCACCTCCGACGTGTCGGTGGTGGACCTGACGGTGGAGCTCAACGCCGAGGCCTCCTACGCCGACATCTGCGCCGAGATGAAGGCCCAGAGCCAGGGCGCGCTGAAGGGCGTGCTGGGCTACACCGAGGACAAGGTCGTGGCCACGGACTTCCGCGGCGAGCCCTGCACCTCGGTCTTCGACGCCGAGGCCGGCATCGCGCTGGACAAGACCTTCGTCAAGGTCGTGGCCTGGTACGACAACGAGTGGGGCTACTCCAACAAGGTGCTGGAGATGGTGCGCGTCATCGCCGGCTGATCGGCCGCGCGGTTTCGTACCCGCTTCAATGGAAAGCCGCCTTCGGGCGGCTTTTTTGCGTGCGCTGACCAGGTACCTCCTGTTGCTGTCGTAACGCCGCGGCCTGCGCCGGAGCCGGGCTCTGGCGTGCCGGCCTATAGTCCCCCGCTGCGACGGACTTCAGGACCACCATGAGGAAAGCGATGAAACACGGGGCCGTGGCGACGGCCCTGGCGGCATCGGCGCTGCTGGCCGCCGGCGCGGCCCAGGCCAAGCCCCAGCCCCTGTTCCAGAACCCAGGCGCGGCGCCGGTCAACGGCCTGATCGTGCGGCTGCGCGACGCGCCCGCGCACGCGGAAGTGGAGCGTGAGCAGGCGCTGTCGCGCGACCGGCGCTCGGCCCGGGGCGAGAAGCACCGCGAGCGCCTGCAGCGCGTGCTGCGCGAGGCCGCGATGGACCGCGCCGCCATCGACGTGCCTTCGGCGCCCGCCATCAGCCCCACCGGCCACGCCTCGCAGGTGCTGCGCTTCGACAAGCCGCTGACGCTGGAGCAGGCGCAGCGCCTGGCGCGCCGCCTGGCCGCGCGTGGCGACGTGCTGTGGGTGGAGCCCAACGTGCGCGAGCGGCGGCTGCAGGTCGCTAACCGACCCAACGACCCGGACTTTGGTCAGCAGTGGTGGCTCCAGCCGCTCAACACCCAGAGCAACGCCCAGGTCAACGCGTTGCCCATCGAGCAGCGCCTGCGCGGCGTGCCGCGCTTCCAGGAAGCCTGGAGCATCGCCACCGGCGTCAACATCGATGCCACGCGCGTGGCTGTGCTGGACTCGGGCATCACCAACCACGAAGACCTTGAGGGGCGCTGGATCGGCGGCTACGACTTCGTCAGCACCATCGAATACGCTGGTGACGGCAACGGCCGCGATCCCGATCCGCACGACCCCGGCGATTTCGTCACCACCACCTCAGGCGCATTCAGCGGCTGCGAGGTGGAGAACAGCAGCTGGCACGGCACCAAGATCGCCGGGCTGATCTCGGCGATAACCAACAACAACCGTGGCGTCGCGGGTGCCAACCAGGGCAACCTGATCGTGCCGGTGCGGGTGGCGGGCAAGTGCGGCGCGGACGTGAGCGACATCACGGACGGCATCCGCTGGGCGGCAGGCCTGCCGGTTTCGGGCGTGCCTGCCAATCCCTTCCCGGCGCGCATCATCAACATCAGCTTCGGCAGCACCGCAGCCTGCGGCAGCGAGTACCAGGACGCCATCGAAGCGGTGCGCGCGGTGGGTGCGGTGGTGGTGGCCGCAGCGGGCAACGAGCACACCGCCCCCACGCGCCCGGCCAACTGCAGCAATACCAACGTCATCGGCGTGGGTGCGCTCAACCGTGACGGTTTCAAGGCCGTCTATTCCAACTTCGGCACGCTGACGGTCTCCACCGTCGGTGGCGACCCCGATGACACCAACCGCGAGGGCGCCTGGAACACTGTCCTGGGCGACGGCGGGTTGTGGACCACGACCGACACCGGGTTGCAGTCGCCGGTGGGCTCGGGCTACACGAACGAAGGCGTCATTGGCACCAGCTTCTCCGCGCCGCTGGTCTCCGCCACGATCAGCCTGATGCTCAGCCGCAACTCGGCGCTCACGGCCGACCAGATCGTTGCCGGCCTCAAGGCCAGTGCGCGGCCACACGTGGTGTCCTCGCTGTTGGTGAACGGCGCGCCGGCGATGGCCGCCTGCTCGAACGAGAACCCCGGGCGCTGCGTCTGCACCACCAGCACCTGTGGCGCAGGCATCCTGGACGCTGTCGAGGCGTTGAATTACGCAGCCAATCCCACGGGCTACAGGGCGCCCACGCGTGTGGCTGCCGACATCAACACGGCCGAGCTGGTCAGCGCGCACGCGGCTGCAACGCAGGACTTGCCGGCCAACCCCCCCGTGACTCCCCCTCCGCCGAACACGCCCGCGGGTCCCTGCGGCAGCGACGGCATCTGCGGCGGTGCCACGCAACCGGCGTGGCTGCTGGGCCTGCTGGCCGCGTCAGGCGTACTGCTGTGGGGCGGGCGGCGGGCGAAAGAGGCGAATCGGAGGCGTTGAACCGGGTGGGCGCGCGGCGGGGACTGGCCGCCGCCGCATCAGCTCTTCGTCTTGCGGCAGCCCCTGAAGCCGCCGCGCATCGCCGGCGTGGGCTCCATGGCGGCGATCTGGGAGCGCACCTCGTCGGTGGGATGCTCCACGCGCAGCAGCACGGCCGCGGCCTCGCTGGTGGGCACCACGCGCGCCTGGTGCGGGCCGCGCGAGGCCTGCAACTCCGCCAGCGCGGCCTCGGCCTGCGCCTCCTCGGTGTGGCGGCTGAACACCAGCCCCGGCTCCAGCGCCGGCAGGTCGCGCGCCAGCTCCGCCTCGACGCCGCGCTGGCGCAGGTCCTGCAGCCGGCGCTGCGCCGTCTTCTGGTCAGAGAAACGGCCCATGTACACCAGGTAGGCCGGCGCGGGCTCCAGCGCCTGGCGCCGCCAGCTGCCCCGGGGCAGGGCAGCCAACGCCGCCTCGGCCGCGGGCAGGCTCTGCGCGTCGAAGGGGCCGGCTTCCAGGCACACGGCATTCAGCGCCGTCACCGCGCCCGTCACCGGTCCCAGCCCGCCGGCGGCGGTGGAAGCGCCCACGCCCGCGGCCACCGCGGAAGCCGGGGACGGCGCCAGGGGAGCGTCCCCGGCATTGGGCGAGGCGCCGTCCTGCGGCTTCTGGGCGACGTGGAACGGGGCGCCGTCGCTGGCCGTGTCCTCCGGGGGCAGCACGCGCACGCGATCGGGATTGAGCTGCTGCTGCACCCGGGTGGGCTCGCGCTCCTTCTGGTCGCTGCTGCCGCCCAGCAGCAGCCAGGTCAACAGCGCGAGGTTGAGCAGCAGCAGCGCCGCGACCAGGCGGCGCATCAGGACCCACCGTCCGCAACGGACGTGCCGGACAGCCGCACGCTGACCTCGCCACTGGACAGCCGCTGCAGCCCTTGCCCCGTCTCCACCAGCAGCGCGCCGTCCTCGGCCACGCCGCGGGCCACGCCTTCGAACACCGGGGCGGTGGTGCTCACCGGGCGGTTGAGCAGCAGGTCACGCCGCGCGTAGCGCTCGGCAAAGGGCTTGAAGCCTTCGCGCTCGTGCTGGCGCAGCACTTCGGCCAGCGACAGCGCTACGCGGTGGAGCACGGCCGGCGGGGTGACGCCGGGGTCGAGCTCGTCGAGGCTGGCGAAGCCGTTGGCGAGGTCGCGCACGGGCTGAGGATGCAGGTTCAGGCCCACGCCGATCACGGCCATGCGGTGGCGACCCACGGCCACGGTTTCGATGAGCACGCCACCAAGCTTGCGGCCGACCACGGCCGGGTCGACGAGCCACAGGTCGTTGGGCCACTTCAGGGCGATGCGCGGGGCCTGGCCCGGCTGCAGCGGGTCCAGCGCGTCGGCCAGCGCCACGCCCACGCTCAGCGACAGGCCGGACCAGTCCACCGGGTCGAAGGGCAGCGACAGCGAGAAGGTCAGCGAGGCGCCGGGGGTGGCCTGCCAGTTGCGGCCCAGTCGTCCGCGGCCACGGGTCTGGTGCTCGGCCACCAGCAGGCAGGGCTGGGTGTCGTCGGCACGCCGGCCCAGCGGGGTGGGCGGCTCGTTGGGCGCGGGCGGCGCCTCGGGCGTGCGCTGGTAGCCACGCTCGCTGCGTCCGCCGGACTGCCGCGCGCGTTCGAGCAGCCGGGTGTTGGTGGAGTCGGCATGCGCCACCACTTCGATCGAGAGCCCCGGCAGGAGCGGCTGCAGCTGCCGCCACAAAGCCTCGGCTTGCCAATTCAGGCGGGATTCGTTCATGACTGGTTAACGCATGGCGGTGCCGTGGCGTGCACGGGTGCGCTGGCTCAGCGCTTCGTTTTAGGCGCCAGCATGGTGCCGCGGCACTTGCGGTGTCCGCAGTGGCAGGCGAAGCGCTTCTTGAGCGCGCTGGTGTAGCGCTCGTCGATGATCAGGCCGTAGTCGAAGAACAGCTCTTCGCCGGGCTCCAGGGCGCGCAGCGCCTTGATGAACACCCGTCCCTCATCCTCCTCGGCCTCGCAATTGGGCACGCAGGCATGGTTGATCCAGCGCGAGGCGTTGCCGCCGTGCCCACCGTCGATGACACGCTCGTCATCGATGTGGAAATAGAAGGTGTGGTCCGGATTGGCCGGGTCATGCGGGTGGCGGCGCAGCGCCTCCTCCCACGTGATGAGCTCGCCCTTGTACTCGAGGATCGTCTCGCCTTTGGCGATGGGCTGCAGCGCGAACACGCCCTTGCCGTGCACACCGGAGCGGCGCACCTGGATGCGGCGGCCGCGGGCGGGTTGGGACTCGGCTTGCACGGTGGGCTTCATTCGGTACATTGATTTCATGGGCGCACGCATGCGTATGCGCGCGCGAGAGAGCACGGATTGTAGGCACGCAGGCCGCCGGGGCGGCCTGCGGCTTTTTCAAGAGGCACCATGAGCAAGTCCCTGATCATTGCGGAGAAGCCGAGCGTCGCGCAGGACATCGTGCGCGCGCTCACCCCTGTGGTCGGCAAGTTCGAGAAACACGCCGATCACTTCGAAAACGACCGCTACGTCGTCACCTCGGCGGTCGGGCACCTGGTGGAGATCAAGGCCCCGGAGGCCTACGAGGTCAAGCGCGGCAAGTGGAGCTTCAACCACCTGCCCGTGATCCCGCCGCACTTCGAGCTGGCTCCCATCGACAAGGCCAAGAGCCGGCTCAACGCGGTGGTGAAGCTGGTCAAGCGCAAGGACGTCACCGAGCTCATCAACGCCTGCGACGCCGGGCGCGAGGGCGAGCTGATCTTCCGCCTCATCGTCCAGTACGCCGCGGGCGACAAGAAGCCCATCGACAAGCCCATCCGGCGCCTGTGGCTGCAGAGCATGACGCCGCAGGCCATCCGCGATGGCTTCGACAAGCTGCGCAGCGACGAGCAGATGCGCGGCCTCTCGGACGCCGCGCGCAGCCGCAGCGAGGCCGACTGGCTGGTGGGCATCAACGGCACGCGCGCCATGACGGCCTTCAACTCGCGCGACGGCGGCTTCTTCCTCACCACCGTGGGCCGCGTGCAGACGCCCACGCTGTCCATCGTGGTCGAGCGCGAGGAGAAGATCCGCAAGCACGTCGCGCGTCCCTACTGGGAAGTGAAGGCCACCTTCGATGCCCAGGCCGGGCAGTACGAGGGCAAGTGGTTCGACCCGAAGTGGAAGAAGGACCCCAACGATGCCGAGGCCCGCGCCGACCGGCTGTGGGATGAGGCCACGGCCCGGGCCATTGCCGAAGCGGTGCGCGGTCAACCGGCCAGCGTCACCGAGGAGGCCAAGCCCAGCTCGCAGAGCAGCCCGGGCCTGTACGACCTCACCACGCTGCAGCGCGAGGTCAACTCGCGCTTCGGCTTCTCGGCCAAGACCACGCTGTCCATCGCGCAGGCGCTGTACGAGAAGCACAAGGTGCTGACCTACCCGCGGACGGACTCGCGCTTCCTGCCCGAGGACTACGTCAACGTCGCGCGCGACACCTTCAACATGATCGCCAACGAGGACCTGCCCGGCCCGCTGCGCGAGCTCTCGCAGCATGCGCGCAAGGGCTTGGCCGAGGGCTACGTGAAGCCGACCAAGCGCGTGTTCGACAACGCGAAAGTGTCCGACCACTTCGCCATCATCCCGACGATGCAGGCTCCCAAGAGCCTCACCGAGGTCGAGGCCAAGCTGTACGACCTGGTGGTCAAGCGCTTCATCGCCGTGTTCTATCCGGCGGCCGAGTTCATGGTCACGACGCGCATCAGCACCGTGAAGGCCGAGGGCAAGGAGCACCAGTTCCAGACCAACGGCAAGGTGCTGGTCAAGCCGGGCTGGCTGGCGGTGTACGGGCGCGAGGAGCAGCAAGGCGACGCCTCGCTGGTGCCGGTGGACAAGGGCGAGCTGGTGCGCACCGAGGCCGTGGACGTGCTCTCGCTCAAGACCAAGCCGCCGGCGCGCTACACCGAAGCCACGCTGCTGTCGGCCATGGAAGGCGCGGGCAAGCTGGTGGACGACGACGAGCTGCGCTCGGCCATGGCCGAGAAGGGCCTGGGCACGCCGGCCACGCGCGCGGCCATCATCGAAGGCCTCATCACCGAGAAGTACCTGCTGCGCGAGGGCCGCGAGCTCATCCCCACCGCCAAGGCCTTCCAGCTCATGACGCTGCTGCGCGGCCTGGCCGTGGAGGACCTGACCAAGCCCGAGCTCACCGGCAACTGGGAGTACCAGCTCTCGCAGATGGAGCACGGGCGGCTCAAGCGCGAGGAGTTCATGGCCGCCATCGCGGCGATGGCCGAGCGCATCGTGCGCAAGGCCAAGGAGTACGACCGCGACACCATTCCCGGCGACTACGTGACGCTGTCCGTGCCCTGCCCGAATTGCGGTGGCGTGATCAAGGAGAACTACCGCCGCTTCAGCTGCGTGGGCCGCAACGGCGGCACGCAGGGTGGCGAGGGCGCGGGCTGCGGCTTCAGCATCAGCAAGATCCCGGCGGGACGCAGCTTCGAGCTCAACGAGGTGGAGCAGTTGTTGCGCGATCACCGTATCGGGCCGCTGGAAGGCTTTCGCTCCAAGGCCGGCTGGCCCTTCACCGCCGAGCTGCGGCTGGTGCGCGACGAGGAACAGAACAACTGGAAGATGGAGTTCGACTTCGGCGAGGACGCGAAGAAGGAAGCCGAGGGCGGCGAGGAGGTGGACTTCAGCGACCAGGAGAGCCTGGGCAGCTGCCCCAAGTGCAAGGGCCACGTGTACGAGCACGGCACCAACTACGTGTGCGAGCACGCCGTGGGCGCGCACGTGACCTGCGACTTCAAGACCGGCAAGGTGATCCTGCAGCAGCCTGTCGCGCGCGAGCAGATGAGCAAGCTGCTGGCCACGGGGAAAACGGACCTGCTGGAGAACTTCGTCTCCAACAAGACGCGGCGCAAGTTCAAGGCCTTCCTGACCTACGACAAGAAGGAAGGCAAGGTCGGCTTCGAGTTCGAGCCCCGCGCGGCCAAGACGCCGGCGGCGAAGAAGACGGCGGCGAAGAAGGTGGCGGCCGGTTGAGCCGGCGGCGCGGCTGAAAACACGGTGGCCGGCGGGTGTGGAGCCCGCCGGCCACTTTTTTTGTGAGGGGGCCGGGCCCCCGTCGGCCTTACTGCTTGCCCGCCGCCACGAAATGCGGGTTGTCGAAGCCCGGCTTGCCGTAGGTGAGCGGGGCGCCGTTGTCCACGCGGCGCACCGTGCCGCCGGCGGCGGCCAGCACGGCGTGGCCGGCGGCGATGTCCCATTCCATGGTGCGGCCCAGGCGCGGGTACAGGTCCGCCTCGCCCGCGGCCACCAGGCACAGCTTCAGCGACGACCCCGCGCTGCGGAACTCCGCTACCTTGCGCCCGTTGAGGAAGGCCTCCATCGCCTGCGCGTCGCCATGCGAGCGACTGCCCACCACCGTCAGCCCGGCCTCGGGCACCGCGCGCACTTGGATCGCCCGGCGCTTGCCATCCTGCTCGACGTAGGCGCCCAGGCCCTGCGCACCGGCGAAGAGCCGGTCCAGCGCCGGCGTGTACACCACGCCCAGCACCGGCTGCCCGTGGCGCACCAGCGCCACGTTGACCGTGAACTCGCCGTTGCGGCTGATGAACTCCTTGGTGCCGTCCAGCGGATCAACCAGCCAGAACTGCTCGCCCACCGACGCCGGCACGCCGCCGGCGGCGACCGCCTCTTCCGCCACCACCGGGATGTCCGGGTACAGCGTGGCCAGTCCCTTGAGCAGCAGCGCCTCGGCCTTCTCGTCGGCTTCGGTCACGGGCGAGGCGTCGTCCTTGCCGCGCACGGCGAAGTCGGTGGCGTAGACCTCCATGATCAGCGCGCCGGCCTCGCGCGCGAGCCGGGCGATGGCGTCCAGGCTGGCGGCGGACACGGCTTCCAGGGACTGCGTGGGATTCATGCTCATGCGGGAGGACTCCAGAAGAGAAGTGAAATCAGGGGAAGCGCGAGTCTGCTTCCCTTTAGGGGTGTCCTTCCGCCAGGCACGGCCCGCACAGCCCACCCGGACAAGGGTAAATACCGTGCCGCCATACTCGCGCCCCCATGCCCGACACCGTCCTCGACAAGCTGCCCGCGCTCTTCGCCACCGTCCTGCTCGGCTGGGCCGCGGCGCGCTGGGGTTGGCTCACGGACGGAGCACGCGGCGGCTCGCGTGGCGGCGCCGTTGCGGCGGCGGCCGACCCGACCCGCGTGCTGTCCGCGGCGGCGCAGTACCTGTTCATCCCGGCGCTGCTGTTCCGCGCCATGGCGCGGCTGGATTTCAGCCACATGCCGTGGCGCACGCTCGCCGCCTTCTATGGCCCGCTGCTGGTGATGATGCTGGCGGTCTATGGCTTCAAGCGCTGGCGGCTGCAGAGCGGCGGGGGCATGGCCGTGTCCAGCGCCACGGCGGTGGTGCCCGCCACGCGCGCCGTCACCGCCGGCTTCGGCAACTCGGTGCAGGTGGGCGTGCCGCTGATCGCGGCGCTGTACGGCGATGCGGGCCTGGCGATCCACGTGGCCATCGTCAGCCTGCACGCGCTCACGCTGCTGACGCTGTGCACCGTGCTGGCCGAGGCCGACCTGGCGCGCGCCCGCCTGCGCCGTGCCGGCGGCGGCCACGGCGCGCTGGGCGCCACCGTGCGCGCGACGCTGCGCGCCACGCTGATCCATCCCGTGGTGCTGCCGGTGCTGGCCGGCCTGGCCTGGAACCTCCTGGACGTGCCGCTGCCCACGCCGCTGGACGAGTGGCTGCAACTGCTGGGCAGCGCCGTGGCGCCGCTGTGCCTGCTGCTGATCGGGCTGTCGCTGGGCCGCCAGAGCCTGCACGGCACGCTGCGCGGCGTGTTCTCCATCGCGGTGCTGAAGCTCTTCGTGCTGCCGGTGCTGGTGTGGCTCACAGGCCACTTCGTGTTCCGGCTGGAGCCGCTGCCGCTGGCGGTGGTGGTGATGGCCGCCGCGCTGCCGCCGGGCAGCAACGCACTGATCTTCGCCCAGCGCTACCGCACCCTGGAAACCGAGACCGCCGCCGCCACGCTGCTGTGCACCCTGGCCTTCGCGCTCACCGCGCCGCTGTGGGCGATGGTGATGGCGAGAGGTTGAGCCCGGCGGGCAGGGGCAGGGCGTCGCCAATCCCCACCGGGGTGGAACCAGCAATCCCTTGCGCGACAATCCCGTGCATGACTGCGCCCACCGATCTTGACGTCACCATGACCCGCCTCGGCCGCGCCGCGCGCGCCGCCGCCACCGCGATGGCCGCCGCGCCGACGGCCGCCAAGGACCGCGCGCTGCGCCTGCTGGCCGCGCTGCTGCGCGATCAGGTCGAGCCGCTGCAGGTGGACAACGCCAAGGACATCGAAGCGGCCCAGGCCGCCGGGCTGGCGGCGCCGATGGTGGACCGCCTGCGCCTCACCCCGAAGGTGCTGGAAACCGTGGCCGAAGGCTGCGAGCAGATCGCCGCCATGCCCGACCCCATCGGCGAGATCACGGATGTGAAACGCCGCCCCACCGGCATCAGCGTGGGCCGCATGCGCGTGCCGCTGGGCGTGTTCGGCATGATCTACGAGAGCCGGCCCAACGTGACCATCGAGGCCGCGTCGCTGGCGATCAAGAGCGGCAACGCCTGCATCCTGCGTGGCGGCTCCGAGGCCATCCACTCCAACATCGCGCTGTGGAGGCTGGTGCAGAAGGCCCTCACCGAGGCCGGCCTGCCCGCCGAGGCCGTGCAGCTGGTGGAGACCACCGACCGCGCCGCGGTGGGCAAGCTGATCGCGATGCCCGAGTACGTGGACGTGATCATCCCGCGCGGCGGCAAGGGGCTGATCGAGCGCATCGCCAACGAGGCGCGCGTACCTGTCATCAAGCACTTGGACGGCAACTGCCACACCTACGTCGATGCGCAGGTGGACATCGAGCAGGCGCTGGTGGTCACCGACAACGCCAAGACCCAGAAGTACAGCCCCTGCAACGCCACCGAATCGCTGCTGGTGCATGCGGCCCAGGCAGGCGCCTTCCTGCCGCGCATCGGCGCCGTCTTCGCCGCCAAGGGCGTGGAGATGCGCTGCTGCCCGGCGTCGAAGGCCATCCTCTCCGACGTGCCCGGCGCTCAGGTCGTGGACGCCACCGAGGAGGACTGGTCCACCGAGTACCTGGCGCCCGTGATCAGCGTGAAGGTGGTGCAGACCCTGGACGAGGCCATTGCGCACATCAACCGCTACGGCTCGCACCACACCGACGCCATCCTCACCACGAACCACCCCAATGCCATGCGCTTCCTGCGCGAGGTGGATTCCTCCAGCGTGATGGTCAACGCCAGCACCCGCTTCGCCGACGGTTTCGAGTACGGCCTGGGCGCGGAAATCGGCATCAGCACCGACAAGTTCCATGCGCGCGGCCCCGTGGGCCTGGAAGGGCTGACCTCGATGAAGTGGGTCGTCCTGGGCCAGGGCGAGATTCGCGGCTGAGACCCATGGCGAAGGATCCGCGCAAGGCGCTGGTGCTGTTCTCCGGCGGCCAGGACTCGACCGCCTGCCTGGCCTGGGCGCTGGAGCGCTACAGCGCGGTCGAGACGCTGGGCTTCGACTACGGCCAGCGGCACCGCATCGAGCTGGAATGCCGCACGCGGGTGCGCGACGAGGTCCGCGCCGCCTTCCCGGCCTGGGGTGCGCGGCTGGGCGAGGACCACCTGCTGGACTTGCAGCTGCTGGGCCAGATCTCCGACACCGCGCTCACCAGCGAGCGGGCGATCGAGATGCAGGCCAACGGGCTGCCCAACACCTTCGTGCCTGGGCGCAATCTGCTGTTCCTGAACTTCGCCGCCGCGCTGGCCTACCGGCGTGGCGCCAGCGTGCTGGTGGGCGGCATGTGCGAGACGGACTACTCCGGCTACCCCGACTGCCGCGACAACACGCTCAAGGCGCTGCAGGTGGCGCTCTCCCTGGGGCTGGACGCGCCCATGACGGTGGAAACGCCGCTGATGTTCCTGACCAAGGCCCAGACCTGGGCCTTGACGCAGCGCCTGGGCGGCGATGCGCTCAACGCGCTGATCGTCGAGCACACCCACACCTGCTACCTGGGCGAGCGCGGCCCGCTGCACGCCTGGGGCCATGGCTGCGGCCAGTGCCCGGCCTGCGTGCTGCGGCGCCAGGGCTTCGAGGCCTGGCGCGCGGGCGGCGCCGGGGAGCTGCCGGCGTGAGCTGGGAGCTGACCTGGGACTACGTGGCGGCGGTGTCGTCGCACGCGTGGCTGGTGCTGGTGGTTGCGGTGCTGGTGCTGTGGATGCTGGGTGCGCACAACCGGCTGATGCGGCTGCGCGCGGCGATCGTGGTGGCCTGGAACCAGATGGACGAGCAGGTGAAGCGCCGCCGCGAGGTGCTGCCGCCGCTGGTGCAGGCGCTGCGCGAGCCGCTGGCCGACGAGGCGGCGACGCTGGACTCCGCGCTGGAGGCGCAGGTGCAGTTGCAACGGGTGGTGGAGATCCTGCGCCCGCTGGCGGCGAAGTCGCTGGCCGAGCTGCTGCGTGCCGACAGCCGCCTGGCCTCGGCCCTGGCGCGGCTGCGCGCGCTGCTGGACCAGCACCCCGACCTGCGCTTCAGCGAGGACATCGCCGGCTGGCTGCAGGCACTGCAGGACATCGACACGCGCCAGGGCGTGGCGCGCCACGTCTTCAACGACGCGGTGGTGGCCTACAACCGGGCGCTGCTGCAGTACCCGACGCGGCTGCTCAAGCCGCTGTTCGGGCTGCGTACCGCGACGACGCTGTGAGCGGCGCACGGCGGCGTTTCTTTCCCGGGCCTTTGGCGGCCCTGCTGTCTTCTTCATCGCGACTGATCGTCGCCGGGGTGTTTGCCATGGGAGGCGCCGCTCCAGTCCTGGCGCAGACGGGGCCGTCCGATGGCGAGGCCCTGCTGCGCCAACGCGCCCTGGCCGCCAGCTGTGCCGCCTGCCACGGCACCGAGGGCCGCGCGCCGGCCGGCTCGGCGATGCCGTCCCTGGCCGGCCGCCCGGCGCCATGGATCGTCGAGCAGATGAGCGCCTTCCAGAGCGGCGCGCGCGAGGCCACCGTGATGCACCAGATCGCCCGCGGCTACAGCCCCGCGCAGATCGAACAGCTCGCCGCCTACTTCGCGGCGCTCAAGCCGTGAGCGGCGTGCCGTTGTTGCCCGAGCGCCGCCGCTGGCTGCAGGCGGCGGGCGCGGCCGGGCTGCTCGGCCTGGCCGGCTGCGCCTCCACGCCGAACACGGCGATGCCCGCCCTGCGCCGCGCCCAGGTGCTGGTGGTGGGCGGTGGCTGGGGCGGCGCCACCGCGGCACGCCATCTGAAACTGCTTTCCGACGGCCAAGCGCAGGTGACGCTGGTGGAGCCGGATGCGGCGCTGGTGAGCTGTCCGCAGAGCAACCTGGTGCTGGCCGGGCACCGCACGCTGGCCGACCTGACGCTGGGCTACGAGGGCCTGGAGCGCCTGGGCGTGCGGCGCGTGCGCGACCGCGTGGCGGCGCTGGACCTGGCGCGCCGCGAAGCCGTGCTGGCCTCGGGAGGACGGCTGCGCTGGGACCGGCTGATCCTGTCGCCCGGCGTGGAGCTGATGCGCGAGCGCGTGGATGGCCTGTCCGCCGCGCACGCTGCCGGCCGCGTGCTGCAGGCTTGGAAGGCGGGCCCCGAGACGCTGGCGCTGCGCGCCCAACTGGAGGCCCTGCCCGATGGCGGCGTGTTCGTGCTGACCATCCCGCTCGCCCCTTTCCGCTGCCCGCCGGGCCCCTACGAGCGCGCCTGTCTGGTGGCGGATTACTTCAAGCGCGTGAAGCCGCGCTCCAAGGTGCTGGTCTTCGACGCCAACCCCGAGCCGGTGAGCAAGGCGGCCCTGTTCAAGCGCGTGTGGGCTACGCAGTACGCCGGCATCGTGGAGTACCGGCCCTCGTTCAACGCGGTGGCGGTGTCGGCGGACGGGCGCGAGGTGGAATTCGAGCTGGGCGAGCGCGAGCGCGGCGACGTGCTCAACGTGCTGCCCGACATGCGCGCGGGCGACATCGCGGCGCGCAGCGGTTTAGCGAGGGCCAACGGCCGCTGGTGCGAGGTGGATTTCCTGGACTTCTCCGCCGAGGACGCACCCGGGGCCGGCGTGCACGTCCTGGGTGACGCGGTGCTGGCCGCGCCGCTGATGCCCAAGAGCGCGCACATGGCCAACGCGCACGCGAAGGTGGCTGCCGCGGCGGTGGTCGCCTCGCTCTCGGGCTGGGAGCCGAACCCGGCCCCGGTGCTGACCAACACCTGCTACAGCTGGGTGGACGGCGCGCACGCGATCCACGTGGCGAGCGTGCACGGCTACTCGGCGGCGCAGCGGACTTACCTGGTGCTGCCGGGCGCGAGCGGGGTGTCGACGGGCGTCAGCGAGCGGGAAGCCAGCTACGCGATGGGGTGGCTCAAGGGAATGAGGCAGGACGCCGGGGAGGGCTGACGCAGCCGGGCCGTTGTGTGAACCGCCACGCTGCGCAAGCCGCAGCTCAGAGCTTGGGATCGACACACCACAGTGGACCTGGAGCGATCTCGGTGACCCGTAGATCGGCAGGCAAACGCGACGCGGCAGGGGGCTGCGGAAGAGTGGCGGCCGGCGTCCAGGGAATGCCGGCGTCGGACGCCGGACTGTCGCCAGTGGCGTCCTGGCGGCGTGTCGAACGCCTGGACGGCGGCAGCGGCTCAGGGGATTCGAACGACGAGGCTGACCAGGACGAAGGCGCCTGTGGTGGCGCAGCTGTCCTGTCAGCCCGGGGCGGGATGGGGATGGGCGGTTGCACCTCGGCCGGAGGCTTGTACGAACCTGCCTTGGCGAACTGCGGGGATGCGGCCAGCGTCAGGATGGCCGGCGCCACATAGATGCCACGCCTGACGAAGGCGCGGCGGGTTGGGTCGGACATCGACATCTTCCACCCTCCGAAACCTGTTACGACGGGTGAAAGTCAAACACTTTCGGAGATGTCTTGCAGCACTCCGCGCCAGCTTGCTCAAGGGGCAAGCCCTCTGTCTGGGGGCATCGCGAGGGAAAGAACCCGGGGCCTGACTGCTCCAGCGCCAAGACCGGTTCAGCTCACGGCCCCACTACCGCCGCCGTACAAGCCAGTTCCTCAAACAAGGCGAGTACGACCTTCCCCGACATCGAATAAGGATCCAGCGCCGCGGTTTCCGAATATTTGAGCAGCAGCGAGGGGTTCAGCCGCGCCAGGTTCACCTGGCCCATGGACCAGCCGGTGAAGCGCCGCTCGGTGGTTTCCTCGTAGGCCAGGATCTGCACGTCATGGTGGCGCGGGTCGGCCACGATGCGGTTGTAGAGCCGGTTCACCGCCGCGCGGCCGCCTTCGAGCACCTGCACGAACAGGCCGTTGCCCGTGCAGCACAGCACGCCCGTGATGCCCGTCGCCGGGTTGCGTGCCTTGGACTCGCGCACGATGGCTTGCACCTCCTCCGCGCTCATGTTTTCCCGCGCGCGGCTCACGTACATCAGGCGTACCAGCATGGGCTCTCTCCGGTCTCAGAAAGCGGTTCGAAGCAAGGCTAGGGCAGGGCTCAAAAACCGTTCTTGCGGCTCAGCAGGGACAGGAATTCGCGCCGCAGGCTCGCGTCCTTCAGGAAGGCGCCGCGCATCACCGAGTTGGTCATCACGGACTCGTCGTCCTTCACGCCGCGCCAGTGCATGCAGAAATGGTCCGCCTCCATCACCAGCGCCAGGCCATCGGGCTTCACCCGCTCCTGCAGCTCGTTGGCCAGCATGGTCACGGCCTCTTCCTGGATCTGCGGGCGGCTCATGATCCATTCGCACAGCCGCGCGTATTTGGACAGGCCGATCAGATTGGAATGCTCGTTGGGCAGGATGCCCACCCACACCCGGCCCAGGATCGGGCACAGGTGGTGCGAGCAGGCGCTGCGCACCTTGATCGGGCCGACGATCATCAATTCGTTCAGCCGCTCGGCATTCGGAAATTCCGTCACCTTGGGCACCGGCACGTAGCGGCCGCGAAACACCTCGTCCACGAACATCTTGGCCACGCGCTGCGCGGTGTCGTTGGTGTTGTGGTCGCTGTCGGTGTCGATCACCAGCGCGCGCAGCACCTGCTTCAAGTGCGATTCGACTTCGGCCTTGATCTCGTCGATTTCACCTTCGCGGATGAAGGCGGAAATGTTGTCGTTGGCATGGAAGCGGCGGCCGGCACGCTCCAGGCGCTGGCGGATGCGCTCGGAGGCGCTGGCCACCAGCGCTTCCTCGACGGGCAGTTTGGTATTCATCGGTTCGGGAGTCGTTGCGGGCTCGCAATCGGGGGATTGTCGTCCGTCAAGCATGAGGCTGCTGGCGCGGGCCCACCGGCGCCGCAGGCACCTACCCATCCGTTCGGGCTCAAGGCGAACGGGTTGCCCGGCTTGCCCTTCCTTGCTCTTCTCCCCGCCGCCGGGCGCGCGCGCACGGGTCTATAGACTGCGCCCCCCATGTCGTCCTCTCCCTCCTCCCTACCGCTGGCGCGGCTGCTGGGCCACGCGGCCGAGGCGCTGGCCGCGGTGCGCGCCGGCCGCTCCCTCACCGACGTGCTCACCACCGTGCCGGCCGAGGCCCGCGCCGGCACCCAGGCGCTGAGCTTCGAAACCCTGCGCCGCCTGGGCGCGGCCAACGCGACCCGCGCGCGCCTGGCGCCCAAGACGCCACCGGCCGAGGTCGATGCGCTGCTCACCACCGCCCTGGCCCTGCTGTGGCCGCCCGAGGTCTACGCGCCGCACGTGCTGGTGGACCAGGCCGTCAAGGCGGTGCGCAAGCGCAGCCCGCAGGCCGCCGGCTTCGTCAACGCCGTACTGCGCCGCTTCCTGCGCGAGCGCGAGCAACTCGTGCCGGCGCTGCAGCAGCGCGACCCGGTGGCGGCGCACAACCATCCCGCCTGGTGGATCGCCCAGGTGAAGCAGGACTGGCCCGATCAGTGGGGGGCGCTGCTGCAGGCCGCCAACGAGCGCCCGCCCATGACGCTGCGTGTCAACGCCCGCCGCGGCGACGCCGCCGGCTACGTGCGGCGCCTGGCGGAGCAGGGTCTGTCCGCCCGTGCCATCGGCGCCCACGCGGTGGTGCTGGAGCAGCCGGTGGCGGTGACGCAACTCCCCGGCTTCGCCGACGGGGACGTGTCGGTGCAGGACCTCTCGGCCCAGCGCGCCGCGCCGCTGCTGCTGGGCCTGGACGTGCCCGGCTGCGCGCCGCTGCCCGCGGGCGCGCGCGTGCTCGACGCCTGCGCCGCTCCCGGCGGCAAGACGGCGCACCTGCTGGAGCTGGCCGACCTGGACCTGCTGGCGCTGGATGCCGACCCGCAGCGCCTGGCGCGCGTGGGCGAGACGTTGCAGCGCATCGGCGCCCGCGCCGAGCTCAAGGCGGCCGACGGGCGCCGCGTCGCCGACTGGCACGACGGCCGGCCCTTCGACGCCATCCTGCTCGACGCGCCCTGCAGCGGCTCCGGCGTGGTGCGCCGGCATCCGGACATCCGCTGGCTGCGCCGCCCGGCCGACATCCAGCAGTTGGCCCGCACGCAGGCCGAGTTGCTGGACGCGCTGTGGCCGCTGCTCAAGCCCGGCGGGCGGCTGGTGTATGCCACCTGCTCCCTCTTCAAGGCCGAGGGCCAGCGGCAGGTCGATGCGTTTTTGCAACGCCAGGGCGTGAGTGCTGCACGCCTGGACGCGGCGTCCCCCGGGCACCTGCTGCCCCTGGCTGACAATGCCCCGTCCGACGTCCCGCCCGGGGACGGTTTCTTTTACGCGCTGCTGCACAAGCCTTGATCCAGACCCCGATCCGTGTCGCCGCCGCTCTTCCGTCACTCAGCTGGTTCCGCGCGGCGCTCGGACGCTGGGCGCTGCTGTTCGCGCTCCTGCCGGCGCTGTTCCTGGCGCCCGCTCGCGCGGGCGCGCTGGAGCAGCAGGAGCTGGCCGTGCGGCGGCAGGATGGCGGATTGGTGCTGGATTTCGCGCTGCGCGTGGTGTTGCCGCGCGCGGTGGAAGACGCGCTGTCGCGCGGCGTGCCGCTGTACTTCGAGACCGAGGCCACCGTGTACCGGCCGCGCTGGTACTGGCGCGACGAGCGCGTGGCGCGCCAGTCGCGGCAGTGGCGGCTGTCGTACCAGCCGCTGACGGAGAACTACCGCGTGAGCCTGGGCGCGCTGCACACGAGCTACGCCACGCTGGCCGAGGCGCTGGCGTCGATGACGCGCATCGCGCGCTGGCGCATCGCCGAAGCCACACAGCTCGACCCCGACGAGCAGCGCTACTACGTCGAGTGGAGCTGGCGGCTGGACACCTCGCAGCTGCCGCGCCCGATGCAGCTGGGCATCGGCAACCAGGCCGACTGGGTGCTGGGCATCGAGCGCACGCTGCGGCCGGAGTGAGGCGGCTGCGGGAGGCGGGCCTTGAGGATTGCTCGATCGGCACGGGCCCACGGCTTCCCGGTGGCTGAGGCGCACCGCACCCTGACTCGTCATCCCCGCGCAGGCGCAGTGCTGTCCGGGGAAAGGCGAAGCGTTGGCGCAGGACGAAGCACGGGTGGCCGCCCCTCTACTTCGTCATTCCCGCGAAGGCGGGAATCCAGGTGGCCCCACGTCAGCCCGAAGCCTAGGTGCCGCGAACCGGGATTCAAGCTGCGGCGTTCAACCCGATCTGCTTGCGGCGGCTTAAGGGCCGCCTGGACTCCCGCCTGCGCGGGAGTGACGAACCAGGGTGCGAAGCGGCTCGGCTTACGGCAGGCGGAGCAACCCCTTGGCCCCGCACCGCACGGTGCCTTCCCGAGCCCGGCCCATCAAGGCGCGCAACGTGCTGGCGGAGCGCAGGCGGCGGCTTGCGCTGCCGCAGCGCACACACAGCGGAACGAGGAACTGACATGAGCAGCAAGGGCCGGCGCACGAGCGTGCTGGTGGGGCTGGTGGCGCTCACGGGCGTGGCGTTGGTGGTGGGCTTCGTGCTGTCGCTGTCCACCGGCGGCGGCGCGCAGGATCCGGACGGCTTCTACGAACGCCACTGGGGCCTGCTCTTCGGCGCCAACCTGGCCGTGCTCACGCTGCTGACGGTGACGATCCTGGTGGCCGCCGGGCGGCTGGCGCTGCGCGTGCGCCGCGGCAAGTTCGGCAGCCGGCTGCTGCTCAAGCTCGCGGGCATCTTCGCGCTGGTGGGCGTGGTGCCGGGGGCGCTGGTCTACACCGTGAGCTACCAGTTCGTCACGCGCAGCATCGAGATCTGGTTCGATGCGCGCGTGGAGAGCGCGCTCAACGCCGGCCTGGCGCTGGGACGCAGCACGTTGGACGCGCAGCAGGCCGACCTCGCGGCCAAGACGCAATTCGCCGCCGACCACCTTGCCGACACGCCCGGCGTGCCCATGGCGCTGGTGCTGGAGCGCGTGCGCGAGCAGCTCTCGGCGCAGACCGTGTCGCTGGTGGGCGCCTCCGGCCAGGTGCTGCTGAGCGCGGGCGGCAGCGCCCAGGCCATCGCGCCGGTGCGTCCCTCGCCGACGCTGCTGCGCCAGGCGCGTGGCGGGCGGGTGGCCAGCCACATCGAGGGCCTGGACGACGAGAACGCCGCCGCTGCCGGCGGGGCGCCGCCGGCGCTGGTGCGGGCGCTGGCGCCCGTGCCGCGCCCCGACATCACCCTGGCCGGCGAGGACCGCTACCTGCTGGCCGTGCGCGCGCTGCCGCCCAACCTCACGGCGCAGGCGCTGGCGGTGCAGGCCGCCTACCGCGAGTACCAGCAGCGCGCGCTGGCGCGCGAGGGCCTGCGGCGCATGTACATCGGCACGCTCACGCTGACGCTGATCCTGTCGGTGTTCGGGGCGGTGCTGCTGGCCGCGGCGCTGGGCCAGCAGCTCGCGCGGCCGCTGCTGCTGCTGGCCGAGGGCGTGCGCCAGGTGGCCGCGGGCGACCTGCGCGCCAAGCCGGTGTTCGCCTCGCGTGACGAGCTCGGCGGCCTCACGCGCTCCTTCGCCGACATGACCCAGCAGCTGGCCGAGGCGCGGGCGCAGGCGCACGCCAGCGTCACGCAATTGCAGCGGGCGCGCACGCACCTGCAAACCATCCTGGACAACATGACCGCCGGCGTGA
Source organism: uncultured Azohydromonas sp. (assembly GCF_937926365.1). Classification (GTDB taxonomy): domain Bacteria; phylum Pseudomonadota; class Gammaproteobacteria; order Burkholderiales; family Burkholderiaceae_C; genus Azohydromonas. Next base: position 36,085 of record NZ_CALAOH010000169.1, on the reverse strand, counting down.
TCGTGTTCGACGAGCAGCGCCGCATCGACACCGTCAACCCCGGCGCCACGCGCATCCTCAAGGCCCCGTTGTACGCCTGGCGCGGCCGGCGGCTGGAGGAGGTGCCGGGGCTGGAGGAATTCGCGCAGACGCTGTGGCAGCGCTTCGAGCTGCTGGCCGAAAGCCCCGAAGCGGGCGAGCGTGGGCAGTGGCAGGACGCCTTCGAGCGCCGCGGCGACCCCGCCGCCGACCGGCCCGAGCAGCCCGATGTGCAGACGCTGCTGGTGCGCGGCGCCACGCTGCCGCAGGAGGCGCGTCTGGTGGTGTTCGACGACATCTCGGAGGTGGTGTCGGCGCAGCGCTCGGCGGCCTGGGCCGAGGTGGCGCGGCGCCTGGCGCACGAGATCAAGAACCCGCTCACGCCGATCCAGCTCTCGGCGGAGCGGCTGCAGCACCGGCTCGAAGCCAAGCTGGAGGGCAACGACCAGGCGCTGCTGGTGCGCGCGGTGGGCACCATCGTGACGCAGGTGCAAGCGATGAAGCAGCTGGTCAACGAGTTCCGCGACTACGCGCGGCTGCCCTCGGCGCGGCTGGCGCCGCTGGACCTCAACGCGCTGGTGGCGGAGGTGCTGGCCCTCTACGGCCACGCCATCGAGCAAGGCCGCCTGGTGGTGAACTGCGCGCCGGGGCTGCCGTGGATCCAGGGCGACGCCACGCAGCTGCGTCAGGTGGTGCACAACCTGCTGCAGAACGCGCTGGACGCGGTGGCCGACAAGCCCGATGGCCGCGTGCAGTTGCACACCGAGGTGCAGCCGGGCGAGCAAGGGCAGCCGCGCGGGGTGCGGCTGCGCATCCTGGACAACGGGCCGGGCTTTGCCGACAAGGTGCTCAAGCGCGCCTTCGAGCCCTACGTCACGACCAAGAGCAAGGGCACGGGGCTGGGGCTGGCGGTGGTCAAGAAAATCGCCGACGAGCACGGCGCGCGCGTGCGCATCGCCAACCGCAGCGGCGGCGAGGCGCCGGACGCCCCGGCGGCCGGGGCGCAAGTGACGCTATCATTTTCGAATCTCGCCGCTGCCCTCGCCGTGCCTGCCGCGGCCGCATCGGCTCCTCTCCCGCCGGCCGCCTGAAGGCCGAGCGCACCGAGCATCCATGGCGACCATCCTTGTTGTTGACGACGAACTGGGCATCCGCGCCCTGCTGTCGGAGATCCTGACGGACGAAGGGCACACGGTGGAGCTGGCCGAAAACGCCGCCCAGGCCCGTGGGTTCAGAGAGCGGATGCGTCCCGACCTCGTGCTGCTGGACATCTGGATGCCCGACGTGGACGGCATCACGCTGCTCAAGGAATGGGGCAGCAGCGGCCAGCTCAGCATGCCCGTGATCATGATGAGCGGCCACGGCACCATCGACACCGCCGTGGAGGCCACACGCTTTGGCGCGATGGCCTTCCTGGAAAAGCCCATCACGCTGCAGAAGCTGCTGCGCGCGGTGGAGCAGGGCCTGGCCAAGCCCACAGCCAACGCAGGCCCGGCCGTGGCGCCGGGCTTCAACGACGCCGCGGCCGACAGCACCAGCGTCGCCTTCGGGATACCGGCGCTGAACCACTTGGGCAACACGCTCAGCAGCGAGTTCAGCTTCGAGCTCGATCGCCCGCTGCGCGAGGCGCGCGACGCCTTCGAGAAGACCTACTTCGAGTTCCACCTGGCCAAGGAGAACGGCTCCATGACCCGCGTGGCCGAGAAGACCGGCCTGGAGCGCACGCACCTCTACCGCAAGCTCAAGCAGCTCGGCGTGGACCTCTCGCGCAACAAGCGCGGCGGGGCCTGACCGGGGTCCGGAGCGGCGTCAAAAACGATCCAGAAGCAGATTCATCAAAAAAGCTTGCAAACTTTCAGAAAGCACTGATAGAATGCGCAGCTTCACGGCCAAGTAGCTCAGTTGGTAGAGCAGCGGATTGAAAATCCGCGTGTCGGTGGTTCGATTCCGCCCTTGGCCACCAAGTCTTCAGCAAACGCCAGCCCTCACCGGCTGGCGTTTTGCTTTGTGGGCTCCGAAGCCTTCGGTTCGCGATACGCGTTGACCACAGCCGGGGCAAGGACGGCTTCGGCCAACATCGCGCCGGCTTCCACCACTTGGTTTCCTGCCGTCGAGCGGACAGCTCTCGCCCATCGCCCGCTTGCGGCGTCCCTCGCATGACTCTCCTCGACGGCCTGACCCTCTACCTGCGCATGGCGGCGCTGCTGCTGCCGGTGGTGGCCTGCGCATCGGTGGGCTCCTTCTGGGCCTGGAAGAAGAAACCCTTTCCGGGCGATTTCATCTCGGTGCTGGCCGCCAACTTCGCTACGCCGGCGCTGGTGTTTCACACGCTGCTGAGCACGCCGCTGTCCGGTCAGGCGCTGCTGCAGGCCGGGGCGGCGACGGTACTGGGCTTCGTGCTGGCCGCGGCCATGGCGGCGCTGGCGCTGCGGCTGCTGAAGTTGCCGGTGCTCGCGCTGCTGCCGGCGGCGGTGTTGCCCAACAGCGGCAACCTGGGGCTGCCGATGGCGCAGCTGGCCTTTGGCGAGGAGGGGCTGGCCATCGCGGTGGCAGCCTTCGCCATCACGTCGATGCTCCAGCACACGGTGGCGGTGTGGATCCTCTCGCGCTCATCGCCGCAGCGCACGCGCATGCCGCGCGGCGTGGTCTTCGCCGTGGCCGCGGCCGTGGTGCTGCGCTGGAGCGGTTTGTCCGTGCCGGCGCCGGTGCTGGAGAGCGCCCGCCTGGTGGGCTCGATGACGGTGCCGCTGATGCTGCTGAGCCTGGGCTACGCGCTGGTGACGGTGTCGCACGGCGGGCTGCGCCAGGGCGCGTGGCTGGGCTCCATCCGCTTGGCGGCAGGCACGATCTCGGGGTTGCTCGTAGGCCTGATCATGGGCCTGCCGCCCGTGGCTGCGGGCGTGATGCTGCTGCAGCTGGCGATGCCGGTGGCGGTGGCGAGCTACCTCTACGCCGACCGCCTCACCCCCCACGGCGAGATCGCCGCCGGCGGCGTGCTGGTTTCCACACTGGCGTTGCTGGTGCTGTCGCCGGGGCTGCTGTGGCTGGCGGGGGCCGTGAAGGGCTGAGCGCTCACCAGGCGGGCGGCGAGTGTCCCGGGCCACGCGTGCGCGCAGCCGCTGGCGGGGCTTCAGCCCTGGCTCTTGCCCACGAACTCGAAATGCTCCACCTGCGGCGGCTGCGCGAAGAACGGGCCGACGATGGCGCGCCAGGCGGTGAAGGACTCGGAGCCGCGGAAGTGCACGGTGTGGTCCTCCAGCGTGTCCCAGAAGATCTGCACCACGTAGCGCTCGGCCGACTCGATGCCCTTGTTCACCTTCCAGCCGCGGCAGCCGGGGAAAGGCCCGATCACGGTGGAAAGCCCGCGCTGCACCGCCTCGTCGAAGGCAGCCTGCTGGCCGGGATGGATGCGGATGTCAACCAGTTCGAGGATCACGAGAAGTCTCCGGTGGTGGGGGAACGGCAATGAAAAAACGGGCGCCGCAGGGGCGCCCGTCGCTATTGTGGCCGCTGGGCCGGGGCTCAGTCCTCCATCGGCAGCCCGACGTAGTTCTCCGCCAGCGCGCGCTGCGCGGCCTCGGAGCGGGTGAGGTAGTCCAGCTCCGCCTGCTGGATGCGCGCGCCGAAGGCCCCGTTCTCCGGCAGCTTGTGCATCAGCGTGGTGAACCACCAGCTGAAGCGCTCGGCCTTCCAGATGCGGCGCAGGCAGCGCTCCGAGTAGCTGGCTATGCCCGCCTCGGAGCCGCGGTAGAACTCGGCCAGGCCGCGTGCCAGGTAGCCCACGTCCGTGGCCGCCAGGTTCAGGCCCTTGGCGCCGGTGGGCGGCACGATGTGCGCGGCGTCGCCGGCCAGGAACAGCCGCCCGAAGCGCATGGGCTCGGCCACGAAGCTGCGCAGCGGGGCGATGCTCTTCTCGATCGAGGGCCCGGTGGTCACGTTGGCCGCCACGTGCGCCGGCAACCGGCGCTTGAGCTCGGCCCAGAAGGCCTCGTCGCTCCAGGCATCGGCGTGGTCCGCCAGCGAGCACTGCACGTAGTAGCGGCTGCGCGTCTTGCTGCGCATGCTGCACAGCGCGAAGCCCTGCTCGGAGCTGGCGTAGATCAGCTCGTGCGACACCGGCGGCACGTCGGCCAGGATGCCCAGCCAGCCGAACGGGTAGACCTTCTCGAAGTTCGTGATCGCGTCGGCCGGCACGCTGGCGCGGCACACGCCGTGGAAGCCGTCGCAGCCGGCGATGAAGTCGGCCTGCACCTCCACCGGCTGCCCGTCGGTGCCGGTGAAGCGCACGCAGGGCTTGTTGCCGTCGAAGTCGTGGATGCTCACGCCCTGCGACTCGTAGAAGGTCCGCAGCCCGGCGGCGGCGCGGGCCTGCATCAGGTCGCGCGTGACCTCGGTCTGGCCGTAGACCATCACGCGCTTGCCGGTGAGGGCGTGCAGGTCGATGTGGTGGATGCGGTCGCCGAAGGAGATCTCGAAGCCGTCGTGCGGCAGCCCCTCGGCGTGCATGCGCTCACCCACGCCGGCCTCGTCGAGCAGATCCACCGTCACCTGCTCCAGCACGCCGGCGCGGATGCGGCCCAGCACGTAGTCGGCGCTGCGCTGCTCGATGATCACAGCGTCCACGCCGGCCTTGTGCAGCAGCGCGCCCAGCAGCAGGCCCGAGGGGCCGGCGCCGACGATGGCGACCTGGGTGCGGATCGTTGGGATGCTCATGATCTGGTTTCCTTCAGTCTGTCCGGGAGGAAAGGCGCGGGCAGGAACGGCCGCCGCGCGGGGGTCAAAGAATCTGGCGCAAATGCGCCTGTGCCTGGCGCAGGGGCGGCAATGCCGCCTCCTGGAGTTCGTCCATTTCCATGCGCGAGGCATGGACGCTGACGTTGAGCGCGGCCACCGTCTCGCCGCGGAAATTCAGCAGCGGCACCGACACCGTGCGCAGCCCCGGCTCGAACTCCTGGTCCACCGCCGCATGGCCGCGCTCGCGCACCTGCTCGATCTCGGCGGCCAGGCGCTGCGGGTCGGTCAGGGTCTGGGGCGTGCGCGGCTGCAGCGCCTGCTGCGCGATCCACTCCTGTACGGCCTCCTGTGGCCACGCGGCCAACAGCACGCGGCCATTGGCGGTGCACCAGGCCGGCACGCGGGTGCCGGGCTGCAGGGTGCTGGAGATCGCGCGCCCGGCACTGGTGGCGGCCACGCACAGCACGTCGCTGCCGTCGAGCACGCCGGCCGAGGAGGCTTCCTTGAGCTCGCGCGAGAGCTTCATCAGCTCGGGCTGCACGATGCGCGGCAGCCTCGCCGAGTGCATGTAGCTCTGCGACAGCCGCAGCACCTTGGCGGTGAGGGCAAAGAGCTTGCGGTCCTGGCTGGCGAAGCCGAGGTGGCACAGCGTCAGCAGGTAGCGCCGCGCCGCGGCACGCGTGAGGCCGGTGCGCGCCGCCACCTCGCTGATGGTCAGCCGCGGACGCTCCTGGTCGAATGCCTCGATCACCTGCAGCCCCTTGTCCAGCCCGGCCACCAGGTCCCGCTGTCGCACGGGCGCGCCCTGCGGCTCGACCGTCTCGTCGGGCGCGCTGGATGCGGCGGCGGTGGTGGCGGGGGACCGGCGGGCGGCCATGGCTTGTCTCCAGGGGCTTCACCGGGTTGCGTGGCCCGGTGTCGAACACGTTTCAGTACGCGGAATGTAGGCATTCCGCCCCCCACTGTCGTCAGGGCACAGGCGGGTTTGTGCGCTATGCGCACATGCCTTATGTCAAGCGATGGCACAAAAAAGCGGCCGTCCGCATCGGGACGGCCGCCTTGGGACGGGAAAGAGGCGGGGCTCAGGCAGCCAGTTGCATCGGCGAGGGCGTCCCGGGCGCCTGGCCGTCGCTGGCCGGGTCGGCGTAGACGCTGCCGAAGCGGTTGGCGAGGAAATCGTCCAGCGCGATCTGCTCCTGGCGGATGAAACCCTTCTGCGGCAGGCGACCCTGCGCCAGCAGGTCCAGCACCGCACTGGCGCTGCCGGCGGTGGTGATCTGGATGGCGCTGCGCGGCTCGCTGCCGGTCCAGCGGCCCAGCACCCGGCGCGAGAGGCTGTGCTGCGTCAGCCGGCCGTCGCGCCAGCCGGTAGCGGTGACGAAGATCACCACCACGTCCTGGTCGGTAGCGGGAATGGCGTGCTCGAAGATTTCCTTGAGCAGCGCCGGGCGCTCGCGCAGCCGCAGGTCGTTGAGCAGCGCCTTCATGAGCTGGCCGTGGCCGGGGTAGCGGATGCTGCGGTAGTTGAGCTCGCGCACGCGGCCCTCGAAGCTCTCGCACAGCGTGCCCAGGCCGCCGGAGGTGTTGAAGGCCTCGTAGCGCACGCCATCCAGGCTGAACTGCTCCAGCCCTTCCAGCGCCGCCACCTCGGCGCGGTGGCCCTCGACGATGGCCTCGCAGGGCTGGATGTACTCGTTGATCAGACCCTCGGTGCTCCAGGTCAGGTTGTAGTCCAGCGCGTTGCTGGGGTAGAGCGGCAGGGCGCCCACGCGCAGGCGCAGGCTTTCCAGGCGTTCGAAGCGCCGCGCCAGGTCGGCCGCGGCAATGGAGACGAAGCCCGGCGCCAAGCCGCATTGCGGAATGAAGGCGGTGCCGGCGTCCGCGGCGAGCGCCTTGATGCGGCGTGTGGCCGCCACATCCTCGGTCAGGTCCAGGTAGTGCACGCCCTGCGCGCGCGCGGCCTCGGCCACCGTGGCGGCGCAGTCAAAGGGAAAGGCGTTGAGCACCGCGAAGCGGCTCTGCAGCGCCGCCGCCAGCGCCGCGGGATCGGCGGCGTCCACCTGCAGCGTGTGCCGGCGCAGCGAGGCCGGGCCGAAGTCCTGCAGCGCGCCGGGGCTGCGGTCGGCCAGCGTCACGCGGTAATCGCCCGAATCGGCCAGCAACTGCGCCGCGACCTTGCCGACACGGCCGGCACCCAGTACCAGAACGTCCTTCATCGCGCGTCCTCCTTGACGGGTCATGCGGGACATGGTGGCCGCTTGCGCTGCAGCAGGCAGCCCACAAGGCGACGAAATGCTGACGGCTTTTCGGCGTTTTGCCGTATAGATTCGGCGCATGGCCGAGCTCGACGACACCGACCGCGCACTGCTGGCGCTACTGCGCGAGAACGCCCGTGCCAGCACCACCGAGCTGGGGCGGCGGCTGGGGCTGTCGCGCACCACGGTGCAGAGCCGGCTGCAGCGTCTGGAGCGCCGCCGCGTGGTGGCGGGTTACACGGTGGTGGTGAACGAGGAGGCCGAAGGCCCGCTGGTGCAGGCGCACGTGCTGATCACGGCCGCGCCGAAGCAGGGCGGCGCCATCGAGGCGGCACTGCGCCGCGTGCCGCAGCTGCGGCTGCTGCACTCGGTGAGCGGTCCCTTCGACTTCATCGCCGTGCTCTCGGCCGCTTCCATCGGCGAGCTTGACGCGCTCATTGACCGCATCGGCGCGCTGCAGGGCGTGGAGCGAACCATGTCGGCCATCGTCCTGTCCACGCGCATTCAGCGTTGATCGCCGCCAAGCTTAAGTCTGGGCCACCGCAGCCGACAAAGACGACATAGCTGAAAACGCCCAGCGGCTGGCGCGCATGCCGCGCGACGGCTGTCGGCGTGCTGAACCTGATGTCGTCTTTTCAAACCATCGACGTCCGCGACCTGCGGCCGGGCATGTACGTCCAGCTCGATCTGAGCTGGATCTCGCACCCGTTTCCGCGAGGCAGCTTCGTCATCAGCAGCGAGGCACAGATCGACACCATCCGCGGCCTGGGCCTGCAGCGTGTGCGTTGGGACCCGCTGCGCAGCGTGCTGCAGCGCCCTGCGGCCTCTGCCGCCGCCGTGGGCAGCGATCCAGACGAGACCGAGGACGCGGCCGCGGAGCCCGTGCCGGAGAGCGTGGCCCCAGCGGTGCCAGAGGCGGAAGCTGTGTTCACGACTGAGGCCGAAGCCAAAACCGGCAACGCGGCCGATGCCGCCACGGCCGCCCTGAGTGCCGAGCAGGAGATGGCACGGCACCAGCGGCGTCAGTTGCTGGCGGCACAGCGTGCGGCCCAGCAACAGTGCGAGCGCTGCTACGGCGACGCCATCCGCGGCCTGCGCGAGGCCAGCGAGCTGTTGCGCGCGGGGGAGCCCGTGGAAGCGCGAGAGCGTACCGAGGTGCTCACCAGCGAGCTGCTGCAGCGCATGCTGGGCGACCCCGAGAGCTGCATCCGGCTGCTCACCGAGGGTGCAGGCGACCGCAGCTCGGCGCATGCGCTCAACGTGACCGTGATCTCGCTGCTGCTGGGACGGCTGCTGAACCTGCCCGAGTCCGAGCTGCAGGTGCTGGGGCTGGGCGCGCTGCTGCACGACGTCGGCAAGGTGTACCTGCCCGAGCGCGTGCGCACGCTCGACGAGCAGTTCACCGCGGCCGAGCTCAAGCTCTATCGCGAGCATGTGGCGCTGGGCGTGCTGCACGGGCGCCGCATGGGGCTGAGTGCGCAAGTGATGCTGGTGATCGGCCAGCACCACGAGCTGGCCGACGGCAGCGGTTTCCCGCAGCAGCTGGAGCTGGCGCGGCTGACCCAGGCCGCGCGCATCGTCGGTCTCGTCAACCGCTACGACAACCTGTGCAACCCGCCGCTGCCGGCCAATGCGCTCACACCGCACGAGGCGCTGTCGCTGCTGTACACGCAAGGCCAGACCAAGTACGACCAAATGCTGGTGAGCGCCTTCGTGCGCATGATGGGCGTGTACCCGCCGGGCTCGGTAGTGCAGCTCACCGACGAGCGCTACGCGCTGGTGAGCGGCGTCAACGCCGCGCGCCCGCTCAAGCCGCGGGTGCTGGTGTTCGACCCGAGCGTGCCGCGCGACGAGGCGACGGTGCTGGACCTGGAGCATGCGCCGGGGCTGGGCATCCGGCGCAGCCTCAAGCCGGCGCTGCTGCCGCGCGAGGTGCAGCAGTACCTCTGTCCGCACCAGCGCGTGGCCTAGTTCTTCGATGCGGGCCCGGCGCCGCTGGTGCCGGAGTGGCGTGCATGAAGGCACGCGGTCCGCTGCCGTGCAGCCCGACCCGGGACGTGGCCGCTCCGGGCAGGCCGGGCGTGGCCGCGGCGCCTGACGCGCCGGCCCAGGTGCCGGCCGTGGCCTCGCAGCGGACGGCGGCCGAGGCGCTGGCGCTGCTGGCCGGCGCCGCCGGCGAGGAAGACGAGAGCGTGGGCCTGCTGGCGGCCTGGACGCTGCTGATCGAAAACCTCAACGAGGCGGTGTGGCTGGTGCAGGCCGACACGCAGCGGGTGTGCGCCGTCAACGAGGCGGCGCTGCAGCTGCTGGGGCTGCAGCGCGCGCAGGTGCTGGGCGCCGGCGCCGGCACGCTGCTGCCCACGCCGGAGGACTTCGCCTTCTGGGTCGAGGCTGCCGCCGAGCCGCCGGCGTCCGCCACCGAACTGTGCTCGCAGACGCTGCTGCAGCGCGCCGATGGCACCACGCTCTACCTCACGCGGCGCATCCGCCCGCTGCCGCCGCGGCTGTACATGGTGGCGCTGCAGGACCACAGCGCGCAGCGCCAGGCCGAGCAGGAGCGCGAGCAACTGCTAGCGCAGCTGCGCGCCACGCTGGAGTCCACCGCCGACGGCATCCTCGTCACCGACCTGGCCGGGCGCATCCGCAGCTTCAACCGCCGCTTCGCGCAGATCTGGGCGCTGCCCGAGACGCTGCTGCACGACGGCAACGACGCCGCCGTCTACGACTGGATGCGCCGCAGCGTCATCGATCCGGTGCGCTACCAGCAGCGGCTGGACGCGGTGCGCGAGGCGGTACTGATGCAGGCCAGCGACCTGTTGCGGCTGCGCTCGGGCCAGGTGATTGAGCGCGTGACGCTGCCGCAGTGGGTCAACGGCCGCCCCATCGGGCGGGTGTATTCCTTCCGTGACCTGAGCGAGCGCATCGCCGCCGACCAGCGCATCGAGCGCCTGGCCAGCACCGACGCGCTCACCGGGCTGGCCAACCGCGCCCAGTTCGCTGACGCGGTGGCGCGCGCCGCCGCCGATGCGCTGCCCGGCGGCGAGCACTTCGCCGTGCTGGTGCTGGACCTGGACCACTTCAAGCACGTCAACGACAGCCTGGGCCACCAGGGCGGCGACCGCGTGCTGTGCGAGATGCGCGACCGGCTGCAGCAGTGCGTGCCCGAGGGCGACGTGGTGGCGCGGCTGGGCGGTGACCAGTTCGCGCTGCTGGTGCGCGGCTGCGACAGGCACGGCGCGGAGCTGGCCGCGGCCCGCGCGCTGGAGGCGGTGGCGCGGCCGCTCACGCTCGACAGTTCGGAGTTCACGCTCACCTGCAGCATCGGCATTGCCGTGCATCCCATCGACGGTGCCTGCGCCGACGACCTGCTGCGCCATGCCGAGAACGCCATGCAGCGCACCAAGGCCGGAGGCCGCGCGGGCTACCGACTGCACCTGCCGGTGCAGCAGCCGCTGGATGCGCGCTCGCGCATCCGTCTGGACCACGCCATGCGGCTGGCGCTGGCGAGCAAGCGCTTTCGCCTGGCCTACCAGCCGCAGCACGACCTGGACAGCGGGCGGCTCATGGGCGTGGAAGCGCTCATCCGCTGGCACGACCCCGAGCGAGGCTGCGACATCCCGCCCACCGAGTTCATCCCCGTGGCCGAGACCAGCGGCTTCATCGTGGCTATCGGCGAGTGGGTGCTGACGCAGGCGGTGAGCCAGGCGGCCCACTGGCTGAGCCAGGGCTGGGAGGTGCCCGTGGCGGTCAACGTCTCGGCGCTGCAGTTCCAGCAACCTTATTTCGTGGACCAGGTGCAGGCGGCGCTGGAGGCGGCGTCGCTGCCGCCGCGGCTGCTGGCGCTGGAACTCACCGAGAGCATCCTGCTGCATGACGCGGAGGAGACGCTGTCGCGGCTGCAGGCGCTGGCTGCGCTGGGCGTGCGGCTGGCGGTGGACGACTTCGGCACCGGCTATTCCAGCCTGGCCTACCTGAAGCGCTTTCCCATCGACAAGCTCAAGATCGACCGCGGCTTCGTGCGCGGGCTGCCCGGCGACGAGAGCGATGCCGCCATCGTGCGCGCCATCGTGCAGATGGCGCGGGCACTGGAGCTCAACGTCATCGCCGAGGGCGTGGAGACCGAGGCGCAGCGCGAGTTCCTGGCGCGCGCGGGTTGCCACGAGGGGCAGGGTTACCTGTGGGCCCCGGCGCTGGAGCCGGAGCTGCTGCAACAGCGGCTCATCGGCTGAGGCGGCCGGCCGCCGGCGCGGCCGGCACCCCCGGGGTTTGCGAGGATGAGCACTGTGGTCCGGCCCCAACGGGGGCGGGCTCGTTTCACCCGTGCGCGGGTGGTATGGCATGGCGTGCACATTGCAGCGCCCGGCGCTTTCTCCCAGGATGGAATTCACCCTCCACGAATTTCCTCTGCGCGCCATGACGACGATCGAAGCCCTGGTTGAACGCAAGATTTCCGCGTTGGAGCCACCGCTGGCTGTGACCTTGCCCGGCGGGCGGCGGCTGGGTCCGCTGCAGGCGGCCGTGACGCTGGTGCTGCAGGACCTGCGCACGCTGGCCGACCTGGCCACAGGCCAGATCGGGCGCGTGGCGGAGGACTACGTCGAGCGCCGCCTGGACATCGGCGGCGCGCCGCGCGACGTGATGCAGCTGGCGGTGCAGCTCATCGGCGGCGATCCCACGCGGCGCAAGTCGCGCTCACCGCTGCACGCCTGGCGTGAACTGCTGGATGCGGGCCGGGCGCTGGCGTCGCGCCACACGCCCGCGGCTGACGCGCGCCAGGTGCAGTTCCACTACGACGTCTCGGACGACTTCTACGCGCTGTGGCTGGACCCGCGCCGGGTTTACTCCTGCGCCTACTTCCGCGACGACGGCATGACGCTGGCGCAGGCGCAGGAGGCCAAGCTCGACCACATCTGCCGCAAGCTCATGCTGCGCGAGGGCGAGCGCTTCCTGGACATCGGCGCAGGCTGGGGCGGCTTGCTGCTCTGGGCGGCCGAGCACTACGGCGTGCGCGCCCACGGCATCACGCTGTCGAAGAACCAGCACGCGCACGTCAACCGGCTGATCGAGGAGCGCGGGCTGCGCGGGCGCGTGCGCATGGAACTGCTGGACTACCGCGCGCTGCCGGAGGACGAGCCCTTCGACAAGATCGCCTCGGTGGGCATGTTCGAGCACGTGGGGCGCGCCAACCTGCCCGTGTACTTCGCCAAGATCCAGCGCCTGCTCAAGCCCGGCGGGCTGCTGATGAACCATGGCATCACCGCCGGCGGCACGCGCAACCGCCAGCTCGGCGCGGGCATCGGCGACTTCATCGGCCGCTACATCTTCCCTGGCGGCGAGCTGCTGCACGTGTCGCACGTGCTGCGCGAGATGGCCGACGCGGGGCTGGAGATGGTGGATACCGAGAACCTGCGCCCGCACTACGCGCGCACGCTGTGGGCCTGGTCCGACGCGCTGGAGGCACGGCGCGGGCAGGCGGAGCAGTTGGCCGGCGAGCGCGTGGTGCGCGCCTACCGGCTGTACCTGGCCGGCAGCGCGGCGAGCTTCGAGCAGGGCTGGTTGTCGCTGCACCAGATGCTGGCCAGCCGGCCCAGCGGCGACGTCTGCGCCGGGTCAATGCGCGGCGCACAATCCGGCTATCCCTTCAACCGCGACTACATGGCCAAGCGATGATCTACAAGTTCAAGTCCAAGGCGACGGGCGACGTGGTGATGCTGGGCGTCAACGGGGACCATCTGCTGCGGATCATGGGCCGCGAACCCGCTGCCCAGGGCATCTTCGAGGTGGAGGACATGCCCCGGCTGCGCCAGCTGCTGGAGCAGGCCGTTGCGGCGGAGGAGGCCGCGCGCGCGCAGGCCGAGGCGGAGGCCGCGGCCGAAGGACAGCAACTGCCCCCGCGCGAGACCGTCAGCCTGCGCCAGCGCGTGTGGCCGCTGGTGGAAATGATGAAGCGCGCCCAGGCGGCGGGTTACCCGATCGTCTGGGGCGTGTAGCCCCGGCAGCCGCGCTGCGCCGGGCCCGCACCGGCGGCAGCCTGGCGCGTGGCCGCGGACGTCCTGCGGGCCGGCTCGGGGTCGCTGGGCGCGTGGTGCCTGCATGTTCCCCCCTGCATCGAAAAACGAGGAGAAGCGTCATGAAACTCTGGAGCGACAGCTGGACCGACGGCGCGCGCATTCCCGAGCGCTACGCCGCCGGGCGCATCGACAGCGAGGGCGTCGGCTTTGCCGGCAACCTCAACCCGCACCTGGCCTGGAGCGACGTGCCCGCGGGCACCTGCTCGCTGGCGCTGATCTGCCACGATCCGGACGTGCCCAGCCGCGGCGACGACGTCAACCAGCCCGATCGCGAAGTGCCCGCCGAGCTGCCGCGCGTGGACTTCTTCCACTGGGTGCTGGTGGACCTACCGCCCACGCTCACCGCAATCGGTGAAGGCCAGTTCAGCCAGGGTTTCACCGCCCGCGGCAAGCCCGGGCCGGCGGCGCCGCACGGCGCGCGCCAGGGACTGAACGACTACACCGGCTGGTTCGCGGGCGACGCGCAAATGGCCGGCAACTATTTCGGCTATGACGGCCCCTTCCCGCCCTTCAACGACGCGCTGGTGCACCATTACGTGTTCACCCTCTATGCACTGTCGGTGCCGCGGCTGTCGGTGGAAGGCGCCTTCACCGGCGCGCAGGCGCGCGCGGCGCTGGCCGCCCACGTGCTGGCCGAAGCCCGTTTCAGCGGCACCTACACCCTCAACCGCCGGCTGCTGGCGCAGCCCTGAGCGCCGCCGCGCAGCCCGCGCTGCAAAGGAAACTCTCCTGGAACCTACCCGCATCATTGCCATCCGCCACGGCGAAACCGACTGGAACGCCGATACGCGTATCCAGGGCCATACCGACATCCCGCTCAACGCCAACGGGCGCTGGCAGGCCCAGTGCCTGGCGCAGGCGCTGGCCGACGAGCCGCTGCACGCCGTCTATGCCAGCGACCTGGGGCGGGCCGTCGAAACCGCCACGCCCTTCGCGCAGGCCGTCGGGCTGCCGGTGCAGCCCGAGCCGGGGCTGCGCGAGCGGCTGTTCGGCCGCTTCGAGGGATTGCGCTTCGACGAGATCGAGCAGCGCTGGCCCGAGGAAAGCCTGCGCTGGCGGCGGCGCGATCCCGACTTCGGCCCCGAGGGCGGGGAAACGCTGCGCGAGTTCTACGAGCGCTGCGTGACCTCGGCGGCACGGCTGGCGGCACGCCACCCGGGGCAGTCGATCGCGCTGGTCTCGCATGGTGGCGTGCTCGATTGCCTCTACCGTGCCGCCACGCGGCTGGAGCTGCAGGCGCCGCGCACCTGGCAGGTCGGCAATGCCACGCTCAACCGCCTGCTGCACACGCCGCAGGGCTTCATGCTCGTGGGCTGGAGTGACGACGCGCACCTGGCGCGTCCGGCGCTGGACGAGCTGTCCTGAGCGCCACGGCCACCGCCGCGGCCCGCGGCGGTGGGCTCCGGGTCGGGGGCGCAACGTCTGCACCGCTGTGAGCCAGGCTCACCCGAAGTTCTACTGACGCACGCCTGGGGGTCCGCAGGCCTCGTGCCATAGCCGTCGCGTCGATCGCGCGCACACACTGCGGTGATGGCGCACGCAAACGCAACCCAAGGACCCGCCGGCGCGGGCTTCACGCTGGTGGAGGCCATGGTGGCCCTGGCCATCGCCGCGGTGGTGGCCGCCATGGCCTATCCCTCCTACATGGCGCAGGTGCGCAAGAGCCGCCGCACCGATGCGGTGGTGGCGCTGATGCAGGTGGAGCAGGCGCAGGAGCGCTGGCGCGGCGCCCATCCCGGCTACGCGGCGGAGCTGGCCGCGCCACCGCCGCAGGGGCTGGGTCTGAGCGATGCCAGCGCGGACGGCTACTACACCCTCACGCTGTCCGATGCCGGCGCCGCCGGCTATGCCGTCACGGCCGTCGCCGTGGCGGGCCGTAGCCAGGCCGGCGACACCGGCTGCACCACGCTGGCGGTCACGGTGCGCCACGGCAGCGCGGTGCGCACGCCGTCGGATTGCTGGAGCCGCTGAAGCTTGCGCGCCGCACCACGTGGCGCCCCGTAGCGACTGACTTGCGGCAGACCACCGCAGTCCGTGCGCACTTGCCATCACCTTGATGGGGGAACTCGCTTCCCTCTTCAGTGTGATTTCGCACGCAACGTGGAAGTGCACTGCACCGCCGGGTGTGGAAAGCATCACATATGCCCCCAGGTTTTTGACAGGGTTTCCCCCAACAGGACATTCCCGCGGTTTGGTGCTGACGTTGATGACAGGTGAGCAGCGAGTGCGGACCATCCGGTTCCGTCTATTGAATTGCATTCAGCCAGTTGAACAACCCCGCCGTCATCGCCAACCGCGCGCGCCGTGCCGCCGCTCGTCCCGCGGCTTTGGGCTCGGGTGACGCAGCGTTGCCGCATGCGCCACTGGTGCCGGCCGTTGCACGGGCACTCACGTTGCTGGAACGCATCGCGCAGTCGCGCACGCCGTTGACACTGGCGCGGCTGGCGGCGGAGCTGGGCTATCCCAAGAGCAGCGTGCATGGGCTGTGCAACACGCTGCTGAACTTCGGTTACCTGCGCCGCCAGCCCGACGGTGCCTTCCTCATCGGTGCCCGCGTGATGGGGCTGGCCGAGGCCTTCGTGGCCGGGACGCAGGTGACGGACGAGTTCAACGCGCTGTGGAAAGCCGCGGCCGGCGGCGCGCACGACGAGACCATCATCCTCTCGGTGCTCGACGGCACCGAGGTGGTGTACGTGGCGGCGCGTCCCGGACGGCGTCCGCTGGGGCTGGCCTTCAACGTGGGCATGAGGTTGCCGGCGCATCTGGCCGCCACGGGCAAGGCGATGCTGGCGCACCAGAGCCCGGAGCGGCTGGCGCAGCTCTTCACGGCGGACCCGCTGCCGCGCATGTCGGGCAAGGGGCCGCTCACGCGCGCGGCGCTCAAGCGCGAGCTGCGTGCCACGCGCGAGCGCGGCTACAGCATCGACGACGAAGGCGTGCGCGAGGGCGTGTACTGCATGGGCGCGGCGGTGTTCGACGCCTCGGGCCAGGCCGTGGCCGGCGTGGGCGTGTGCATCAACAAGAGCATGCTCGGCACCGATGCCAGTGCTCGGCACCTGGAAGTGGTGCTGGGCACGGCGCGCGAGCTCACGCAGCGGCTGGGTGGCTCGGTGCCGCCGGCTCGCCCGGACATCGACAAGCAAGGAGTCGGCGCATGAGCGGCGAATACATCCTGGAAACCCAGGACCTCACCCGTGAGTTCAAGGGCTTTGTCGCGGTCAACAAGGTCAACCTGCGCGTGCGTCGCGGCACGATCCACGCGCTGATCGGCCCCAATGGCGCAGGCAAGACCACCTGTTTCAACCTGCTCACCAAGTTCCTGCAGCCCAGCTCGGGCCGCATTTTCTTCGAGGGCGAGGACATCACCCGCGAGGCGCCGGCGCAGGTGGCACGCCGCGGCGTGATCCGCTCCTTCCAGATCTCGGCCGTGTTCCCGCACCTCACGGTGCTGGAGAACGTGCGCGTGGCGCTGCAGCGCAGGAAGCTGGGGCCTTCGTTCCAGTTCTGGCGCTCCGAGCGCTCGCTCAATGTGCTCAACGAGCGCGCGATGGAGCTGCTGCACGCGGTGGACCTGCAGCGCTATGCCGAGCTGCCGGCGGTGGAGCTGAGCTACGGGCGCAAGCGCTCGCTGGAGATCGCCACCACGCTGGCGATGGAGCCGCGGCTGATGCTGCTGGACGAGCCCACGCAGGGCATGGGCATCGAGGACGTGGACCGCATCCGACAGCTCATCAAGAAGGTGGCTGCCGACCGCACGGTGCTGATGGTGGAGCACAACATGAGCGTGGTCTCCAGCATCGCCGACACCATCACGGTGCTGCAGCGCGGTGCCGTGCTGGCCGAGGGGCCGTACGCGCAGGTCTCGGCCAACCCGGCGGTGGTGGAGGCCTACATGGGCAGCGCCAACGTCGAACTGCAGGGAGCGCACTGATGGAACGCACCGACGTGGTCACCCCGCCGCCGCCCGCGGGCATGCAGCCCGCCACCACGGCCCCTGTGGCCGCCACCGCGCCCGGTGGCACGCGCCGGCGCTTCTTGGAGCTGCGCGACCTGCACGCCTGGTACGGCGAGTCGCACGTGCTGCACGGCGTGGACTTCACGGTCGACGAGGGCGAAGTGGTGACGCTGCTGGGGCGCAACGGCGCCGGGCGCACCACCACGCTGCGCGCCATCATGGGCCTCACGGGCAGCCGCAAGGGCTCGATCAAGGTCCACGGCACCGAGAGCATTTCCTTGCCCACGCACCGTATCGCGCGGCTGGGCGTGGGCTACTGCCCCGAGGAGCGCGGCATCTTCTCCAGCCTCTCCACCCAGGAGAACCTGATGCTGCCGCCCGTGCTGGCCAAGGGCGGCATGAGCGTGGAGCAGATCTACACCATGTTCCCCAACCTGCGCGAGCGTGCTTCGAGCCAGGGCACGCGGCTGTCGGGCGGCGAGCAGCAGATGCTGGCGGTGGCGCGCATCCTGCGCACCGGTGCACGGCTGCTGCTGCTCGACGAAATCTCCGAGGGCCTGGCGCCGGTGATCGTGCAGAAGCTGGCCGAGATGGTGCTGGCGCTGCGCCGCCAGGGCTACACCATCGTGATGGTGGAGCAGAACTTCCGCTTCGCCGCCCCGCTGGCGGACCGATTCCTCGTGATGGAGCACGGTCGCGTGATCGAGGAATTTACCCAGGCCCAGCTGCCGCAGCACAGCCAGAAGCTGCGGGAGTACCTGGGCGTTTGAAGATCTGAAGTACCCCCCCACAGGAGACCTGAAATGGAACTCAAGACCCTCGCTGCCGGCTGTGCCGTTGCGTTTGCATCCATCGGCACGGCACATGCCCAGTTCTCGGGCGACGTGATCCGCATCGGCTTCATCACCGACATGGGCGGCCTGTATTCCGACATCGACGGCCAGGGCGGCGCCGAGGCCATCCGCATGGCCATTGCCGACATGGGCGGCAACGTCAACGGCAAGAAGATCGAGCTGCTCACCGCCGACCACCAGAACAAGGCCGACGTTGCCGCCGCCAAGGCGCGCGAATGGTTCGACACGCAGGGCATGGACATGCTCATCGGCGGCACCAACTCCGGCACCAGCCTGGCCATGGCCAAGGTGGCGGCCGAGAAGAAGAAGCCCTTCATCGCCGTGGGCGCGGGTACCTCGGCGCTGACCAACGAGCAGTGCTCGCCCTACACGATCCACTGGGCCTATGACACGGTGGCCCTGGCCAAGGGTACCGGCGGCGCGGTGGTGCGCGCCGGCGGCAAGAGCTGGTACTTCCTCACCGCCGATTACGCCTTCGGCCAGTCGCTGCAGAACGACACCGCCAACGTCGTCAAGGCCTCGGGCGGCAGCGTGGCCGGGTCGGTCAAGCACCCGCTCTCGGCCAGCGACTTCTCCAGCTTCCTGCTGCAGGCGCAGTCGAGCAAGGCGCAGATCCTGGGCCTGGCCAATGCCGGCGGCGACACCATCAACGCCATCAAGGCGGCCAACGAGTTCGGTGTCACCAAGTCGATGAAGCTCGCCGGGCTGCTGATGTTCATCAACGACGTGCACTCGCTGGGCCTGAAGAACACGCAGGGCATGTACCTCACCGACAGCTGGTACTGGAACCGCGACGCCGAAAGCCGTGCCTGGGGCCGCAAGTTCTTCGACAAGGTCAAGCGCATGCCCTCGTCGCTGCAGGCCGCCGACTACTCGGTGGCGCTGAACTACCTGCAGGCGGTCAAGGCCATCGGCACCGATGACGGCGACAAGGTGATGGCCCAGCTCAAGAAGACCAAGGTCAACGACGTCTTTGCCAAGAACGGCTACGTGCGCGATGACGGCCGCATGGTGCACGACATGTACCTCATGCAGGTCAAGACGCCGGCGCAGTCCACCGAGCCCTGGGACTACTACAACGTCGTGGAGACCATCAAGGGCGATGCGGCCTTCACGACCAAGGCCGAGAGCAAGTGCGCGCTGTGGAAGCAGTGACGCCCTGAGCTCCAGCGCGACGCGCCCCGTCCAGGGCAAAGGCTGAGGACGGCGCGTCGCAACCGCATTCCACAACGGACTGGACCACGTGGACATCTTCGGCATACCGCACCAGGCCTTCCTGGGCCAGCTCATGCTGGGCCTGGTCAACGGCTCCTTCTACGCCATGCTCAGCCTCGGCCTGGCCGTGATCTTCGGCCTGCTGGGCATCGTGAACTTCGCGCACGGCGCGCTGTACATGATCGGCGCCTACGTGGCGTGGCTGGGGCTGGAGTACTTCGGGCTCAACTACTGGTTCGCGCTGCTGCTGGCGCCACTGGTGGTTGGTGCGCTGGGTGTGGTGATCGAGCGCACGTTGCTCAAGCAACTCTACAAGCTCGATCCGCTCTACGGGCTGCTGCTGACCTTCGGGCTGGCGCTCATTGCCGAAGGGGTGTTCCGTGAGCAGTTCGGTGTCTCGGGCCAGCAGTACCCGGTGCCCGAGCTGCTGCAGGGTGCCACCAACCTGGGCTTCATGGTCCTGCCCAACTACCGCGCCTGGGTCATCGGCGCCTCGCTGGTGGTGTGCCTGGGTACTTGGTTCCTGATCGAGAAGACGCCGCTCGGGGCGACGCTGCGTGCAGGTACCGAGAACCCGGCGCTGGTGCAGGCCTTCGGCATCAACGTGCCGGTGATGGTGATGCTCACCTATGCCGCCGGCGCCGGGCTGGCGGCACTGGCGGGCGTGCTGGCCGCGCCGGTGATTCAGGTCACGCCGTTGATGGGCAGCAACCTGATCATCGTCGTGTTCGCGGTGGTGGTTATCGGCGGCATGGGCTCGATCCTGGGCTCGATCCTCACCGGGCTGATGCTGGGTCTGGTGGAGGGCCTGACCAAGGTCTTCTATCCCGAAGCTTCCAGCATCGTGGTGTTCGTGATCATGGCCATCGTGCTGGTGCTGCGGCCCGCCGGCCTGTTCGGCAAGGAGAAATGATGAGCACCGCCTCTTCTGCTGTGACCCTGGAGCGGCGTTCCCGGCTGCTGTGGCTTGTCGTGCTGGCGGTGTTGGTGGCCGCGCCGTTCATCGGGCTGTACCCGGTGTTCATGATGAAGGCGCTGTGCTTTGCCATCTTTGCCTGCGCCTTCAACCTGCTGCTGGGCTTCACGGGACTGCTGTCCTTCGGGCACGCGGCCTTCATGGGCTCGGCTGCCTACGCCACGGGCTGGCTGGTGCGCAGCGCGGGCTGGTCGCCGGAGCTGGGCGTGGTGGCGGGCACCGTCATCGCGGCGCTCATCGGCCTGCTGGTTGGGCTCATCGCCATCCGGCGCCAGGGGATCTACTTCGCCATGATCACGCTGGCCATGGCGCAGATGGTGTACTTCGTGTGCCTGCAGGCGCCGTTCACCGGCGGCGAGGACGGGCTGCAGGGCGTGCCGCGCGGGCACCTGCTGGGCTTCATTCCGCTGGCCGACGACGTGGCGATGTACTTCGTGGTGCTGGCCGTCTTCGTGGCCGTGTACCTGGGCGTGATCCGCATCGTGCACTCGCCCTACGGGCAGGTGCTCAAGGCCATCCGGGAGAACGAGCCGCGCGCCGTCTCATTGGGCTACGACGTGGACAAGTACAAGCTGCTGGCCTTCGTGCTCTCCACCGCCATCGCCGGCCTGGCCGGCGCGCTCAAGACGCTGGTGCTGGGCTTTGCCACGCTGTCGGACGTGCACTGGTCGCTCTCGGGCGAGGTGGTGCTGATGACGCTGCTGGGCGGCATGGGCACCTTTGCCGGTCCGGTGCTGGGCTCCTTCACCATCATCGGGCTGCAGAACTTCCTCGCCGACCGCGTGGGCTCGTGGGTGACGGTGATCATCGGCGTCATCTTCGTGGTGTGCGTGGTGGCCTTCCGCCGCGGCTTCGTGGGCGAACTGCTGGCCTGGCAGCAGCGTCGGCGCAAGGTGGACGCCTGAGCCGAGCCTTTTCTTTCGTCGGGCTTTGATTGCGGCCGCACCCGCTAGCCGGAGCCCAGAAAGCCCGCTATGCCCGCCGCCTCGGCGGGCATTTGTCTTGCTCTCGCCCCGGGTGCGGCTGCGACGCTGCAGGCTACCCGCTGCGGTGGCTGTCCGCAGCCACCGTCCACACACGCAGCGGAGGTCGGCTATGGCGGTTCAGCGAATGACCAAGACACAAGTGCCCGTGTCCTTTGGAGCCTTCAAGCCCGTGGGGCATGTGGTGATTGCCTTTCCCGATGACGCGGCGGCACAGCAGGCCGCGCGCGATCTGCGCGCGCTGGGTTTCGGGCCAGAGGACATCCTGTTCTACACCGGTGAAGAGGAGGGCCGCGAGATGCGCGAGCTCCTCGAAGGCGTTTCCGGTACGGCCGAGTTCGGCCACGAGATCGTGCTCATGCGCCGCTACTGCGAACTGGCACGCGAGGGCTGCGGCTGGCTGATCGTGTTCGCGCCCGAAGACGAGCAGGCGCTGCGGGTGGGCGAGGTGGCGCATCGTCATGGAGCGCGCCTGGCCGAACGCTACCACCGCCTGGTGGTGGAGGACATGCTGTAGCCCGGCCGGGTCCACCAGTCCTCGGCACCGCGGCTCAACTCTCGAACAGGTCTCCGGCGCCGGCCTTGGGCGCCACGCCCAGGTGCCGGTAGGCCGCCAGCGTGGCGATGCGCCCGCGCGGGGTACGCTGCAGGTAGCCCTGCTGGATCAGGTAGGGCTCGATCACGTCCTCGATGGTGCCGGGCTCCTCGCCGATGGCCGCGGCCACGTTGTCCAGGCCCACCGGGCCGCCGTCGAAGCGGTGCACCACCGCCTCCAGCAGCTTGCGGTCCATGAGGTCGAAGCCCTGGGGGTCCACGTCGAGCATGGCCAGCGCGGCCGAGGCGATCGCGCCGCCGATGCTGCCGTCGCCCTTGACGTCGGCGTAGTCGCGCACGCGGCGCAGCAACCGGTTGGCGATGCGCGGCGTGCCGCGCGAGCGTCGTGCGATCTCCATCGCTCCCTCAGCGTCGATGGGCGCCTCCAGCAGCCCGGCCGAGCGCGTGACGATGCGCGCCAGCTCCTGTGGCGTGTAGAACTCCAGCCGCGCCACGATGCCGAAGCGGTCCCGCAGCGGGTTGGTGAGCATGCCTGCGCGGGTGGTGGCGCCCACGAGCGTGAAGGGCTGCAGATCCAGCTTGATCGAGCGTGCCGCCGGGCCCTCGCCGATCATGATGTCGATCTGGTAGTCCTCCAGCGCGGGGTAGAGGATCTCCTCCACCACCGGCGAGAGGCGGTGGATCTCGTCAATGAACAGCACGTCGTGCCGTTCCAGACTGGTCAGGATGGCCGCTAAGTCCTTGGGTTTTTCCAGCACCGGGCCGGAGGTCTGGCGCAGATTGACGCCCAACTCCGCGGCAATGATGTGCGACAGCGTGGTCTTGCCCAGCCCCGGTGGGCCGAACAGCAGCACGTGGTCCAGCGCCTCGCGCCGTTTGCGTGCCGCGCCGATGAAGATCTCCAGCTGCTCGCGCGCCTTGGCCTGGCCCACGTACTCGCGCAGCCCCTTGGGCCGCAGCGCTTTCTCGAAGGCCTCCTCGTTGGGCGTGCCCGGGGCGGCGCTGACGACGCGGCGCGAGGGGGCGCCCGCGAATTCGTCCGTCTGTATGCTCATACAGCCATTATCGGCCGCCCTCCGGGGCTGGCTAAGATGCCGCCGCTCAAGTCCTGCGCCCTTGCCGGGGCGGCTGCTCCGAGGTTGAGACTGCCCATGAACCGCCTCTTCCTCCGGCCTGTTACGGCGACTGCAGTGCTGCTGGCCGTCGCTCCGGCGTCGGCTCACGTCGCCGTGGAGTCGGCCATGCCGTCCGGCGGCCACGATCACCATTGAAGCGAGATCTCGCCATGAAGCTCCCGACCCTGCGCCAAGGCCTGCTGGCTGCCGCGCTGCTGTTGAATTCCGCCGCCTGGGCCCAACCGGGCACCGTCCAGGCTCGCGATGCCTGGGCTCGGCCCACCGTGGGCGGCCAGCCCGTGGGCGGGGCCTATTTGCGCTTGCAGAACACGGGTGGCACGGCCGACCGGCTGCTGGGCGCCAGTACGTCCGCGGCCGAGCGGGTGGAGTTGCACAGCATGCAGATGTCCGGCGACGTGATGCGCATGCGCCAGGTGGACGCCATCGAGCTGCCCGCGGGCACCACGGTGGAACTGGCACCCGGCGGCCTGCACCTCATGCTCATGGGCCTGAAGGCGCCGCTGCGCACGGGTGAGCGGCTGCCGCTGGTGCTGCGCTTCGAAAAATCCGGCGAGGTGAAGACCGAGCTGGTGGTGGGCAACCGTGGCCCGAGTGCCGCGGCGTCAATGCCCGCGCACATGCACGGACACGATCACAAGCAATGAGGCGCGGCGCGCCTCAGCGCGACAGCGCCCGCAGCGCGAGCTTGATGCCCTCGCTCACGCCGACGTCGGCCGGCAGGGCCTTGAGCGCGGCGCTGGCGTCGCGCTCGGCGTAGCCCAGCGCGATGAGCGCCTGCACGATGTCGGCTTGCGCGTCGTTGGCCACCGTGACCGGCTGGCCCAGATCGGGGCCGAGCTTGCCCTTGAGCTCCAGCAGCAGCCGCTCCGCGGTCTTCTTGCCGATGCCTGGTACCTTCACCAGCCGCCCGCTCTGCTGCTGACTCACCGCCTGAGCCAGCTCGGCCACGCTCAAGCCCGAGAGCAGCGACAGCGCCATGCGCGGGCCGACGCCGCTGATGCGGATGAGCTGGCGGAAGGTCGCGCGCTCCTCCACCGTGAGAAAGCCGAAGAGTTGATGCGCGTCCTCGCGCACCACCAAGTGCGTTAACAGCGTGACGCGCTCGCCCAGCGCGGGCAGTTGGTAGAAGGTGCTCATTGGCACGTCCACCTCGTAGCCGACGCCGCCGACGTCGAGCATCACCAGCGGCGGCGACTTCTCGACGAGCTGTCCCTGCAGGCGGCCGATCACGGGCGGCCTCCGCGCGGGTTGCGGACATGAAAAAGCGGCGCTTGTGCGCCGCTTGCGTGGAAGGCGGGAAGGGTTCTTTTGATCATCGGCTCCGGCCGAACAGTCCTAGCCGCTGTGCCTCCAGCGCAGCCTCGGCCCGGGAACTGACGTTCAGCTTCCTGTAAATCTGTTTCACGTAGTCCGCGATAGTGTGCCGCGACAAATTGAGCTGCACGCCGATCTCGGGCAGGGTGAAGCCCTTGGCCACGCGCAGCAGCACTTCGCTTTCGCGTTCGGTGAGCTGCACATGCGGCATCAGCGGCGCTTGCGGCTTGGCCTGCGCGGCAAAGTAGGCAATGACGCGCCGCGCGATGGAGGGCGACAGTGGCGGTTCGCCCTGGCTGATGCGCTGCAGCTGCTCGGTGATGAGCTCGCGCGGCTGTTCCTTGAGGATGTACCCATAGGCACCGGCCTGCAGCGCGGGGAAGAGGTGCTCGTCGTCGTCGTGGATCGTTACCACCACCGACTGCGCCTCGGGCTGCTGTTCGCGCAGCGCCGTCACCACGTCCACGCCGGAGCCGTCGGGCAGCCCCAGATCGACCAGCGCAAGGTCGAAGCGCAGCGCTGAAACCAACCCCAGTGCATCGTGCACGCGTGCACTTTCAGAGATCTCTGCATTGGGGAACACCTCCATCACGAGACTTTTGAGCCAGGTGCGGATCTGCGGCAGGTCTTCGAGGAGCAGGATGTTCTTCACAGGGCCTCCACTGAAGTCACGGGTTGTGTGTAGTTCATGGTAACAGCGGGCCTGTTTGGGCCCACTTGCCCAGGGGCCCGCGTCTGGAGGGATGACGCGTGCTTGTTTTCAAACCGCCACGGCATGGCGCTCCAACGGCAGCGTGAGGCGAATGACGGTGCCGTAGCCAGGACCGGATTCCACCAGGCACTGGCCCTGCAGCTGCTTGGCGCGGTGCTTCATGCTGGACATGCCGTGGCCGCGGTCGAGCCGGCCGTCAAGCTCCATCGGGATGCCGCGCCCGTTGTCCTGAATGGCGAGCTGGAAATCGCCGCCTTCGATCTGGCAGGTCACGGTGCAGTGCGTGGCGCCGCTGTGCTTGATGATGTTGTTGACCGCCTCGCGCAGGATGCGCGTGGTCTGCACGTAGGCGCGCGCCGACAGTGTCTGCGGCATGTCCTCGGTCGGCGCCACCCAGCGCGCCTCGATCCCGGTCTGCGCCAGGCGGCTCATGGCCTCGGCGCGCCAGTCGCCCAGCGCGTCGATGAGCCGCACGGGCCGGCCGGTGAGGCCGCGCACCGACAAGCGCATTTCCTCCAGCGCTTCGCGCGCCAGCGTGGAGATGCGCTCGTTGTCGCTGGTGTGCACGATGGTCAGCAGCTTGGCGCCCAGGTCGTCGTGCAGGTCGGCGGCAATGCGCTTGCGCTCACGCTCGGTGACCTGTTCGATGCGCAGCTCGGTGAGCTGCGCGAAGTTGCGTTCGATCTCCTCGGTGGCCTCGCGGATGCGTGCTTCCAGCACGCGGCGGTCGGCCTCGGCGTCCTGCAGCGCGCGCCCGTGCAGCTGCACCAGGCGCAAGCCCATGCCGATGAAGGTCAGCGGCAGCGACAGATGCACCAGCGCCAGCACGGTCGAGCCCGGCGGCTCCCGCAGCGCCAGCAATTGCACCAGTACCAGCGCGGCGGCGCCCGCGATCAGCATGCCCACCACCCAGCCGTGCGGTCCGCGCCGACGCCAGGCACGGCGCAGGAACCGCGCCAGCGCCACGAGTACCTCCAGCGTCAGCAGCGTGGCCCAGGCGTTGGCCAGCAGGTGCACGCGCGCCGGACCGCCCAGCAGCAGGCTCGCGGGCACCAGCATGCACTGCAGCAGCAGCACCAGCCCCGCGCCCGGCACGCGGTGGCCGGCGCGGCGCAGCAGGAACTGCACCGCCGCTAGCGTCACCACGGGCATGAGCGAGGCCAGCACCACCTCGGTCTGGAATCCAGTAAAGGGCAGGTCACGCCAGCCCAGCCGCGCAGTCAGCAGCGCCGAGCCCACTGCCAGCACGCCGAAGTAAGCCAAGTGGCTGTGGCGCCGGTTGAGCCAGCCCAGCACGCACATGAAGCCGCCCAGCAGCAGCAGGCTGCCGCTGAGCACCAGCGGCAGCGTGACGTTGAGCGTGAGATGGCGCTCGTGCAGCGGTGCCAGCGTCGCGTGCGGGCCGATCTGCAGTGCCGACAGCCCGCCCGCGCGCAGCCGCGAACCCACGCGCTCCAGCGGCTCGCCTGCCACCTTGATGTCGAGCAGGTTGCCCCCGGGGCGCAGCAGCGCCGCCGGCAGCGTCACGAGCTGGGCATGGTGGCAGTTGCGCGACACGGGCTCGCGCATGCGCCCGGCCGCGTGCAGGCGCTGGCCGTTGATCTGCACTTCCAGGTTGCTGCAGGCGCGCTCGACGTACAGCGCCAGCACCTCGCCGCTGTCCTGCGCGATCGGGGCGTCGAAGCGCACGCGGTACCACACCGGTCCCGCATGGCCCGGGCGCGAGGCGTTCCAGTCGTCGGGCAAGGCCACCGTGCGCTGCGGCGCGTTGCCCGGGAAGCGGGCGCTGTCGCCTTCGGCGCTGAGCGCCTGCTCGATGCGCAAAACGTCCGCCACGGCCGCGGTGGCCAGCATCAGCGTCAGGACCAGCAGCGCCAGAAGGCGCCGCCACGGTGCGCCGGAGTGCAGTAGGAGCATGGAAAGATTGTGCAGGAGCCTCCCGCCAAAACCGCCCGGCCGGCGCGGCTTGAGGCTGCGGCGACAATGCCGGCCCCGTTTCCAGACCCGAGGCCGTCCTTTGATACTGCGCCACGCCTTCATCCCGCTCGACAACGAACGCCTGTCGCACCTGTGCGGCGCCACCGACGAGCACTTGCGCGCCATCGAGGACGCGCTGGGCGTCAAGCTCTCGCGGCGCAACGAGTCCTTCCGTATCGAGGGCACCAAGCGCGAGGCCGAGCGCGCCGCCGCGCTGCTGCAGCGCCTGTACGACCGGGCCAGCAAGCCCATCCCGGCCGAGGCGCTGCAGCTGGCGCTGGCCGAAGCCACCAGCGACAACGCGCCCGCCGGAGGCGACGGCGCGGCCGGCAGCCCGGGCGGCGAAGTGGTGCTGCATACCCGGCGCGCCGACCTGCAGGGCCGTACGCCCAACCAGGTGCAGTACCTCAAGAACATCCTGGCGCACGACATCACCTTCGGCCTGGGCCCGGCGGGCACCGGCAAGACCTTCCTGGCCGTGGCCTGCGCGGTGGATGCGCTGGAGCGCAGCCAGGTGCAGCGCATCATCCTCACCCGTCCGGCGGTGGAGGCCGGCGAGCGGCTGGGCTTCCTGCCCGGCGACCTGACGCAGAAGGTCGATCCCTACCTGCGCCCGCTCTACGACGCGCTCTACGACCTCATGGGCTTTGACCGCGTCACCAAGGCCTTCGAGCGCGCGACGCTGGAGATCGCGCCGCTGGCCTTCATGCGTGGGCGCACCCTGAACCACGCCTTTGTCATCCTGGACGAGGCGCAGAACACCACGCCTGAGCAGATGAAGATGTTCCTTACCCGCATCGGCTTCGGCAGTAAGTGCGTGGTGACGGGCGACACCAGCCAAATCGACCTGCCCAAGGGCATGACCAGCGGCTTGGTGGACGCCGAGCGCGTGCTGCAGCGCGTGCGCGGCATCGCCATGACGCGCTTCACCGCTGCCGACGTGGTGCGCCACCCGCTGGTGGCGCGCATCGTGCAAGCCTACGAGGCCGCCGATGCTCGGGGAGACCGCTGAGATGGCCGCCGCCCGTCCCGAGCTCAGCCTGTCGCTGCAGTTTGCCGACCCCGCGCACCGCGCCGAGTTGCCGCGCCACAAGGTGCAGCGCTGGATCCGCGCCGCGCTGGACGAACTGCCGGCCGAGATCACCGTGCGCATCGTCGGCGAGGAAGAGGGCCGCGCGCTCAACCGCGAGTTCCGCGGCAAGGACTACGCCACCAATGTGCTGACCTTCGACTACGCGCACGAGCCGGTCGTGGTGGCCGACCTGGTGCTGTGCGCACCCGTGGTGGCGCGCGAGGCGACGGAGATGAAGCTGCCGCTGGCCGACCACTACGCGCACCTGTTGGTACACGGCACGCTGCACGCACAAGGCTTTGACCACGAGCAGGACGACGAGGCCGAGGCCATGGAAGCGCGCGAAACTGAAATCCTGCTCGGCCTGGGGCTGCACGACCCCTACACCAAGGTCTGAGCGCGCTCCGTGCGGGGCTTTCAGCGCCGCGTCGTTCCCAGGTAGCGCTTGCGCCAGAAGAACCAGCCCAGGCCCACGCCCAGCGCCACCATCAGCGCGATGGCGATCCACACGCCGGTGCCGGAGTGAATCAGTGGCAGGGCGTCAAAGTTCATGCCGAAGAAACCCGTGATCAGGTTCAGCGGCAGGAAGATGGCGGTGAGCACGGTGAGCGTGCGCATGATGTCATTGGTGCGGTGGCTGAGGGCGGAGAAGTGCATCTGCACCGCCGTCTCGGCTGACTGCTCCAGGCGCCGCACGTGCGAGAGCACGCGCTCGATGTGCTCCTGCACGTCGCGCGAGCGCACCTTCAGCAGCTCGAATTCGCGCGCCGGAGGCGCCTCGTGCGGCAGGGGCAGTTCCTCCAACCCGTCGATCCATTCCTGCAAGGCCGCACGCTGGTCCTCGCAGGTGTCCTCCAGCAGGTGCAGCGCGTTGCGCGCGTCCAGCAGCACCTGCCAGTCGTGGAAACGGCTGCGCGGGTGCAGCAACGCCTGCTGTAGCGCACCGAGCTGGCGCGTGAGCAGGCGGCGCAGGTCGAGGTAGCTGTCCACCATGTGGTTGACCATGCGCAGCATCAGGTCCGCCGGGCTGGCCGGCAGGCGTGAGCCGCCACGCTCGCGCATGCCGCCAGCGGCGGACAGGCGCTTCTCGAAATAGGCACGCACCGGGCATTTGGGCGGGTGCACGGTGACCAGGACCCTGTCGTAGATGGCAAAGCCCACCGGGCTGGTGTCCACCAGGGCCGGCGCGGGCTGCGGAGCGATGGCCGTGCCCAGGGCTGCTGCGGCAGCCGGGGGCTGGGGACGCCATTCCCGCCGTTGGACCCGCTGGATGACGGGCCCGCCGAATCGGGCGCGGAGGCCGTGAGACGGCGGAACACCAGCAGGTCGTACCAAGAGGTGTAGTCGAAGTGGCTGGGCAGCTGCGCGTTGAGCAGGTCGGAGATGTGCAGATCCACCAGCGCGCCGCAGTCCCAGCGTTGCAGCGCGTGCTGTAGCGCGGGCACCGCGGCCTCGAAGGCCGGGCGCTCGCAGCCGATCCAGAGAAAGCCCTCCAGCGGCAGCGCCGTGGGCAGCGCGTCCAGCGCCACCGCGCCGTCGGCGCCGATGTAGAGCACGCGCACTTAGCGTCCGCGCAGCAGCCGCGCGGCGTCCAGCGCGAAATAGGTGAGCACGCCATCGGCGCCGGCGCGGCGGAAGGCCAGCAGCGACTCCATCATCACCGCGTCGTGGTCGAGCCAACCGTTGGCTGCGGCGGCCTTGAGCATGGCGTACTCGCCGCTGACCTGGTAGGCGAAGGTGGGCACGCGGAACTCGTCCTTGACGCGGCGCACGATGTCCAGGTACGGCATG
Organism: uncultured Azohydromonas sp.; assembly: GCF_937926365.1. GTDB lineage: Bacteria > Pseudomonadota > Gammaproteobacteria > Burkholderiales > Burkholderiaceae_C > Azohydromonas. The sequence continues at coordinate 6,467 of NZ_CALAOH010000169.1, read as the reverse complement.
CCGGGCTTGACCATGACCATGTCCGCGCCCTCGGCGATGTCCAGTGCCACCTCGCGCAGCGCCTCATCGCTGTTGCCCGGGTCCATCTGGTAGACCTTCTTGTCGGCCTTGCCCAGGTTGGAGGCGCTGCCCACGGCGTCACGGAAGGGGCCATAGAAGGCGCTGGCGTACTTGGCGCTGTAGGCCATGATACGGGTGTGTACGAGCTTGGCCTCTTCCAGCGCGGTGCGGATGGCGCCGATGCGCCCATCCATCATGTCGCTGGGCGCAACGATGTCCACGCCGGCCTGGGCCTGAGCCAGGGCCTGCGCCTTGAGCACGGCCACGGTGGCATCGTTGAGGATGTAGCCAGTTTCATCGAGCAGCCCGTCTTGGCCGTGGCTGGTGTAGGGGTCCAGCGCCACGTCGGTGAGCAGGCCCAGTTGCGGGAAGCGGCTCTTGAGTTCCCGCACCGCGCGAGGCACCAGGCCTTCGGGGTTGGCGGCTTCGCGGCCGTCGGGCGTCTTGAGCGAGGCGTCGATGACGGGGAACAGCGCCATCACCGGCACGCCCAGACTGACGCACTGCTCGGCCACGCTGAAGAGCCGGTCCAGGCTCATGCGCTGCACGCCGGGCATGCTGGCCACGTCTTCGACACGGTTGCTGCCTTCGAGCAGGAACACCGGCAGGATCAGGTCTTGCGGCGCCAGGCGGTGTTCGCGCACCAGCGCGCGGGTGAACTCGTCGCGGCGCAGACGGCGCGGCCGGCTGGCGGGGTAGGGGGGCAGGATGTGCACGGCAAGGCGTCCTTGGATGAGGCGCGGAAACCGGTGCAGCCGCGTGGCGAATGAAAGGCCCGTAAGCCCTCGTGACCGGCCCGCATTGGGCAGGCAAGCGCCTGCTAGACTGGAACTCGAATGATAGCCGCGAGGCTTCATTCCCTGCTTTTCCTCCCTGAGCAGGTGCCTTGACGTCATGACAGCGCAAGGCTTGCGGCCCCGGGCAGCGCCCGGGGCTTTCTTTTTTGTCTCTGGCTCTCTGGCCGCCTCGCTGCAGCGCAGCGGGGCACGGCGGGCGCTGCCGATAATGGCCGCATGAGTTCCGCCTACCTGTGGGTCAAGGCCCTGCACATCGTCTTCGTGGCCAGCTGGTTTGCCGGCCTGTTCTATCTGCCTCGACTGTTCGTGAACCTGGCCATGGTGCCGGCGGACTCGCATGCCGAGCGCGAGCGGCTGCTGCTGATGGCGCGCAAGCTCTACCGCTTCAGCAGCATGCTGATGGTGCCGGCCCTGGCGCTTGGCCTGTGGCTGTGGCTGGGTATCGGGGTGGGCAAGGGAGCAGGCAATGGTTGGTTGCACGCGAAACTGGTGCTGGTGGCTGGTGTGATCGGTTACCACCATGTCTGCCGCACGCTGCTGCGCCGCTTCGAGCAGTCGGGCAATCAGCGCAGCCATCGCTGGTTTCGCGTGTTCAACGAGGTCTCGGTGCTGCTGTTCACGGCCATCGTGATCCTGGTGGTGGTCAAGCCCTTCTGAGCGCTGCCGTGTCTGTGGTGAAGGTGCTCGAAGTCCGCGGCACGCATCGGGTGCCGTGCCGGCGCTGCGCGGAGCCACGACGCTGATGGCGCAGCGGCGCAGCTCGGCCACCGTGCCACTGTCAGCGGCCTTCGCGCTGCTGATCGTCTACGCGAGCCTGTACCCCTTCAGCGGCTGGCGCTGGCCGCCGGGGCAGTCGTTGCAGTCGCTGCTGACGCTGCCCTGGGCGCAGTACCACATCGCCTTCGACATCTGGGCCAATTTCATCGGCTACATGCCGCTGGGTGCGCTGCTCTACGGCGCCGGCGTGCGCAGCGGCTGGCGTTGGGGCTGGGCCCTGGCGCTGGCGGCGCTGTCGCCGATGCTGCTGTCGTACACACTGGAGCTGACCCAGAGCTTCCTGCCCGAGCGCGTGCCCAGCCGCGAGGACTGGTTGCTCAACAGCGGCGGCGGCGTGGCAGGTGCGCTGGTGGCCGCGGCGCTGGCGGCCCTGGGCGTGCTGCGGGTGTGGCAGTCGCTGCGCGACCGCTGGTTCATCCCCGCCAGCGCCGGGGCATTGACGCTGTTGCTGCTGTGGCCCATGGCGCTGCTGTTCCCTACACCGGTGCCGCTGGGGTTGGGCCAGTGCTGGGACGAACTGCGCGAACTGGCGCGGCTGGCGCTGGAGGACACGCCCTGGGCGCCGGCCGCCGAGTCGTGGCTGCGCCCGTCGTCGCCGCTGCACACGCCGCTGTCGCCGGCCACCGAGATGCTGTGCATTGCGCTGGGCCTGCTGGCACCGTGCCTGGTGGCTTTTGCCGCGATGCGCTCGCGTGCGCGCCGCGCCGTGCTGACTCTGGGCGCGCTGGTGTTGGCCCTGGCGGTGAGCACGCTGTCCACGGCGCTGAACTTCGGCCCCGAGCATGCGCTGGCCTGGCTCACGCCGACGGCGGTGCCGGGACTGACGCTGGGCCTGCTGGCCGCGCTGGCGTGCTGCATGCTGCCGTCGCGGCTGGCGGCAGCGGTGGGGCTGATGGTGCTGACGGCGCAGGTGGTGGTGGTGGCGCAGGCGCCGGAGAACGCCTACTACGCGCAGAGCCTGCAAGCTTGGTCGCAGGGACGCTTCATCCGCTTCCACGGGCTGTCGCGCTGGCTTGGCTGGCTGTGGCCCTATGCCGCTGCGGCCTGGCTGCTGGTGCGCGTGGGGGCGCGCGACGAGGGCTGAACCGCTGGTAGCCCGGGCCGCCGGCGGGGCTCGAACGGGCCCGAACCTTGTGGCGTGAAGGCCTCGTCCAAACGCTCAGCGGTGCGGCGGGTGACGGGTATCACGGCCCGCCGCGCGGCAACTTCCGGTGACCTCCTGTAAGTAAAACCCCGTCCCTACAATCCCGGGGATGAGCTACTACAAGCACCACATCTTCTTCTGCCTGAACGCGCGGGAGAACGGGGAGGCGTCCTGTGCGCAGCACGATGCGCAGGGGGCTTTCGACCACTGCAAGGCGCGCGTCAAGGCCGCCGGGCTGGCGGGTCCGGGCGGGGTGCGCGTGAACAAGGCCGGCTGTCTGGACCGCTGCGCCGGCGGCCCGGTGGCGGTGGTCTATCCCGAAGCCACCTGGTACACCTTCGTGGACAAGGAGGACATCGACGAGATCGTCGAGTCCCATCTCAAGGAAGGCCGTGTGGTGGAGCGCCTGCTGCTGCCGCCGGACGTGGGCCGCTGATGAACTCCAAAACCCAGCGCTTGCGCGTGCCGGGCCCGGCCGGCGAGATCGAGTGCGCCCTGGACGTGCCGGCCGAAGGCACGCCCCGCGGTCTGGCCGTGCTGTGCCATCCCCACCCGCAGCACGGCGGCACGATGGACAACAAGGTGGTGCAGACCCTGGCACGGGCCTGCGTGCAGATGGGCTGGCGCAGCGTGCGCTTCAACTTCCGTGGCGTCGGGGCTTCCGCCGGTGCGTGGGACGAGGGGCGTGGCGAGATCGAGGACGCGCTGGCCGTGGTCGCGGCGATGCGCCAGGGCGACGAGCCGCTGCTGCTGGGCGGCTTCTCCTTCGGTGGCTTCGTGGCTTCGCACGTCGCGCAGCGCGTGCAGCCCGCGCCGCAGCGCCTGGTGCTGGTCGGCCCGGCTACCAGCCGCTTCGACGTTGCCACCGTGCCGGCGGACACGCTGGTGGTGCACGGCGAGCAGGACGAGGTGGTGCCGCTGTCGGCCACGCTGGACTGGGCGCGCCCGCAGTCCCTGCCGGTGGTGGTGGTGCCCGGGGGCGGCCATTTCTTCCACGGCCAGCTGCCGCTGCTCAAGTCGATCGTGCTGCGCCACCTCGCGCACTGATCTTTTTCTCTTCCTGCGTGCCGCACGTCGCCGCACGGGCGGCGCGTTGACGTTTCCCACTTTAGATTTGCCATGAAACGCCTGATCGCCTTCCTGCTGGCCTTGCCGCTGGCACTTTCGAGTTTTGCCCAGGCGCCTCAGCCGCCCGAGATTGCGGCGCGCGAGTACATCCTGCTCGATGTCTCCAGCGGCCAGACCCTGGCAGAGCGCGAGGCCGATGCGCCGGCCGACCCGGCCTCGCTGACCAAGCTCATGACCGCCTACGTGGTCTTCAATGCGCTGCGCGACAAGAAGCTCACGCTGGAGCAGACGCTGCCCGTGAGCCAGCGCGCCTGGAACGAGCGCAAGGGCGGCGCCTCGGTGATGTTCATCGACACCACCATGAGCCCCAAGGTGGACGAGCTGCTGCGCGGGATGATCGTGCAGTCGGGCAACGACGCCGCGGTGGCGCTGGCCGAGGGCGTGGCGGGCTCCGTGGAGGGCTTCGTGGCCATGATGAACCGCCAGGCGCAGGCCTGGGGCCTCAAGAACACGGCCTTCAAGAACGTCACCGGCATCACCGAGCCGGGGCACCGCAGCACGGCGCGCGACATGGCCGTGATCGCCGCGCGCATCATCCGCGACTTCCCCGAGTACTACCCGTACTACGCGCTCAAGGACTACACGTACAACAAGATCCGCCAGGACAACCGCAACCTGCTGCTGCGACGCGACCCGACGGTGGACGGCATGAAGACCGGCTACACCGACGCCGCGGGCTACTGCCTGGTGGCCAGCGCCAGCCGCGACTTTCCCAACGGCAAGCGCCGGCTGCTGACGGTGGTGCTGGGCACGGCCTCGCGCGAGGCGCGCGCCAGCGAAAGCCAGAAGCTGCTGAACTGGGGCTATGGCGCCTTCGACAACGTGCGCCTGTTCGAGCCGGGCAAGGCCATCGTCACGCCCGAGGTGTGGAAGGGCGTGGCCTCGCAGGCCAAGCTCGGTGCTGCCACCGGCGTGGTGGTGACGGTGCCCAAGGGCGAGGGCCAGCAGTTGCAGACCAAGGTCGAGCGCAGCGATCCGCTGGTGGCGCCGCTGTCGCAGGGCCAGCGCGTGGGCACCGTCAAGGTCAGCACCCGCGCCGGCACGCCGGTGACGGAGGTGCCGCTGGTGGTGCTGGAGCCCGTGGAGCAGGCCGGCTTCGTGGGCCGCACCTGGGATGCGCTGCGGCTGTGGATCAAGTAACCTGACCTGCTTGCCACCCTGATCCCCAGAGCAAGGAGGAGCCACGATGCATCCTGCGCCGATCCAGCCCGAGAGCCTGTGTTTTCTTAACGGGGAGTTCCTACCGCTGGGTCAGGCCCGGGTGCCGGTGCTGGACCGAGGCTTCCTCTTCGGCGACGGGGTTTACGAGCTGCTGCCGGTGTACGGGCGGCGCCTCTTCCGCTTCGACGACCACATGGCGCGGTTGGAGCGCAATCTGGGCCGGCTGCGCATTCCCAATCCTTGCGGCCGCGAGCAGTGGCTCGCGCATGCGCGGCGGCTGATCGCGGCGCAGGACAGCGAGGACCAGTCGCTGTACCTGCAGATCACGCGCGGCGTGGCGCCGCGCGACCACGTCATGCTCGAAGGGCTCGTGCCCACGGTTTTCATGATGAGCAGTGCCGCGCGCGTTCCCACGCCGGAGCAGCGCCACCAGGGCGTGGCCTGCATCACGGCGCGTGACTTCCGCTGGGAGCGCTGCGACCTCAAGACCACCTCGCTGCTGGGCAACGTGCTGGCGCGCCAGATCTCGGCCGACCATGGCGCCAGCGAGACCATCCTGCTGCGCGAGGCTGCCAGCGGCATCAGCTACCTCACCGAGGGCTCGGCCAGCAACGTCTGGATCGTGCACGAGGGCGCACTGCTGGGTCCACCCAAGAGCGAGCATGTGCTCGAAGGCATCCGCTACGAGTTGCTGCGCGAGTTGTGCGAGGAAGTGGGTATCGCCTACAACCTGCGCCCCATTCCCGAGGCGGATCTACGTGCAGCCGACGAGATCCTGCTGAGCTCCGCGGCGCGCGAGGTGCTGCCGGTGACGCGGCTGGACGGCGAACTCGTGGGTCATGGCGCGCTGCGCGGCAAGCCCGGCCCGGTGTACGGCCGGCTGTACGAGGCCTACCAGCGCGCCAAGGCCTTGCAATCGATCTGAGCCGCCCCACCTTTCCTGACGGGCGCGGTGCTTGCCGTGCCCGTTTTTCATTGTGCGGCCCTGGGGCCGCTAACCCGTAGTCAGGCCATGAACACTGCCGCCACGCCCCGCGATTCGCTCATCGAGTACCCGAGCCCCTTCCCGATCAAGGTGATGGGCGCGCATGTGGAGGGCTTCGAGGAAGCGGTAGTGGCGGTCGTGCTGCAGTTCGATCCAGGCTTTGACGCCGCGACCGTGGAGCGCCGCCCCAGCAGCAGCGGCAACTACCTGGGCCTGACCGTCACAGTCACCGCCACCAGCCGCGAGCAGCTCGACGAGCTCTACCGTACCTTGACCACCCACCCGATGGTCAAGGTGGTGTTGTGACTTCGGAGGGCGCGGGCGCATTGTCGGCTTCCAGCCGCTGCGACAGCGCGCGTGCCTTAACCCTACAGTTGTAGTTGCTGGAAGAGCGTGCGCCGGCGGTGGCATGCAT
>NZ_CALAOH010000168.1 GCF_937926365.1 uncultured Azohydromonas sp. | reverse complement strand
CGGCGGCCTGCGCCTGGGCCATGGCGGCGTGGGCCGCCGCGGCCTGCTGCTGGGCCAGCCGGCGCACGTCTTCCAGGAAGTCGTCCGAGAGGTGGGCCTGCGTGATCTGCGGCTCGCCGGCGGCCATGACGGCGGCGGTGCGCAGCACGTTGGCGAGCTGGCGGATGTTGCCCGGCCAGTCGCAGCGCTGGAACAGTGCCATCACCTCGGCACTGATGCGCGGCGCGCCCTGCGGGCATTCGTTGGCCAGGATGCGCTGCGCCACCAGCGGCAGGTCGCTGCGCTCGCGCAGCGGCGGCAGCCGCAGCACCAGGCCGTTGAGGCGGTAGTACAGGTCCTCGCGGAACTCGCCGCGCTGGATCATCTCGCGCAGGTTGCGGTGCGTGGCGCCGATGACGGCGATGTCCACCGCGATGGACTTGCCGCTGCCCAGCGGCGTGACGCAGCGCTCCTGCAGCACGCGCAGCAGCCGTGCCTGCAGCGGCAGCGGCATGTCGCCGATCTCGTCGAGGAACAGCGTGCCGCCGTTGGCTTGCACGATGCGGCCGGTGGCGCCCTTGCGCCGCGCGCCGGTGAAGGCGCCTTCCTCGTAGCCGAAGAGCTCGGCCTCGATCAGCGACTCGGGGATGCTGGCGCAGTTGACGGCCACGAAGGGCTGCTTGGCGCGGTTGGACTCCTGGTGCACCGCGTGCGCGAGCAGCTCCTTGCCGGTGCCGGTCTCGCCCAGGATCAGCAGCGGGATGTCGCGGTTGATGATGCGCCGCGCCTTCTGCACCACGGCCTCGATCTGCGGATCGCCGGTCTGCAGGTAGGCCAGGCCCGTGGGCAGCGTGCCGGGCGCGGGGGTGGTTGCGTCCGCAAGCGGTGCCGCCTGGGGTGCCGGACCCTGCGCGGTTGCGGCCGGCGGCGCCGAGGGGGGGATCTCCAGCGCCGGCGCGCCGGCCGGCACGGCGGCAAAGGCCAGCGACGCCCAGTCCATGCGGGCGTTGGCCAGGAACTGGCGCCCGTCGGGCAGCATCAGCTTCATGGGCAGCGCCAGCGGGCTGCGGAAGTGGTCCACCACGGCGGCGACGGTGGTGCCGAAGAGCGAGGACAGCGTCTGGTTGCGCAGCGCCACGCCGGAGATGCCCAACTGGTCCAGCGCGCTGCGGTTGGCGCCCAGGAGCTTGCCGTCCGCGCCCACCACCACGATGCCTTCGAGCAGCGTGCCGATGAACTCGGGGCGGCTGTGGAAGTGCAGCCGCAGCCGGTTGGCGCAGTGGTCGTTGAGCCAGTGGTTCTCGATCATGCGCGCCGACATGCGCACCAGCCCCATGGTGTGCTGGTGGTAGGTGCGCTGGTCGGCGCTGACGTCGAGCACGCCCAGCATGTTGCCGCGCGGGTCGAAGATGGGCGCGGCCGAGCAGGTGAGGAACTGGTTGGCGTGCATGAAGTGCTCGTCGGCATGCACGAGGGTGGGCCGCTCGGCGAACAGCGCCGTGCCGATGGCGTTGGTGCCCTTGGAGTGCTCGGCCCAGTTCACGCCCGGCGACAGCGCCACCTTGCCCGCGCGCGTGACGAACTCCTCGTCGCCGACGCTGTGCAGGATGGTGCCGTGCGCGTCGCACAGCACGATCATGCTCTGCGTGCCCGCGATCTGTTCCAGCAGCAGTTCCATCACCGGCGCCGCATGCGTGAAGAGCTTGCGGTTGCGCTCGCGCGCGTCGTTGAGGTCGCTGCGCATGAGCGGCTCGTAGTCCGGGCGCTCGATACGCGTGAGGCCCAGCGCGGCGCAGCGCTCGTGCGACTGCTTGATCAGGTCGATATGGGCCGCCGTGCCTTCGGCCGGCGCCGCAATGCTGCTGCGGTGGATCGACATGGGTGCTTCGTCTCCATGGCGTGCCTTCCCGGCACGTCCGTTCATGGGGCTGCGCCACCGCGGGCCTGTGTCCCAAGTGGCTGCAACATTGTTTCATTCTTGAGCAAATGCTCGAACGCGGGCGCAATGCTGTAGCAATCCCCGGGCACTGTCCACCCGGCTTACCCGCATCCTTACCGTTTCCTGAATGCCAAAACCCACGTTTTGGCTTTCGTGGCATAGGCCTTGCAAAAGTCCGGCCCGTTCGATGTCACAACTCAGGAGACAACCATGCCCGCGCGTTCCGCACTCCGTTTTCCCTTGCGCCTGCTGGCGCTGCTGGCCGGCGTGATGCTGGCTGGTGCCGCCGTGGCCCATGGCGACGTCACGCCGCAGGCCGTTGACACCAAGGAGCTGCCGTCGCTGGGCGACGACTGGCGCGACCAGAACCCGTTCCGCGGCAACGACACGGCCATCAAGATCGGCTCCTCGGCCTACAACCAGAACTGCGCCCGCTGCCACGGCCTGGAGGCCATCTCCGGCGGCATCGCGCCGGACCTGCGCAAGCTCGACAACGAGTGCGCCACGCAGAAGATCGAGAACAAGAAGGCGGCCTGCGTGAAGGACGTGGACGACTACTTCCTCAACACCGTGCGCCGCGGCCGCACCCGCAACGGCGCCGTGTACATGCCGCCCTTCGAGGGCACGCTGAACCAGGAGGCGATCTGGTCGATCAAGGCCTACCTGGAAACCCGCCGCGAGAAGCCGCTGTGATGGACCGCCTGCCCCTCACCATGAAGCGCCGCTCGATGCTGGGCGTGCTGGCCGGCGCCGGCGCGGCGGCGCTGGGGCTGCCGCTGACGCTGTCGGCCACGCCGCTGGAGAAGATCAAGGAGCGCGGCTCGCTGAGCGTGGCGCTCTACAACGAATTCCTGCCGTTCCACGACCAGGGCAAGGGCATCGACGCCGAGCTCGCCGGCGCGCTGGCGCAGGCGCTGGGCGTGAAGCTGTCGGTGCTGCCGTTCCCGGCCGACGAGTCCATGAGCGACGACCTGCGCAACATGGTCTGGAAGGGCCACTACCTGGGCTACGGCCCCGCCGACGTGCTGCTGCACGTGCCGGTGGACCGGCCGCTGATCGAGGAGAACCCGCAGGTCAACATCTTCGGCCCCTACTGGCGCGAGCGCGTGGCCGTGGCCCGGCGGCTGGACGCGGTGCCCGCGCTGGAAAGCCTGTCGCAGCTGGGCAAGGCGCGCGTGGCGGTGCCGGGACTGTCCCTGGCGGGCTGGCTGCTCATCGGCGCCGAGGGCGGCGCCTACCGCGAGCAGCTGGTGACGACCTTCAAGGACGGCGTCCAGGCCGCCCATGCGCTCAAGAACGGCGAGGTGCCGGTGGCCGCGGGCAACCTGTCCGAGCTGCAGAGCGTGCTGCGCGGCCAGAGCGGCATCGCCATCGAGCCGCTGCCCAGCCCGCGCGCGCCGCGCGACGGCTGGGCCGTGGGCATGGCGGTGAAGAAGGACGCCACCGAGCTCGCGCAGGCGCTGCAGGGCGCCCTCAACGACATCGCCAAGGACGGCCGCCTGGCAGCGATGTTCGACCGGCACAACGTCACCTGGCGGCCGGTGTAGCAATCTGGAGCAATGGGCCTGCGCCTTCTGGGGTTTCACCCATGTAGGCGTGGGCCTCTTGCGCAATCAACATAGGTATGCAAGTGCATAGGGGTCCGCGGGCCCCTGGCGTCCGGCTGGCGCGCTCCTGAGCGCGCGGGAGAGCCGGACGATTTTTTTGGCCTCCAACATAGGCAGTGCAGTGCATAGGGACCGCGGGGATGGCGCCGGCGCGCCGGGGAACGGGGTCCGACTGAAGGGAAAAGCCATGCAGAAGTCGCTTCACATCAACCCGGACAAGTGCACCGGCTGTCTCCAGTGCGAGATGGCGTGCAGCTTCGAGAACTACGCCACCTTCGCGCCGGCCAAGTCGCGCATCAAGGTGTTCGATTTCCATCACACCGGGCGCAAGGTGCCCTACACCTGCACGCAGTGCGACGAGGCCTGGTGCCTGCATGCCTGCCCGGTGGAGGCCATCACCATCGACGCGCTCACCGGCGCCAAGGTTGTGAACGAGACGACCTGCGTGGGCTGCAAGGTGTGCACCATCAGCTGCCCCTTCGGCACCATCAACTACGTGCAGGAGACGGGCAAGGTCCAGAAGTGCGACCTCTGCGGCGGCGACCCGGCCTGCGCCACCGCCTGCCCCACCGGCGCCATCACCTACGTGGACGCCAACTGGACCGGCCTCGGAAAGATGGCCGCCTGGGCCGAGAAGCTCGGCAACCCGGCCGCCGCCGCCTGACACCACAGATCTGAGGAGCAGCACATGTCCTGGGCAGGAAAAATCCTTCGCGTCAACCTCACGGACGGCACCGTCAAGTCCGAGCCGCTGAACATGAAATGGGCGCGCGAGTACCTCGGCTCGCGCGGTCTGGGCACCAAGTACTTCGTCGAGGAAGTCGATGCCAAGGTCGATCCGCTGTCGGCCGACAACAAGATCATCTGGGCCACGGGTCCGCTGACCGGCACCATGGCCTCCACCGGCGGGCGCTACACCGTCATCACCAAGGGTCCGCTCACCGGCGCCATCGCCTGCTCCAACTCCGGCGGCTACTGGGGTTCGGAGCTCAAGTTCGCGGGCTGGGACATGATCATCTTCGAGGGCGCGTCCCCGAAGCCCGTGTACCTCTACGTCGAGAACGACCAGGCCGAGCTGCGCGATGCCAGCCACCTGTGGGGCCACAGCGTCTGGGAAACCGAGGAGACGCTCAAGAAGCTGCACCAGGACCCGCTGCTGCGCATCAGCACCATCGGCCTGGCCGGCGAGAACGGGGTGCTGTTCTCCGCCGTCGTCAACGACCTGCACCGCGCCGCCGGCCGCTCGGGCGTGGGCGCCGTGATGGGCAGCAAGAACCTCAAGGCCGTGGCCGTGCGCGGCACCCTGGGCGTGGGCAACGTGGCCAACCCCAAGGAGTTCATGAAGGTCACCTTCGAGAAGAAGAAGGTGCTGGCCGACAACGCCGTGACGGGCCAGGGCCTGCCGACCTACGGCACGCAGGTGCTGATGAACGTCATCAACGAGATCGGCGCGCTGCCCACGCGCAACCACCGCGACGTGCAGTTCGACGGCGCCAAGGACATCTCGGCCGAGGCCATGGCCGCCCCGCGCGCCACCGACGGCAAGAAGCACCTGGTGACCAACCAGGCCTGCTTCGGCTGCACCATCGCTTGCGGGCGCATCTCCAAGATCGACGAGACCCACTTCTCGGTGCAGAACAAGCCGCAGTACTGGGGCGCTTCTGGCGGCCTGGAGTACGAGGCGGCCTGGGCCCTGGGCGCGGCCAACGGCGTCAACGACCTGGAGGCGCTGCAGTACGCCAACCTGCTGTGCAACGAGCAGGGCATGGACCCCATCAGCTTCGGCGCCACCATCGGCGCGGTGATGGAGCTGTACGAGATGGGCGTGCTCACCGCCGAGCAGATCGGCACCGAGGCCCCCTTCGGCTCGGCCAAGGCGCTGTGCGAGCTCGCGGAGATGACGGCCAAGGGCATCGGCTTCGGCAAGGAGATCGGCCTGGGCTCGGCGCGGCTGACCGCCAAGTACGGCCACCCCGACCTGAGCATGAGCGTCAAGGGCCAGGAGTTCCCGGCCTACGACAGCCGCGGCATCCAGGGCATGGGCCTGACCTACGCGACCAGCAACCGCGGCGCGTGCCACCTGCGCTCGTACACCGTGGCGTCGGAAGTGCTGGGCATCCCGGTCAAGACCGACCCGCTGACCGCCGAGGGCAAGCCCGAGCTGGTCAAGGCCTTCCAGGACGCCACCGCCGCCTTCGACGCCGCGGGCATCTGCATCTTCACCAGCTTCGCCTGGACGCTGGCCGACGTGCAGCCGCAGGTCGCGGCCGCCTGCGGCGAGGAGTTCACGCTGGAGAAGATGAACGAGATCGGCGAGCGCATCTGGAACATGGAGCGCGACTTCAACAACCGCGCCGGCTTCACCGCCAAGGACGACACGCTGCCCAAGCGGCTGCTGACCGAGCCGGCCAAGACCGGCCCGGCCAAGGGCCTGGTCAACAAGCTGCCCGAGATGCTGCCCAAGTACTACGAGATCCGGGGCTGGGACGCCGAGGGCCGCCTCAAGCCCGACACCCGGGAGCGCCTGGGCCTGTAATTCCGATGTCTTTCGTCTGTGAAGTGACCCGTTCGCACTGACCCTTCGATACCTCAGGGCGAACGGAACTACTTCACTGGCGAGTCAGTAGGAAGAGAAAGGCGGTCCATGGACCGCCTTCTTTTTTGGAGCTGTTTCCATGTTGACTCACCTGATCCTCGGCGCCGGCCCGGCCGGCGTCATTGCGGCCGAAACCATCCGCAAGCACGCGCCGCGGGACCGCATCCTCATCGTCGGCGACGAGGTCGAGCCGCCGTACTCGCGCATGGCGATTCCGTACCTGCTGGTCGGGCGCGTCGGCGAGCCCGGCACGCACCTGCGCCACAGTCCCGACCACTACGAGCGGCTGCGCATCGACCTCAAGCGCGGCGTGCGCGCGCTGGCCGTGGACACCAAGGCGCGCAAGGTCTTCTTCAGCGACGACAGCGAGATCGAGTACGACCGGCTGCTCATCGCCACCGGCTCCAGCCCGGTGCAGCCGCCCATTCCCGGCATCAACAGCCCCGGCGTGCACACCTGCTGGACGCTGGACGATGCGCGCGCCATCGCCGCGCGGGCCCAGCCCGGCGCGCGCGTGGTGCAGGTGGGCGCGGGCTTCATCGGTTGCATCATCATGGAAGCCCTGGCGCTGCGCGGCGTGAAGCTCAGCGTGGTGGAGACGGGCGACCGCATGGTGCCGCGCATGATGGGCCCCACCGCCGGCGGCATGATTCGCCAGTGGGTGCAGTCCAAGGGCGTGGACGTGCACACCGGCGCGCGCGTGCAGGCCATCGAGCCCGTGGGCAACGAGTTGCGCGTGAAACTGTCCAGCGGCGACGTGCTGGCGGCGGACCTGGTCATCAGCGCCACCGGCGTGCGGCCCAACATCGGCTTCCTGTGGGGCAGCGGCGTGCGCTGCCTGCAGGGCGTGCTCACCGACGAGCACCTGCAGACCAGCGTGCCCGGCGTCTATGCCGCGGGCGACTGCGCCGAGGCCTTCGACATCGTCAGCGGCCGCACCATCGTCAGCGCCATCCAGCCCAACGCGGCGGAGCAGGCGCGCGTGGCGGCGCTGAACATGGTGGGCCAGCGCGCGGTGCTGGGCGGCGTCACGCAGATCAACGTGCTCGACACGCTGGGGCTGATCTCCACCAGCTTCGGCAACTGGCAGGGCGTGCCCGGCGGCCAGAGCGCCGAGCTCGTGGACCAGGGGGCCGGCAAGGCGCTGAGCCTGCAGTTCGACGGCGACCTGCTCGTGGGCTGCAACAGCGTGGGCTGGACGCAGCACGTGGGCGCCATGCGCGGCCTGGTCGAAGGGCGGGTCAAGCTCACGCCCGAGTGGAAGCAGCGCCTGATCGACGACCCCACGCAGCTGATGCCCGCCTACCTGGCCTGCGCCCAGGCGCAGGAAGCCCGCGGGCTGGGCAAGCAGCAGCCGTATTGAGCGCCGGGTCGCCAAGGCCGCGGGCAACATCACGACCCATGCGCATCACCTTCAAGCTCTACGCCAGCCTCACCGAGTACCTGCCGGCCGAGGCGCGCCGCGGCAACGCGGTGCAGCTCGACCTGCCCGAGGGCAGCACCATCGCGCAGGCCGTGGAGCCCTACGGCCTGCCGATGAAGCTGGTGCACCTGGTGCTGGTCAACGGCAGCTTCGTGCCGCCCGAAGCGCGCGCCACGCGCGCGCTGGTCGAAGGCGACGTGCTGGCCATCTGGCCGCCGATCGCAGGCGGCTGAAGCCCGTGCAGTTGCTGCAGTGCCCCGCCGAGTTCGAGCGGGAAATGGGCTGCACCGCCGCCGAGCTGGCGCACTGGCTTCCCGGCGCCGCCGCGCCGCACCCGGTGCGGCAGCGCGCCGACGGCGCGGACATCGCGCTCGACGGGGGCGGGCGGCTGAGCCTGCGCTGGGAGGCGCTGCCGCCGCGGCGCATCGCGCTGCTGAGCGTGCCGCGGCTGAGCCTGCGCTTCGCCTTCGAGGGCGTGGACGAGATGGGGCGGCTGCGCTTCATGCGCCGCTTCGACCTCTACACGCAGCGCGGCGGCGGTTGACGCGGGCGGGCGAGGGCGCCGCGCTTCGCGCCCTGCAAAGAAAAACGGCGGTGGCACGCGAGTGCCACCGCCGTTGTGTTTCAGGGATGGGCCGGCCCGGCCCCGCGGGACCAGCCGGCCGTCCGGGTTCAGAAGGCCACGTTGAGCTGGACCTTGGCGCTGCCGTCCTTGTAGCCCGACAGCGCGCTGTCGAGGCTGGCGCTGGCCGTCACGGCCTGGCTCAGGCGGATCGTGCCGCCCACGCCGAACAGGGCCAGCGTGCGCTTGCGGCTGTCGTAGGTCAGCGGGAACTGCACCGCATTGTCGATGCCCAGGCTGGCCGTCTGCACGCGGTTGCCTTCGCCCAGCACGCTTTGCAGCGCGGCGTGCGCGGCCAGCGTGAAGGGCTTGCCCGCCACCACGTGCTGCCACTCGAAGGCGCTGCCCAGCGTCAGCGTGGTGCGGCTGGTGCTGTAGTCGCCCAATACCAGGCTGTGGCTGGAGCCGGCCTCGGTGAAGCCGTCGCTGCTGAAGCGGCCGTGGTCCAGGTTGGCGTAGGGCGTCACGGCGAAGCCGCTGGTCCGGTATGCGTCCCAGGCCAGGCCCAGGCTGACGTTGGTGGCGCTGCCGCGGGTCTCGCCCGTGGCCTCGCCGGAGACCGCGTCGCGCTTGAGCTTGTAGCGGTAGCTGCCGTGGCCGATGCCGCCCAGCACGGCCAGCTTGTCGCTCACGCGGCCCTTGGCGTAGAGGCGGAAAGCCTCGCCCTTGACGTCGCCACGGCCGTGGTCGCCGCTGAGGCCGCCGTTGCTGCTGGCCAGCACGCCGCCGATCTCCACCGAGCGGTTGAGCGCGAACTCGGTGCCGATGAGCATCTCGTTGCGGTGCAGCTTGGCCGCGTCGGCCTGGCGCACGCTGTCGGTCTGCGCCGAGGCGAAGAACTGGCCGCGGCCGCGCACGCCCTCGCCGAACTCGGCGGCGGCGCGCTTGACCAGCAGGCGCGACATCGACGTCGCGGCGCTGAAGCCGTAGTCAGCCATGGCGCCGTAGTACTCGGGCGTCATCTTGGCGATGCCGTCGCGGGTGGTGAGCACCTCGGCGGCATTGCGGCCGACGTTCTCGGCACCGCCTGCGGCGGTGTCGATCTGGTTGACGCCCACCGAGGTGGCACGGGCGAACAGCGCCTGCGCCGCGTCGCGCTGGCTCCGGGTGAGGCCCAGGTCGGCGAAGGTGCTGCCCGCGGCATTGAGCCCCGTGGCGATGGCCTGGCCGGTGGCGAGGTCGAACACCACGGCGGCGTTGCGCGCGGCCACGCCGGTGCCCTCGACACCGTCAGCGTCGAACAGCACGTCGCCGAAGCTGCCGTTGACGCGCTTGGCGTTGCCGTTGGTGTCGGCGATCACCTGGTACACGTCGCCCAGGACCGGCGCGACGCCATTCCAGGTGCGGAACGTGAGCGCTGCTGCCGGCGCCACCGTGACGCTGCCGCCCACGCGCACCTGGTCGTGCTGCGTGTCGGGAGTGGTGCCGGCCAACTCCAGCTCCAGCGCGCTGTTCTCGGTGTAGCTGCCCAGGATCGTCACCGTGCCAGGCGAGTAGCCCGGAGCCAGCGTGCCCTGGTTGCTGAAGTCGCCGGTGAAGGTCAGCGAGCCGCCGACCTTGGCCCCCGCGGCGTTGCTGAACGACGCGGCGTCCACCGTGCCGCCGCCGCCCAGCGTCGCGTACTGCAGGTTCCGCGAGTCCGCCAGGTGCAGCGTGCTGTCCGCGTCCACCACGGCCGCGCCGGTGCTGAGCCGGGCGCCGGCGTCCAGCGTCATGGAGCTGCCGTTGCTCAGCTGCAGGGCCTGGGTGTTGACGTTGCTGGCGCCGCTCAGGCGCAGGCTGCCGCCGCCGGTGGACAGGCTGGACCCCTGGGTGCTGTTGAGCACGCCGCTGAAGTCGCCGCCGTTGCTGACCACCAGGTGGTAGGCGTTCATGTCCACGCGGCCGTTGCCGTCGAGGGTGCGGATGGTCTGGTCGCCGTGGGCCAGCACCAGCTGGCCGTCCACCGTCACGGCCGCCTGCAGCGACAGGCGCTGCGGCCCGCCCAGCGTGAGCGTGCTGTCGTCGGTGACCTGGACCGTGCCCGCGTCGCTGGTGCCGTTGAGCAGCACCCTGCCGTGGGTGGTCAGCGTGCCGGCGCCGAGCTTGGCATTGACGACGCTGCCGTCGTTGAGCGCGTAGGTGGCCGCGGTGAGCTTGCCGCTGCCGTCCACGGTGCCGCTGTTGACGAAGGCCGCGACGGTGTCGTCGGAGGCCAGGTTCAGCGTGCCGGCGTTGCTCAGCGTGGCGTTGGACGCCAGGCCGCCTTGGATGACGGCCAGTTGCGCACCGGCGGCCACGTTCACGTCGCGGCTGGCCGTGCTGCCCGAGAGCACCACGGTGCCGGCCTGGACCGACATCGCGCCGGTGTGGCCGCTGGCGCCGGAGAGCGCGAGCGTGCCCGCGCCGGTCTTGGCGAAGCTGCCCTGGCCACCGATCTGGCCGGCGAAGGTCGAGTGGCCCGACTGGTCCAGCGTGAGCTGGTCACCGGCGCCGGCGAGCACGACGCGGCCGCCGGCCTCGCCGGTGAAGCCGGCCGTGGCGATGCGGCGCTGGCCCAGCACGTCGAGCGTGCCGCTGTTGTCCACGGCAGCGGCCGTGATGTCGGCCGCCTGGCGGATCACGCCGCCGTCGGCGTTGTCCACCGCCCCGGCGCTGTCGAGCCGGGCGTTGAGCAGCGCCGTGCCGCCGGCGTGGTTGGCCAGCGAGGCGACGTTCTGCGCGGCGTCGGCCACGAAGCTGCCGCTGTTGGCGACGGCGCCGATGGTGTCGGCCGTGCCGGCGCGGAAGGTGGCGCCGGCGTCGATGCTCAGGCTGCCGGTGTCGGCCAGGGTGCCGCCGCCGGTGGTGTCGAGCGTGCCGGCCTGGACGGTGGTGCCGCCCAGGAAGGTGTTGGCGCCGGTGAGCGCCAGCGTGCCGGTCTGCGTCTTGGCCAGGGCGCCGGCGCCGGAGATCACGCCGGCGTAGGTGGAGTCGGCCGTCTGCCGCACCGTCAGGCGCGAGCCCGCGTCGATGGCGACGCGGCCCGAGCCCTGGAAGCCGGCGCTGTCGATGACGCGCTGGCCGCTGACGTTGAGCTGGCCCTGGTTGGTCACGGTCGAGGCCGCGGCGATGTCGGCCGCCTGGTGGATCACGCCGCCCTCGGCGTTGTCCACCGTGCCGGCGCTGGCGAGCTGGGCGTTGAGGCTGCTGACGCCGCCGGCCTGGTTGCTCAGCGTGGCGACGGTCTGCGCCGCGTTGACGACCAGGTTGCCGCTGTTGCTCACGGCGCCGATGGTGTCGGCGGTGCCGGCGACGAAGGACGCGCCCGCGGCCACGGTCACCGCGCCGGTGTCGGCCAGGGTGCCGCCGCCGGTGGTGTCCACGGTGCCCGCGGCCACGGTCAGGCCGCCGGTGAAGCCGTTGGCGCCGGTGAGCCGCAGGGTGCCCACCCCGCTCTTGACCAGGGCGCCCTGGCCGTTGACCTGGCCGGCGTAGGTCGAACCGCCGAGCTGGTCGATGGTCAGCCGGTCGGCCGTGCCGGCCAACAGCACGCGGCCGCTGTCGGCGCCGCCGAAGCCCAGGGTGGCGATGGTGCGCTGGCCGCTGACGCCGATCGTGCCGTCGTTGGCCACCGCCAGGGCCGTGATGTCGGCGGCCTGGTTGAGGAGGCCGTCCGCGGTGTTGGCCACCGTGCCGCCGCTGGTCAGGTCGGCGTTGAGGTGGGTCGTGCCGGCGTTGGTCATGTCGCCCGCGCTGGTCACGGCGGCGTCGAGGTGGGCCGTGCCGGTGGCGGTGTTGTCCAGGGACGCCACGGTCTGCGCCGCGTTGACGCGCAGCGTGCCGGCGTTGGCCACGGCGCCGATGGTGTCGGCGGTGCCGGCGACGAAGGTGGCGCCGGCGGCGACGTTCACCGAGCCGGTGTCGGCCAGGGTGCCGCCGCCGGTGGTGTCCACCGTGCCGGCCAGCACGTGGGTGCCGCCGGCGTAGGTGTTGGCGCCGCTGAGGTTCAGGGTGCCGCTGCCGGTCTTGGACAGCGCGCCCGCGCCGGAGATGACGCCCGAGTAGAGCGAGTCGGCGTCCTGCCGCACCGTGAGGTTGGCGTCCTGGAGCATGGCGGCGTGGCCGCTGCCCTGGAAGCCGGCGCTGGCGATGGTGCGCTGGCCGCTGACGTTGAGCTGCCCCAGGTTGGTCACCGTGGAGGCGGCGGTGACGTCGGCCGCGAGGTTCACCACGCCGGTGGCGGCGTTGTCCACCGTGCCGGCGCTGGTGAGGGCGGCGTTGACGTGGGCGGTGCCCGTGTTGGACAGCGAGGCCACGGCCTGGGCCGCGTTGACGCTCAGCGTGCCGGCGTTGTCCACCGTGCCGACGGTGTCAGCCGTGCCGGCGACGAAGGACGCGCCCGCGGCCACGGTCACCGCGCCGGTGTCGGCCAGGGTGCCGCCGCCGGTGGTGTCCACGGTGCCCGCGGCCACGGTCAGGCCGCCGGTGAAGCCGTTGGCGCCGGTGAGGCCCAGCGTGCCGGCGCCGGTCTTGACCAGCGCGCCCTGGCCGTCGATGCGGCCGGCGTAGCTGGAGCCGCCGGCCTGGTCGATGACGAGGTGGTCGTCCGCGCCGGCCATCGACACGAGGCCGCTGGCCTCGCCGCCGAAGCCGCCGCTGGTGGCGGTGATGGTGCGCGCACCCAGCACGTTGAGCTGGCCGCTGTTGCTCACCGAGCCGGCGGTGACGTCGGCCAGCTGGTCGAGCAAGGCGCCGTCGGCGTTGCCGAGCGTGCCCGCCGCCGAGACGTTGGCGCCCAGGACCATCAGGCCGCTGTTGCTCACGTCGCCGGTGCTGGCGAGCGCGGCGTTGACGAGCGTCGTGCCGGCGTTGGACAGCGTGCCGATGGTGTCTTCGGTGCCGGCGACGAGGAGGGCGCCGGCATTGACGGTCACGGCGCCCGTGTCGGCCAGGGTGCCGCCGGCGCTGGTGTCGAGCGTGCCCGCCGCCACGGTGGTGCCGCCGGTGTGGGTGCTGGCACCGGAGAGGAGCAGCACGCCCGAGCCGGCCTTGGTGAGACTGCCCTCGCCGGTGAACTGGCCGGCGAAGAGAGACACGCCGCTCTGGTCGAGGGTCAGGGCGTCGCCGGCTTCGGCCATGGCGAAGCTGCCCTGGCCGGCCAGGGTGCCGGTCGTGAGCGTGCGCGCGCCCTCGACGCTCCAGTCGCCTTGGTTGACGACGCCGCCGGCCTGCACGGACTCCCGCTGCAGCAGCAGCGCGCCCGTTTCATTGGTGATGGTGCCGGCCGTGGTGGCGCCCGAGACGTTCAGGCCCGCGCCACCGCGGTTGAGCAGGGTGCTGACGCTGGTGGCGCCCAGGAAGGACGTGGCGCCGCTGTTGTCCACCGTGCCGGCGTCCAGGGCGCCCATGGCGACGAGCTGGCCCGTCGCGGCGACGTTGACCGCCGTGGCCTGCTCGGCACCGCCCAGGATCAGCGCGCCGCCGTTGACGGCGACGCTGCTGGGGCCCGTGGTGCGCATCAGCCGGCCGATGCCGGAGCCGTCGGCGGCCAGCGTGCTGACCAGGCCGCTATTGACCTCCAGCGAAGCCAGCGCGTTCTGGGCGGTCATGTAGACGGCGCCGCCGTAGCCGGCGCTGCCGACGCGCAGGCTGCCGTTGGTCCAGGTGCCGCGCAGGTACACCGCGTCGGCGTTGAGGCCCGCGATGGGCGTGGCGTGCGCGGCGTCAAGGGCCGCGTTGTGGAAGGCCGCCACGTTGCCGGTGAGGCCGCCCAGGTTCACGCTGTTCTTCAGCGTGACGGTGCCCTGGCCGTACTCGGAGCCGAACACCATCGTGGAGCCGTTGGCGAGGTAGCTGCTGCCCCACTGCAGCAGCTGGTTGGCGCCGTTGGCGGTGCGGCCGAAGTCGAGCGTGATGCCGTCGCTGCGGGCCGAGGCGAAGCCGCCGGCGCCGTTCCACATGAACTGGCCGGGCACGACCGAGCCGGCGCGCTGCGTGACGTTCTCGCCGAGCAGCAGCACGCCCGCGTTGGCGTGCGGCGCCAGGGTGCCGATGGCGCCGGTGCCGGCGAAGACGACGCTGCTGGCCGGGTGGATGCCCTGGCCCAGCGTCACCTCGGTGGTGGCGCCCTCGATGTAGGTCTTGCCGGAGTAGGTGTTGGTGCCGGCGAGCTGCACCAGGCCGCCGCCGCCGATGTGCAGGTCGGCGCCGGCACCCGGGGCGTAGCTGCCGGCGATGCTGGCGTTGCTGTCGTCGGCGATGCCGCCCTCGATGCGGATCGTGTGGCCCGCCCCCGGGGCCAGCAGCACGGTGGAGCCCTTCATCATGAAGATGTCCGCGCCCGCGGCCTGGCCCGACTCGCCGCCGTTGTTGCTGGAGCCCGCGAGCGCCGTGTTGTCGCGGAACAGCACGTTGCCGTTGAGGGTCAGCGTGCCGCCGCTGCGCACGAAGATCGCGCCGCCGTAGCCCGAGCCCCCGCCGCCGCCATAGCCGGTGCCGTCGCTGCCCACGCCGCCGCCGAAGCCGGCCGCGCCGCCCGCGCCGGC
>NZ_CALAOH010000167.1 GCF_937926365.1 uncultured Azohydromonas sp. | reverse complement strand
GTCCAGGATGTCAGCAGCGCCCCAGATGTACCGAGAAGTCCGACAGCCTCCTAGACCGGCCCGCGGCGCGTCCAGGCGCTGGCCGGAGCAAGCCCGTGTCCCGGCCCGCGGGGCCGGGCGTGCGCCAGCGCCCATTGCCATCGGCTGCGGGGCCCCCCGGATGTGAGGAGCCGTGCGTCTGCGAGGGCGCGCGATCGCGCTACCCCGGCAACGCCGGATCGGCATACCGCCTGCCGGCGCTGACCGGAAATGGGGACGCCGCGCAAGGCGTGAAGAAGGAGGTCGGCATGGCTCATGGCGGCGGTGCAGCGCGCGCACGTGGTACGCAGCTCGTCTTCTTCCTCCTGTTGTGCCTGGCCTGGATGGTGTTTCTCGCCACGTGGATGCGGCCGGCACAGGCCGCCAACCCGGCACAGGGACCGGGCGGCCCGATCCTGGTGCTGACCTCGGCCAACGCGAATTTCGGCAATTACTACGCCGAGATCCTGCGCAACGAGGGCTTCAATGCCTTCACCGTGGCGGACGTCGCGTCCATCAGCGCCGCCACGCTGGCCGCCCACGACGTGGTGATCCTGGCCAAGACCTCGCTCACCGATGCGCAGGTCAACCGGCTGACGAACTGGGTCCGGGCCGGCGGCAACCTCATCGCCATGGCGCCCGTGCCCAAGCTGGCGCCGCTGCTGGGCCTCTCCGGCGGCGGCAACACGCTGTCCGAGGGCTACCTGCTGGTCAACACCGGCCATGCCGTGGGCAACGGCATCGTCCCCCAGACCATGCAGTACCACGGCGCCGCACGCCGTTACACCCTCAACGGTGCCGCGGCGCTGGCCACGCTCTACAGCAGCGCCACCAAGGCCACCGCCAACCCGGCGGTGACGCTGCGCAGCGTGGGCGCGGGCAAGGCCGCGGCCTTCGCCTACGACCTGGCTACCTCGGTGGTCCACACGCGCCAGGGCAACCCCGCGTGGGCCGCGCAGGAGCGCGACGGGCTGGCGCCCATCCGCTCGGACGACAAGTTCTACGGCAACGCCGCCGCGGACCCCAAGCCCGACTGGGTGGACCTGAGCAAGGTGGCGATCCCGCAGGCCGACGAGCAGCAGCGGCTGCTGGCCAACCTGATCACGCACATGAGCCTGGCGCGCAAGCCGCTGCCGCGCTTCTGGTACTTCCCGCACGGCCACAAGGCGGTGGTCATCATGACCGGCGACGACCACGCCAACGGCGGCACACGCGGGCGCTTCGACCGCCTGCGCGCCCTGAGCCCCGCGGGCTGCTCGGTGGCGGACTGGCAGTGTGCGCGCGGCACCTCCTACGTCTACACCGACACGGCGCTCGGCCCCGCCGAGGCCGCGCAGTACGCCGCCGAGGGCTTCGAGGTGAGCCTGCACGTCAGCACCCGCTGCGACGACTACACCGCGCTGTCGCTGGACAGCACCTACACCGAACAGCTCGCCGCCTTCCGCGCCAAGTACGCCGGGCTGCCGGCACCGGCCACGCAGCGGCACCACTGCATCGTCTGGAGCGACTGGAGCAGCGGTGCCGAGGTGCAGGCCAAGCACGGCATGCGGCTGGACACGAGCTACTACTACTGGCCCGCGGGCTGGGTGAGGAACGTGGCGGGCATCTTCACCGGCTCGGCCATGCCCCAGCGCTTCATGCGCCTGAACGGCACCTTCGTCGACGTGTACCAGGCCGCCACGCAGATGACCGACGAATCGGGCCAGGCCTATCCCGCCACGGTGGACACGCTGCTGGACCGCGCCCTCGGTGCCGAGGGCTACTACGGCGCCTACACCGTCAACGCCCACACCGACCAGGCCATCACGGTGGAGTCGGAAACGGTGGTGGCCTCGGCCCTGGCGCGCGGGGTGCCGGTGGTGTCCGCGCGGCAGATGCTCACCTGGCTCGATGCCCGCAACGCCTCCGCCTTCAGCGGCCTGAGCTGGAACGGCAGCGTGCTGCGCTTCAGCGTGTCGCGCGACCCCAACGCGCGCGGGCTGCAAGGCATGGTGCCGCTGCGCTCGGTCAGCGGCGTGCTCGGCACCCTGCGGCGCGGCACCACCACCGTGCCCTTCACGGTGAAAGCCATCAAGGGCGTGGAGTACGCCTTCTTCAACACCGCCGCCGGCAGCTACGTCGCCACCTACGGTGCGGACAGCGCCGGGCCGGTCGTGAAGGCGACCATGCCGGCCGCGGGCGCCACGGGCGTGAACACGGCCATCACCGTCACGGCCACCTTCGGCGAGGCGCTGGACCCGGCCACCGTCAAGGCCAACACCTTCCTGCTGCGCGACCCCGCCGGCACGACGCTGCCGGCGACGGTGCGCTGGGACGCCGCCACCCGTACCGCGACGCTGCGGCCCACCGGCGCGCTGCGGCCGTCCACGCGCTACACCGCCCGGCTGCGCGGCGGCGCCACCGAGCCGCGCATCGAGGACGCCGCGGGCAACCCGCTGGCCGCAACCATGTCGTGGTCCTTCACCACCGGCGCGGGCCCCGGCGCGGACTGCCCCTGCAGCGGCTGGAGCCCCGCCACGGTGCCGACGACGCCCGCGGCCAACGACCCGGGCGCGGTGGAAGTGGGCGTGAAGTTCCGCGTGGACATCGCCGGATTCATCACCGGCATCCGCTTCTACAAGGGCACGGGCAACACCGGCCCGCACATCGGCAACCTCTGGAGCAGCGGCGGCACGCGGCTCGCATCGGCCCAGTTCGTCAACGAAACGGCCAGCGGCTGGCAGCAGGTGAACTTCGCCACGCCGGTGCCGGTGGCGGCCAACACGGTGTACGTGGCCTCGTACTTCGCGCCCAACGGCCGCTACGCCGCCGACAACAATTTCTTTGCCGGCACCGGCGTGAACCAGAGCGTGGTGCACCTGCTGCAGGACGGCGTGAGCGGCGGCAACGGGGTGTATGCCTACGGCAGCGCCTCCCGCTTCCCGACGCAAAGCTACCTCGCCACCAACTACTGGGTGGATGTCGTCTTCACCCCGAACACCGCGACCGCCACCGCGGCGCCCAGGGCGGCCGAGCCGCCCGCTCCGGCCCCGGCCGTGGCGAAGGCCGCCACGATCGATCCGACGCTGCTCCAGTCCGTGGCCGCGCGCTCCGGCGAGCGCCTCGATGCCGGGGTCGCCGCCGGAGCCGTGGCCGCGGCGGACACCTGCGCCGCGCCGGCCAACGCCATCGTCGCGGAGAACTGCAAACCCGGAAGCCCGCCGTCGCAATGGCAGGTCAGCGGCACCGGCGACGCCAGCATCCAGGGCTTCGCCACGGAGATGAGCGTCAATCGCGGCGGCACCATCCGCTTCAAGGTCAAGACCCCGGCCCGCAACTACCGCTTCGACATCTACCGCCTGGGCTGGTACGGCGGGCGCGGCGCGCGCAAGGTCGCCACCGTGAACCCCTCGGCCACGCTGCCGCAGAACCAGCCCAACTGCCTGACGCAGGCCTCCACCGGGCTCATCGACTGCGGCAACTGGGCGGTCTCGGGCTCCTGGAAGGTGCCGGCCGGCGCGGTCTCGGGCATCTACATCGCACGCCTGGTGCGCGCGGACACCGGCGGCGCCAGCCACATCGTGTTCGTGGTGCGCGACGACGCCGGCACGCACGACATGCTGTTCCAGACCTCCGACACCACCTGGCAGGCCTACAACAGCTACGGCGGCAGCAGTCTCTACACCGGAGGCATCGGCACCGGCGCGGGCCGCGCCTACAAGGTCAGCTACAACCGCCCGTTCAACACCCGCGCCGTGGCCGGCGGCCAGGATTGGCTCTTCCATGCCGAGGTCCCCATGGTGCGCTGGCTGGAGGCCAATGGTTACGACCTCAGCTACATCAGCGGCATCGACACCGACCGCGCCGGCGCCCGGCTGCTGCGCGCCAAGGTGTTCCTGTCGGTGGGACACGACGAGTACTGGTCCGGCGCGCAGCGCGCCAACGTCGAGGCCGCGCGCAACGCCGGCATGCACTTGGCCTTCTTCAGCGGCAACGAGGTGTTCTGGAAGACGCGCTGGGAAAACAGCATCGACGGCAGCAACACGCCTTACCGCACGCTGGTGTCCTACAAGGAGACGCACGCCAACGCCAAGATCGACCCGAGCCCGGCGTGGACCGGCACCTGGCGCGACCCGCGCCTCTCGCCGCCGGCCGACGGCGGGCGGCCGGAGAACGCGCTCACGGGCACGATCTTCATGAACAACGACACCGGCCGCTCCTACGCCATCCAGGTGCCGGCGGCCGACGGCAAGATGCGTTTCTGGCGCAACACCAGCGTCGCCACGCTGGCCGCCGGCACGACGGCCACGCTGCCCACGGGCGTGCTGGGCTACGAGTGGGACGCGGACCTGGACAACGGCGCGCGCCCGCCGGGGCTGATCCGGCTGTCGCAGACCACGCTGACCACCGGCGGCGCGCTGCTGGACCACGGCTCGACCTACGGCACGGGCACCGTCACGCACCGCCTCACGCTCTACCGGCACGCCAGCCGCGCGTGGGTGTTCGGCGCGGGCACGATCCAGTGGTCCTGGGGCCTGGACCCCACCCACGACAACGCCGGCACGCCGGCGGACCGCCGCATGCGGCAGGCCACGGTGAACCTGTTCGCCGACATGGGCGTGCAGCCCGCGACGCTGCAGTCCCCGCTGGTGGCGGCCACGGCCTCCACCGACGTGACGCGGCCCACGTCGGCTATCACGGCCCCGGCGGCCGGCGCCAGCGTCCCGGCCGGGCAGGCAGTGACGATTCGCGGCACCGCCCGCGACAGCGGCGGCGTGGTGGGCGGCGTGGAGGTGTCCACCGACAACGGCGCCACCTGGCACCCGGCCAACGGGCGCGGCAGCTGGACCTACGCCTGGACGCCCAAGACCACCGGCACCGTCACCCTGCGCAGCCGCGCGGTGGACGACAGCGGCAACCTGCAGGGCACGCCGGCGAGCCGCAGCCTCACGGTGACGCCCATGGTCTGCCCGTGCACGGCCTTCTCCGCGGCGGACACGCCCACCACGCCCAGCGACCCGGACGGCGCCACGGTCAACGTGGGCGTGAAGTTCCGGGTGAACCGCAACGGCTTCGTCACCGCCATCCGCTTCTACAAGGGCAGCGGCAACACCGGCACGCACGTGGGCGCGCTGTGGCGCGCCGACGGCACGTTGCTGGCGACCGCCACCTTCGTCAACGAGACGGCCAGCGGCTGGCAGCAGGCGAACTTCAGCTCACCCGTGCCCGTGACGGCCGGCACCACCTACGTGGCTTCGTACCGCGCGCCCAACGGCCATTACGCGGGCGACAACGGCTTCTTCAGCGACGCGGGCGTGGACAGCGGGCCGATCCGCCTGCTGCGCGACGGGGAGAGCGGTGGCAACGGCGTGTACGCCTACGGCGGCGCCTCGGTGCTGTTCCCGTCATCGAGCTACCAGGGGACGAACTACTGGGTGGACGTGGTGTTCA
Organism: uncultured Azohydromonas sp.; assembly: GCF_937926365.1. Lineage (GTDB taxonomy): Bacteria > Pseudomonadota > Gammaproteobacteria > Burkholderiales > Burkholderiaceae_C > Azohydromonas. The sequence continues at coordinate 12,678 of NZ_CALAOH010000167.1, read as the reverse complement.
GGCCGTGAGGACGCGGCGTGAGGACGGCCCGTCGGTGAGTGGCAATAGCCGCCACGCACTTTGACCGCTTTGGCTATCGTCCCCCGGCGCCCGCGTTCCTAGAGTCACGCGGGCGCCGTGTCCGCCCACCGGGAACCTGCCCACAGCAGGGCGGACGCGCATTGCCGGGCTGGAGCCTGCCCCGCGGGCCGGCCCGGCGCGGAACATCAGACAAGCAGGAGACATCGACATGGACAACACCCGCGCCACGGCGGCACGCCAGGCCTTTCTGGCCGCCCGCGACCAACTGCTGGCCCTTCGCACCGACCAGGCGACGGCCGCGCGCGATTTCCGCTGGCCCGTGCTGGAGCAGTTCAACTGGGCCCTCGACTACTTCGACGCCATGGCGCGCGACAACGACGCGCCCGCGCTGTGGATCGTGGACGAGCACGGCGGCGAGCTGAAGCGCTCGTTCCGCCAGATGTCGGAGTGCTCGGCGCGGGTGGCCAACTTCCTGCGCCGGCACGGCGTCAAGCGCGGGGACCGCATCCTGCTGATGCTGGGCAACGAGGTGGCGCTGTGGGAGCTCATGCTCGGCGCCTTCAAGCTCGGCGCGGTGGTGATCCCGGCCACGGCGCTGCTCACCCCCGACGACCTGCGCGATCGGCTGGAGCGCGGCCACGTGCGCCACGTGGTGGCCGGCAGCGCGCTGAGCGCCAAGTTCGAAGGGCTGGCCGACGGTTGCACGCGCATCTGCGTGGGCGCCGCGCAGCCGGGCTGGATCGACTTCGCGTTGTCGCGGGAGGAGAGCGCCCACTTCGAGCCGGACGGCCCCACGGCCGCCAGCGACCCGCTGCTGCTCTACTTCACCTCCGGCACCACCTCCAAGCCCAAGCTGGTGCTGCACACGCACCAGAGCTACCCGGTGGGGCATCTCTCCACCATGTACTGGATCGGGCTGCAGCCGGGGGACGTGCACCTCAACATCTCCTCGCCCGGCTGGGCCAAGCATGCGTGGAGCTGCTTCTTCGCGCCCTGGAACGCGGGCGCCTGCGTCTTCATCCACAACGTGGCGCGCTTCAGCGCGGCGGCGCTGCTGGCCGTGCTGGAGCGCCACGGCGTGACCACGCTGTGCGCGCCGCCCACGGTGTGGCGCATGGTGATCCAGGAGGACATGGCGGCCTGGCGCAGCCGGCTCAAGCTGCGCGAGGTCATCGGCGCGGGCGAGCCGCTGAACCCGGAGATCATCGAGCAGGTGCGCGAGGCCTGGGGCCTGACGCTGCGCGACGGCTACGGCCAGACGGAAACCACGGCCCAGGTCGGCAACGCGCCGGGGCAGCCGCTCAAGCCCGGCTCGATGGGCCGGCCGCTGCCGGGCTACCAGGTGGCGCTGCTGGACATCGACGGCAACGAGAGCACCGAGGGCGAGGTGTGCCTGAAGCTCGATCCGCGCCCGCTGGGCCTGATGGCGGGCTACGAGGACAGCGCGGAAAAGACCGCCGAAGTGATGCGCGACGGCTACTACCACACCGGAGACGTCGCCATGCGCGACGCCGAGGGCTATCTCACCTTCGTCGGGCGCGCCGATGACGTGTTCAAGGCCTCGGACTACCGCATCAGCCCCTTCGAGCTGGAGAGCGTGCTGATGGAGCACCCGGCCGTGACCGAGGTGGCCGTGGTGCCCAGCCCGGACCCGGTGCGGCTGGCGGTGCCCAAGGCCTTCATCACGCTGGCGCAGGGCCGCGAGGCCGACGCGGCGCTGGCGCTGGACGTGCTGAGCTGGGCTCGCCGCCAGCTCGCGCCCTACAAGCGCGTGCGCCGCATCGAGTTCCTCACCGAGCTGCCCAAGACCATCTCGGGCAAGCTGCGCCGCGTGGAGCTGCGCCGGCTGGAGGCGGATCGCCGCCAGCGCGGCGTGCGCGAGGCCGGGGAGTTCTTCGAGGAGGATTTCCCTGGCCTGAAGTCCGAGGGTTGATACCAGTTCTTGATGCCGACTTAAAGAACCCCGTCACACCCGCGGAGCCTGTCCCCGCGCAGGCGGGGAGCGGGTGTCCACGAACGCCGGGCGGCATCCCGGCCAGCGTGGATGCCCGCCTTCGCGGGCATGACGGAATGACTTCACAGGCAAACGCGAACTGGAATCACCGGCCCTCTCGGGGCTTGATGTGAACGACCAAGTTGCCGCCGGTGCGGTGGTCGAATTCGCGGATACGCTGGATCAGCGAGGTGGTGAGTACGTGCCCCGCAGCCAGCATCAGCACGCCGGTGGGCGACACCAGGTCGCGGGCCAGCACCATCGCGGGTTCGAGCAGTTGCGTGCCCAGCAGCAGCTCAGGATTGGGCCGCGGGCGTTCGGGCTCGGTGATGTGCAGGAAGACATCCACCACTTCGGGGTCGAACTGCTTGCCGCGGCCGTGGCGGATCAAGACACGTGCCTCCTGCAGCGTCACCGGCGACTCGACCACATGCCCGTGCTGTAGTTCGTCAAAGGCGTCGACCACCGCGAGGATGCGTGCGCCCAGCGGGATGGACGAGCCGCTGCGTCCGTCCGGGAAGCCCTGACCGTCGAAACGTTCGTGGTGGGCGCGGATGAGCGTTGCTACCGGCTGCATGTCCTCCAGCGGCATCAGGGCCTGTTCGCCCAGTTCGGCGTGCCGCTGGAACTGCGCGGACTCCTCGGCCGAGCACCTTGCGGCAGGTTTGGCCAGCAGCGCATCGGGCACTCCAATCAGACCGATGTCGTGCAGCAGCGCCGCCACGAAGTTCTGCTGCACCTCGTCGTCGGGGCGATCCATCGCCTGCGACAGCTTGCGCGCCAGGTCGGCGGTCCGCCTGCCGTGCCCAGCCACGCGACCGCCGCGCATCTCGATCAGGCCCGAGAACACCTTGATGCCCGTGAGATAGCTGCGCTTGAGCGCGTCGTTGGCTTTGGCCAGCGCTGCGGTGCGCTCCTGTACGCGTTGCTCGAGCGTCTCGTTGGCCTGTCGCAGCTGCGCGTTTTGGCATGACGTCAGCGCCTCCAGGCGCCGGCGCTCACGCTCGAGTTCAAGCATCTGCAAGCCTTGGCGCAGGGTCGAGCGCAGCTCGACGTCGTCCCAGGGCTTGGCCAGATAACGAAAGATTCGACCTCGGTTGATGGCCGCGATGGCCGCACCGGTGTCGGCATGCCCCGTGAGCAGCAGGCGCATGGTCTCGGGCCAGCGTGCGTGCACCTGCTCCAGCAGCACGGCGCCGTCCATCTCGGGCATGCGCATGTCCGAGAGGACGATGTCAACGGCCTCCGTGGCCAGCACCTGCAGCGCCTCGGCCCCGCTGCCGGCGGTCAGCACGCGCCAGCCGTCGGTACGCAGCGCGCGCCTGAGCGCCGAAAGAATGTTCGGCTCGTCGTCGACGCACAGCACGGCGGGCGCCGGTGCGGTCGAAACCCCGGCCGCGGCAGGCGGCGCGGGCGGCTCGGCGGTGTTCATGATGCGAGCGCCTCGCACAGGGCATCGGCTGCCGCGCTGCTGGACCGCAGCGCATCCAGGCAGTTCTCGGCGCTGATGTTCAGATGGGACCAGATCTCGACGGTGACTTCCGGAACGACCTCGTGCGTGTCCTCCTCGGGGCCGATGCCATGTGCCAGCGCGTCGGCGATATGCACCAGCTCGGTCAACGTTGCAGCTCCCGGACCGCTCGGCGCAGGCGGTGCGTGATGCGCGGCGATGGAACTGGTGATGACGGCTGGCAGGCGCCATCGTTGGGCGAGCAGTTCACCTGCGACGCCGTGATCGAGCCCCATCACCAGACGCTCGGCCCGCCACAGCGGCACGTCGGCGTGGTCCGCGTACTGCTGCACGACACCATAGGCGGCGGGGAACGACGTCGCGAGCGCCAGCACGCCCACGTCGTGCAACAAGGCGGCGGTGAAGGCCACATCGGCATCGAGCCGGACCGCTGGCGCCAGCTCGCGCGCAACGATCGCGGTGGTCATGGCGTGGCGCCAGAACCGCCTGAAGTTCAGGGGACTCTTCGTCTCCGCCGGGAACCGGGCGGAGACGGCTGCCGCCGTCAGCAGCGCGGACACGGCACGCAGTCCCAGGATGGCTATGGCCGCGCGAATGGTCGCCACGCGCCCCGGCGCGCCATAGAAGGCGGTGTTGGCCGCCCGCAGCGTGCGCGCAACCATGGCCTGGTCGTGCTCGATGCGCTCGGCAATGGCTGCGGCGCTGGTCCTCTCATCCCGCAAAGCTGCCAAAGCGTCCTGCACGGCCTGCGGCAGACTGGGCAACGCGATCACTGCGCGCTGCAATTCGCCCAGTGAAACCGGCACCTGCGGGGCCTTCTCCCGGCTCCCCGTGTGCGTCCATTCCGGCACGACCAGGGGAGACGACACGCCTCGGTATTGGCGCAACAGCGGCAGCAGCGGGTTCACCGTACCCTGGGCCAGCGAGCGCCGGAACAGACGGGCCAGAGCAGCGGCGGCCTGCGCGTCTTCGATCACGGGCCTGTCGCCACGACCTTGTCCGTCGGCAGAGCCCGGTAGGGTCCCTTCGCACACGGTTGCAATCATTCAGTAGGCCTCCAACGCGATTTCGGGAGTCAGCAGCAGGATGTGGCTTGGCATCTGGCCGTCCCGCTGCAGGGTGCGGTGCAGCGCGCGGTGACGCCTGCCACCGAGATCCAAGACGAAGCCGGCGCCGCGCGTGTCCCAGCCCGTCCGCGTCATGCACTCCGGCAAGACGTCGACGGCGGGTGCGCCGAGTTCGGCGGCGACGCCGGGCAGCAGTTCCCGGGCCTCGGCGTTGACGAATGCCAGCGTGCCGTCGCCATCGATGATGATCACTGCCCCAGGAAAGGCCTCCAGCGCATCGCGCGCGCTGGAGGCCACCAACCCCAGCAACTCGGCTTCGCTGCGCTGCTGCACCAGCAGCGCCTCGAGACGCTGGTTCAGCGCCTGGTAGTCCGCGTTGGCCGCCTCCACTTGGCGCGCCAGGCGCTGGTTCTCGTCGGCCATCTCCTTCTGACGGAAGGCCTCGGCCACGTGGCCCCGCAGCAGGCCATCGTCCCAGGGCTTGGTGAGGAACTTGTAGATCGCCCCCTCGTTGATCGCGTCAATGATCGACTGCAGCTCGGTGTAGCCCGACAGCACCATGCGGATCGTGTTCGGGTACAAGTCCTTGGCTCGGCGCAGGAACTCCACGCCGGTCAGGCCAGGCATGCGCTGATCGGAAACGATGACGTCCACCTCGCATTCGGCCAGGCGCTGCAACCCTTCGGCCGCGCTGGCCGCCGTGACGATCGTGTAGCCGTCACGGCGCAGCAGGCGCTTGAGCGAGGAGAGGATGTTCGTCTCGTCGTCAACCAGCAGCAGCGTGCGCGTGCTGCGCACCCGGGTCACGAACCGTTCGGGCAGGCGGCGTCCCTCGCGCAGCAGCGCGGCGAAGGCATCGGGCGGCAGCGCCGCGCTGAATCGAAAACCCTGGATCAAGTCGCAGCGGTTGGCCGCCAGCAGGCTGAGCTGCCCATCGCTTTCCACCCCTTCAGCCAGGACCTTGAGCTGCAGCCCATGGGCCATCGTGATGATGGCGCGCGTGACCGACACGTCCGCGGGCGCGGCCGTCACGTCGTGCACGAAGGAGCGGTCGATCTTCACCACGTCGATCGGAAGGCTGCGAAGGCAACTCAGGCTGGAATAGCCGGTGCCGAAGTCGTCCAGCGCGACCTCGACCCCGAGTGCCTTGATCTCGCGCAGCACGGCGGCCGCATGGGCCACGTCGACCATCACCGAGCTTTCGGTGATCTCGACCCCGAGCAATGCCGGGTCGGCGCCGGTCTCCAGGAGGATCGCCTGAACGTGCTGCGCCAGGTCGCGGCGCTGCAGTTGCATCGGCGAGAAGTTGACCCCGATGCGCACCGGCGGCACGCCCTCGGCGCGCCAGCGGGCGATTTGCTGGCATGCCCGACGCAGGACCCAATCACCCAGCGGTCCGATGAGCCCGGTGCGCTCGGCCACCGCGACGAATTCGCCCGGTGACACGACGCCCAGGGCGGGCGAGGTCCAGCGCAGCAGGGCTTCCGCGCCGGCGATGCGCCCGTCGGACAGATCCACCTGCGGCTGATAGTGAAGCTCCAGTTCGTCGTCTACGATGGCCTGCCGCAGCAGGGCCTCGACACGCATCTCGTGCAGCGCGCGCGCGTTGGACTCGGGTTTGTAGAGAACGACCTGGGCATCCTGCGTCGCCCGCAGACGCGCGGTCTGCGCAAGCTCCAGCAACTCCGCGGGTCGCTGTGCGTCTTCCGGGAAACTCGCGACGCCGATGATGCAGCGCGCGAAGGTTTCGGTGGTGTGGATGCAAACCGGGGCCTCCAGGATCTGGCGTATGCGGTGGGCGCGCGCCAGCACGATGGAACGCGCCTCGGCGGTGCCGGCCGGCAGCTCGACCATCAGTGCGAACTCATGGCTGCCCAGGCGCGCCACCATCTCGCCTTCGCTGGCGGCCTGCTGCAGTCGCTCCGCCAAGGTCATGGCCAGGGCGTCCCCGGCGCCGAAGCCCATCTTGTCGCGCAGCTCCGAGATGCGCGGCACATCGATCGCGAGCAGCATGACGATGTGCTCGTCCCAACCCGCCGCGACGATAGCGGCGTCGACCTTGTCGAGGAAGGCGGCGCAGTTGGGCAGGCCAGTCACCTCGTCGTGCGTCACCAGCTCCTGCACGCGCTGCTCGGCGTCGCGCTGCGCGGTGATGTCCTGCAGCAGCGCGATGCCGCGCCGCCTGCCAGTCTCGTTCTGCTCGACGCGGCCGCGGTGCAGCACGGTCAGGCGTTGGCCCTGCGTCGTGAGCACGCGATGCTGGAAGTCGAACGGCTCGCCGGGTTCGGCACTGCGCCAGATGCCCGCGACGAAGTCGCGCTCGTCGGGCGGCACCCAGTCCAGCGCGTCGACGCTGCACACGGGCGCATCGGCTGCCAGGCCCAACAACTGCTGCAACCCGCTGGACAGCTTGACCAGACCCTCGGGCAGCGTGATTTCGAAGGACCCCGAGCGGCATAGCGTCTCGGTGCACTCCAGCATCTGCGCATTCCAGCTCGCCCGCTGCAGGGCATCGGTCAGCTCGGTGATGTCGTCCAAGGTGACCAGCACCGCCCGCCGTCCACCGAAGGACACCAGGGTGGCAAAGACGCGCGCGTCGAAACGGCTGCCGTCGCGGCGCACCATCGGCATCTGGCCGGGGCGCCCCACCTTGCCTGCGAAGCGGCGCGCAATGGTCTCGCGCGTGCGCTCCAGATGCTCGGGCGGCGTGGCGACGTGATGGGGCTGGCCGATCAGCTCCTCTCGCGGCCAGCCGATCAGTGTCGCGAACATCGGGTTGGCATAGACGATGCGCTCGTCCTGGATCACGAAGTGAGCGGCCTGCGAATGCTCGATCAGCACACGCGCGTCGTCGCCCAACAAGGCCACGTCGTGGGTGGCCGTCGTCTCGGGAGGGATAGGCGCTTGCATGGCGATGGAACGAGCTTGGACAACAGGTTTCGGCCTTGCCGCGCGTCGCAGCAGGCGGCCGCGCGCATGGATAGAACACAACTGGGCGCGGGACGGACGCATCCGGATGCCTGGCGTCTGCACAGTTGCAGCAGGCATTCGGAACACCACCCGCTGTAGAACTCTTCGGCCTGTCTGGAGGCGGGTTGAGGCGTCGTGGCGCCCGGGCGTGAAGTTCGCCACGGGAGTGGGACTCGCACGCCTCGATTCCACCCCGAACCAGCCGATAACTGCACGATCCCCGGCCTCGAACGTCGGGCCCTTGCGCAACGGAGACCTCATGCACATCGGCCAGTACCTATGGACCCGCGCTGCCGGCTGGGCGCCTGCTCTGCCGGCAGGTGACTCGCCGGCACAGTTGGTGTTTGTCTTCGGCGGCGGCGCCTTGCTGCAACGCGACGAGCCAACGAGCGCGCTGCGCGTGGCGTTCCCGCACGCCACCTGCGTGGGTTGCTCGACCGCGGGCGAGGTGGCGGGAACGACCGTCCACGACGACACGCTCGTGGTCACTGCGGCGCACTTTGAAAGTCGCACCGTCGAAAGCGTCGAGGTGACCATTGCGCCTGGCAGCGACGGCGCCGAGATCGCCACCTTCGCCGAAGCATGAACACCGATCCGTCCACCGGGGCCACCCCGGCCTCATCGCACAAATTGCTGCAGCGCCAGCTCAGGCGCGCCTTCGGCTCGATCGAGGCGACGCCTGCAGGGCTGGAAAACCTGCTCGCCGCCATCAGCCAGGCCTACGAAGACGCTGACACCGATCGCGCGATGATCGAGCGATCACTCAACCTGATGTCGCGCGAGCTCAACGATCGCAACGATCGTCTGCGAGCCGAACTGGCCGAGCGCCAGCGGCAGGCCGATGAGCAGCAGGCGCTGATCCGCCGCCTTGAGAAGACGCAAAGCCAGCTCGTGCAAGCCGAGAAGATGGCCTCGATCGGTCAGCTCGCGGCCGGCGTGGCACATGAGATCAACAACCCGATCGGCTACGTCGGCTCCAATCTCACGAGTTTGCAGACCTATGTGCAGTCGCTGTTGGCGATCGTCGCCGCGTTCGAGGCCCGTTTGAGCGCCTTGCCACCGTCGGACGCTGCAGCCCTGCGCATGCTGATGGAGGAACACGACTACGCCTACCTGCGCGAGGATGTGCAGGAGTTGTTGCGCGAGTCCAGCACGGGCGTGCAGCGCGTGCGCCAGATCGTCCAGGACCTGAAGGACTTCTCGCACGCCGGAGAGCAGGAATGGGTCTGGGCCGATCTGCACAAGGGTCTGGATTCAACGCTCAACATCGTGCACAACGAGATCAAGTACGTGGCCGATGTGGAGCGCCGCTACGGTGAGATCCCCCAGGTGCATTGCCTGGCCTCGCAGCTGAACCAGGTGTTCATGAATCTGCTGATCAACGCCGCGCATGCGGTGACCGGGCGCGAGTCGCGCGGCCGCATCGTCGTCACGACCGGGTGCCTGAGCCCGGACGAGGTCTTTGTCGAGATCGCCGACAACGGCTGCAGCATCGCGCCGGAACATCTGAGACGCATCTTCGATCCCTTCTTCACCACCAAGCCGGTAGGCAAGGGCACGGGGCTGGGCCTGTCGGTGTCCTATGGCATCGTGAGCCGCCACGGCGGCCGCATCGAGGTGGACAGCCGGTTGGGCGAAGGTACGCGCTTCCGAGTCTGCTTGCCGGTGCGGCACGAAGCACGCGAAGCCGAGCGGACCACGGGCTGAGGGGCGCCACGCGCCCGTGCACCGCCTTTTCTCAGGTCGCCTTCGCCTTCACATACCGCCCCGGCGCCGGCTCGATGGGCTTGAACTTCTTGCTGCCCAGCGCCTTGCGCGCCGGCACCTCGTCATCGCCGCCCTGCCGCGCCAGCCACTCGCTCCACGTGGTCCACCAGCTGCCCGGGTACTGCTGCGCCTGCTTGAACCAGTGCTCGGGGTCCGGGTCCAGCGCCGGCAACTGCTCGGCCTCGGGGGCGGGCGCGGCATCGTCGGCGTCGGCCGGCGGCAGCTCCCAGTAGCTGCGCTTCTTCTTGGCCGGCGGGTTGATCACGCCGGCAATGTGGCCGCTGGCGCCGAGCACGAAGGTGCGCGGACCGCCCAGGAGCTGCGTGCTGGCATAGGCGCTCTTCCACGGCACGATGTGGTCCTCGCGCGAGGCGTACAGGAAGGCCGGCACCGTGACCTGGCGCAGGTCCACCGGCACGCCGCACTGCACCGTGCCGCCGGGCTGGCGGATCTTGTTCTCCAGGTAGCCGCGGCGCATGAAGAAGCAGGCCATGGGGCCGGGCAGGTTGGAGTCGTCGGCATTCCAGTACAGCAGGTCGAAGGGCGGCGGCGCCTTGCCCTGCAGGTAGCCGTTGACCACGTAGGGCCAGATCAGGTCGTTGGCGCGCAGCGCGGCGAACATGTGCGCCAGCTCCCGTCCGTGCAGCACGCCGTTCTTGCCGATGCTGGCCTCGCGCAGCGCCATGGACTGCGGCGTGATCATCAGCCCCAGCTCGCCGGTGTCGCTGAAGTCCAGGAGCGTGGTCAGCAGCGTCATGCTGGCGACCTTGTCGAGCGTGCCCTGGGCCGCCATCACCGCCAGCGTGCAGGCCAGCAGCGAGCCGCCGATGCAGAAGCCCAGGGTGTTGACCTGCTCGCTGCCGGCGATCTCGCGCGCCACGTCGATGGCCGTCATCACGCCCTGGCGCTCGTAGTCGTCCCAGGTGAGATGGCCCAGCGAGGCGTCGATGTTGCGCCACGACACGAGGAACACCGTGTGGCCCTGCGACACCGCGTAGGCCACCAGCGAGTTCTCGGGCTGCAGGTCCAGGATGTAGAACTTGTTGATGCACGGCGGCACGATCAGCAACGGCGTGCGCTTCACGTTCTCCGTGCTCGGCGCGTACTGCAGCAGCTGGAACAGCTCGTTCTCGAACACCACGCTGCCCGGGCTCAGCGCCACGTTCTTGCCGACCTCGAAGGCCTTCTCGTCGGTCATGGAGACGCGGCCCTTGGCAAAGTCTTCCATGAACAGCCGCGCGCCCTCGATCAGGCTGCGCCCGCCGGTGTCCACCGCCGTCTGCAGCGCCTCGGGATTGGTGAGCAGGCAGTTGGCGGGGCTCAGCGCATCGACGACCTGGCGCAGCAGGAAGCCCCACTGCGACTTGCTGCGCTCGTCCATGGGCGCGGACTCCAGCGCCTGGCGCAGCGCCTGCGTCTGCGCGAGGTAGGCCTTGGAAAGCATCTCGAAGCCCGGGTGCCTGGTCCAGGCCTCGGCGGAGAAGCGCTTGTCGGCCGCCACGTTGACCGCGCTGGGGAAGCCGGGAATGGCCGCGGCCATGGACATCGGCCAGAAGGACGTCATCTGCCTGAGCGTCTCCTGCTGCCAGGACGTGAAGGCCGTGGCGGCCTGCATCCAGGGCGCGAAGGCCTGGTCCGCGGCGAAGGGGCCCAGCGCCGCTTGCTGGGATTTCAGCAAATCGGCGAACCATTGGCCGTTGTCGGGCGTGGAAGCGTTGCTCATCCGCTGTCTCCATCGTTGCTTGTCATCGAGGGCGCGCGGCCGGCGGCCGCGACCCTCGGCCCATCTTCCCGCGACGGTGGCCGCAGGCGCTGCAAAACCCGGTTGGTGCACATGGCGTGCCGGCAGGAATGCGCATGCCGCCGCTCAGGTTTTTCCCGTAGTCATGGCTTGAACCAGGGTTTGTCCGGGTGCGCCTGATCTGGCTCAAGGCCGCCCCACGACCTATCATCTACCGAACGGTCGGTAAATGATTGCCAACAACGAGGACAGCCGACCGAGCTTGAATGCAGGAGTTGCCAAGGTGCCCGAGTCCCTGATCCTGAAGTCCCAGAGCGGCGCCGTGCGCACGCTGACGCTGAACCGGCCGGCTGCGCTCAACAGCTTCAACGGCGAGATGCACTCGCTGCTGCGGGCGGAGTTGGAGAACGCCGCCGCGGACCGGAGCGTGCGTTGCGTGCTGCTCACCGGCGCGGGGCGGGCCTTCTGCGCCGGGCAGGATTTGTCGGACCCGCTGGTGAGCCCCGATCCCGCCCAGCCGCCCAAGGACCTGGGCGTGGCCATCGAGCGCTACTACGGTCCGCTGGTGCGGCGGCTGCGCAGCATGCCGGTGCCGGTGGTGGTGGCCGTCAACGGCGCGGCTGCCGGCGCGGGCGCCAACCTGGCGCTGTGCGGCGACATCGTGCTGGCGGCGCGCTCGGCCAGCTTCATCCAGGCCTTCTCCAAGATCGGGCTGGTGCCCGACAGCGGCGGCACCTGGCTGTTGCCGCGGCTGGTGGGCCGTGCCCGCGCGCTGGGGCTGGCGCTGCTGGGCGACAAGCTGCCGGCGGAGGAGGCCGAGCGCATCGGGTTGATCTGGCGCTGCGTGGACGACGCGGCGCTGATGGAGCAGGCGCAGGCGCTGGCCCAGCGGTTGGCGGGCATGCCGACCAAGGCGCTGGTGGCCACGCGGCAGGCCATGGACGAGGCGCAGCAGCTGAGCCTGCCGCATGCGCTCACGGCCGAAGCGAAGCTGCAGCGCGAGCTGGGTTTCGCGCACGACTACCAGGAAGGCGTGGCCGCCTTCGGCGCCAAGCGCGCCCCCGTCTTCACCGACCGCTGAAGCTTTACCGGAGGTTCAATGACTGCGACGCCGCAGCAAGTCGCCGAGCGCGTTCGCGCCGGCATGTTCGCCGAGGACCGCGCCGCGCAGGCGCTGGGCATGGAAGTCACGGCCATCGGGCCGGGCAGCGCCACGCTGACCATGACGGTGCGCGAGCACATGCTCAACGGCCACGCCATCTGCCATGGCGGGCTCATCGCCACGCTGGCCGACACGGCCTTCGCCTACGGCTGCAACTCCTATGACGAGCTGACCGTGGCCTCGGGCTTCAGCATCGATTTCGTCGCCCCGGGCCGCCTGGGCGACGTGCTGACCGCGCGCTGTGCCGAGGTGTCGCGTGCCGGGCGCACCGGCGTCTACGACGTGACGGTGGAGAACCAGCGCGGCGAGCGCATCGCGGTGTTCCGCGGCCGCTCCTACACCGCCAAGGGCCGGCCCGCGGTCAAGGCCTGAAAACCTGCCATCACGAGAGGAGACAAGCCATGCCCGTGAAGCAACCCGCCCCTGGCGACCTGGAGCCCATCGAGCTGGCCAGCCGCGACGAGATCCAGGCGCTGCAGCTGCAAC
>NZ_CALAOH010000166.1 GCF_937926365.1 uncultured Azohydromonas sp. | reverse complement strand
TCGGCCGGCCCGAGGCCCCGCTGCGCCGCCGCCGCCTGCACCGCGTGCGCCAGCGGGTGCTCGCTGTGCGCCTGCAGCGCGGCAGCCAGGGCCAGCACTTCGGCGGCATCGCCGCCGGGCACCGGCTCGCAGGCCAGCAGATCGGGCCGGCCCTGCGTCAGCGTGCCGGTCTTGTCGAAGGCCACCACCGCCAGCGCGTGCGCCACCTCCAGCGCCTCGGCGTCCTTGATCAGGATGCCGTACCGCGCCGCCACGCCCGTGCCGGCCATCAGCGCCGCGGGCGTGGCCAGGCCCAGCGCGCAGGGGCAGGCGATCACCAGCACCGCCACGGCGTTGAGGATGGCCCGCTCCCAGTCGTGCGTGGCGCCCCCCCAACCCAGCAACGTCAGCAGCGCCAGCGCCAGCACCACCGGCACGAACACGGCGCTGACGCGGTCCACCAGGCGCTGGATCGGCGCCTTGGCCGCCTGCGCCGACTCCACCAGCCGCACGATGCGCGCCAGCGTGGACTCCGCCCCCACCGTGGTGGCGCGCACCAGCAACCGGCCTTCGGCGTTGACGGCGCCGCCGGTGACGCGGTCGCCGGGCTGTTTCGCGACGGGCAGGCTCTCGCCGGTGATCAGGGATTCGTCCACCTGGCTGGCCCCTTCGACGATCTCGCCGTCCACGGCGATGCGCTCGCCCGGGCGCACCACCACCAGGTCGCCGCTGCGCACCTGCGCCAGGGGCAGTTCCAACTCGCTGCCGTCCTCGCGGCGCACGCGCGCGGACTCGGGGCGCAGCGCCTGCAGCGCGCGGATGGCTGCCGTCGTCTGGCGCTTGGAGCGCGCCTCCAGCCACTTGCCCAGCAGCACCAGCGCGATCACCACCGCCGAGGCCTCGAAGTACAGGTGCATGCCGCCGGTCAGCAGCAGGTACACGCTCAGGCCGTAGGCGGCCGAGGTGCCCAGCGCCACCAGCAGGTCCATGTTGCCGCTGCCCGCGCGCAGCGCCTTCCAGCCCGCCCTGTAGAAGCGCGCACCCAGCACGAACTGCACCGGCGTGGCCAGCAGCCACTGCAGCCAGCCCGGCAGCATCCAGTGCGAGCCCCACAGCAGCCCCACCATGGGCAGCACCAGCGGCAGGGACAAGGCCAGCGCGGCGACCACGGGCCGCGCATCGGCGGCGGGGCGGCGCGCGGCGGCGGCGCCGTTGTCCTCCGGCACGGGGAAAGCCTTGTAGCCGGCGCGCTCCACCACCTGCACCAGCGCGGCCACGTCGGGCTCGCGTGCGGCCAGCACCACCTCGGCCTGCTCGGTGGCGAGGTTGACGCTGGCGGAGATGACGCCCGGCTGGCGCGAGAGCACGCGCTCCACGCGCGCGCTGCAGGAGGCGCAGGTCATACCCTCCACGCGCAGCCGCACCGTCTGTTCGCTGACGCGGTAGCCCGCGCGCTGCACCGCCGCGCGCAGCGCCTGCAGCGGCACCGGCCCCTCGGCCTGCACGCTGGCGGCCTCGGTGGCAAGGTTGACGCTGGCCTGCCGCACCCCGGGCACCGCCGCCAGCGCCTTCTCCACCCGCGTGACGCAGGAGGCGCAGCTCATCCCTTCAATGGGCAGCGAACACACCGCCATGGCGTTGGAAGCACTCATGCCGGGGATTGTGTCGTGCCGGGGCTTTCAAGGAGCCGTCAGGCCATTGGCGCTCCCCGGGCGGCTTGACGTGCGACAAGAAGGCGGCGGGTGCATTGGCAACCGTTCGTCACCCCAGCCTCAGCACCCGCCCGTCGCCGCTGTCCGTGAGCAGCCAGATGCGCCCGTCCGGCCCCTGGCGCACGTCGCGGATGCGCTCGCCCAGGCCGGCCAGCAGCCGCTGCTCGCCCGTGACGCGTTCGCCGTCGAGCGTGAGCCGCAGCAGCCGCTGCGCCTTGAGCGTACCGATGAGCAGGCTGCCCTTCCAGCCGGGGTAGCGGTCGCTGGTGACGAAGGCCATGCCGCTGGGGGCCACCGAGGGCACCCAGGTGCGCAGCGCGGGCGCGACGTCGGCGCGGGTCTCGCCCTGGCCGATGGCGGCACCGCTGCCGTACTCGCGCCCGGCCGTGATCACCGGCCAGCCGTGGTTCTTGCCGCCGGTGACGACGTTGAGCTCATCGCCGCCCTGCGGTCCGTGCTCGTGCGTCCACAGCGCGCCGGTGGCGGGATGCAGCGCCGCGCCCTGCACGTTGCGGTGGCCCCAGCTCCAGATTTCCGGCCGCGCCCCGCGCCGGCCGAGCAGCGGGTTGTCGCGCGGCACGGAGCCGTCGGGGGCGATGCGCACGATCTTGCCGAGGTGGTTCGAGAGGTCCTGCGCGTCGTCGCGGCGCGAGAAGCGGTCGCCCAGGGTGATGAAAAGGTTGCCGTCGCGGCCGAACACCAGCCGGCAGCCGAAGTGCGCGCTGCTGGCAACCTTGGGCTCCTGGCGGAACACCACCTGGACCTCGCGCAGCCGCTCGCCGTCGAGCACGGCGCGCGCCACGGCGGTGCCGTTGCCGCGGCCGCTGGGCGCGGGCTCACTGAAGCCGAAGTAGAGGGTGCGGCTGGACGCGAAATCGGGCGCCGGCACCACGTCCAGCAGGCCGCCCTGCCCGTCGGCGTCCACGGCCGGCACGCCCTGCAGCGGCGCGCCCGGGCGCCCGTCGGCCACTACGCGCAGTCGGCCGGCCTTCTCGGTGACGAGCATGCGCCCATCGGGCAGGAAGCCCAGGCTCCAGGGCCGCTCCAGGCCGCGCGCCACGGTGGCGACCTCGGGCTCTTCGCCCTGCGCGCGCAGCGCGGGCACGGCGCCCAGGCCACCGAGCAGCGTGGCGCCCAGCAGCGCGCGGCGGGTGGGATGGCAAGGGGTAAGAGACTTCATCGGCGGTGCTCCCGCAAAGGCAGAAGCGGGTGATGGTGCGCCGGGGCGCGCGGGGCCGTGGACGGCGGGGACATGCAGCGCGACGCGCGGCGCGGCGCGGCGGCCGGAGCGCACGCCACCGTGGCGGCGCCGTCACGCTGCGCCGGGGCGCTTGATCCAGCGCAAGCGCGGCGGCGCGACGGCTTCCTAAATTGGCTTGACCCAAGGCCGGCGCGGCGATCGTCCACGACACGAACCACCTGATCGCCCCGCGCTCCACGGCGCACCGGCCCGCCCCGCAACCGCTGAAGAGGGAGACCTTTACATGAGCCCCATTGCTTCCATCCTGCTGCACGTCGATCCCTCGCCGCGCTGCGCCGCACGCATCGGCGTGGCCTCGGCGCTGGCACACCGGCTGGACGCCACGGTCACCGCGCTCTACACGCCCGCGCCGGTGCTGCCCCATGGCCGGCACCTGCTCGCCGAGGGCCAGAGCCTGGTGTTGGCGCCGACGCTGGATGCCGAGCGCCGCGCCCAGGCGCGCGCGCTGTTCGACAGCGCCGATGCCGGCGCGCTGGTGCGCTGGGCCGAGATCGACGCCGACAGGCCGGTGGTGCCTGCGTTCGTGCGCCAGGCGCTGGTGCACGACCTGGTGGTGCTGGGCCAGTTCGACCGCGACGACCCGGCCGGCCCGGGCGTGCCGGCGGATTTCGTGGAGACGGTGGCGCTGGACAGCGGCCGTCCGGTGTTGTCGGTACCTTATGCCGGCCGCTTCACCGACGTGGGGCAGCGGGTGCTGATCGCCTGGAAGCCCACGCGCGAGTCCGCGCGCGCCGTGGCCGCGGCGCTGCCGCTGCTGCAGGAGGGCGCGGAGGTGCACGTGGCGAGCTGGGGCAGCGACCCGCACGAGCTGGAGCCGCTGCTGCGCCGCCACGGCATCGAGGCCGAGTACCACCGCGAGGGCCCGGCGCCGCACGAGATCGGCGACGCGCTGCTGTCGCTGGCGGCCGACGTCAGCGCCGACCTGCTGGTCATGGGCTGCTACGGCCACAGCCGCGCCCGCGAGCTCATGCTCGGCGGTGCCAGCCGCACCGTGCTGCAGTCCATGACGGTGCCGGTGCTGTTGGCGCATTGATATCCCGGGCTGCCTCTTTATGAGGCAGCCTGGGCCGACTGTTGACGAATCAAGCACTTGCGTGCGCTGTGGGCAGCCGGCTCACAGACTTGCCCACAGAAGATGGGGACAGCCCTCAGCGCATCGCGCCTTGTTACAGGTCAGCAAAGAAACCGGAGCCGGCACGCGATATCCGATCAATTGCCGCTTTTTTCAGCACGGCAATTTGAGCCTTGGCATTTCAAGCACTTAGCAGCGGTTTATGCAGTCCGCCCACAGAGTTGTCCACAAAGGTTGGGGAAACCCTGAGACGGAATTTGTAGTCTGTCAGCGCAAAGCGACGCTTTTATTTCAGCCGCCGCCGCTGCCGTAAGGCCGGGTCAATATTTCCAGGTTGTGCCCGTCCGGATCGCTCCAATACAGGCCGCGGCCACCATCGCCATGGTTGATCTGGTTCAGGCGCCGGTGGCCCGGGTCGGCCCAGTACGGCAGTCCGCGCACGCGAATACGCTCGAAAACCTGGTCGAACTCGGCTTCGCTGAGCAGGAAGGCGTAGTGCTCGACCAACGGCACTTCGTCGCTGTCCAGAAAGTCCAGCGTCACGCCGTTGGCCAGTTCCACCGCGTGGAAAGGCCCGAATCGCACCGGCTCGCCCAGACCCAGCAACTCGGCCAGGAAGCGCGCGGACGCGGCAGCGTCGCGGGCGTGAACAATGGTGTGGTTGAGCTGGATCGCCATGGCGCTTCTCCCGCACGGCAAGGATTTGCACGCCGGTCATGCTAGGTGCGGGCCGGAAGCCCTGGCGCCAGGAGTCGCTTGAGCGATGCCTCGAAAATCGCCGCCCAAAGCAAAACAGCCTGCGGTGTTTCCACTACAGGCTGTTCGCGATTGTCTTGGTGGGCCCTGTAGGATTCGAACCTACGACCAACGGATTAAGAGTCCGCTGCTCTACCAGCTGAGCTAAGAGCCCGACATTCGCAGTACGCCGATTTGCCTTCGACTCGCGCCGAAGTTTGTCTGGTGGGCCCTGTAGGATTCGAACCTACGACCAACGGATTAAGAGTCCGCTGCTCTACCAGCTGAGCTAAGAGCCCCCGATCAAACCTCGACGCAAACGATGGTGGGTTGTGCAGGATTCGAACCTGCGACCAACGGATTAAAAGTCCGCTGCTCTACCGGCTGAGCTAACAACCCCTTCGCTCAATCAACTGCTTGATCAACCGAATCGCCGTCTGCGAAGACTTGCATTCTAGCAATGTTTTTGGGCTTTGCAAAGCGCCGAGCACTTTTTTGTGTACCCCTGCGCAGGCGGATGTCCACGCAGCGTCGGTGGCAGTCTCAGCGCCGCGCCAGTACCAGCCGCGTGAGCTCGGCCGCGGCCACCAGGCCGAAGGTGGCGGTGACGGTGACGCTGGAGCCGTAGCCGTGGCAGTTGAGGCTGCCGTCCACCGAGCAGGCGGCGTCTGCGGGCGGGCGCACGCTCTCACGCGAGAACACGCAGCGCACGCCGATGGCGCCCTTGCGCGGCGCGCCCCGCTTGCGCAGGCGCTGGCGCAGGCCCGCCAGCAGCGGGTCGTGCGTGGTGTCGGCCAGGTCTTCCACTTCCACCAGATGCGGCTGCAGCTTCCCTCCGGCCGCACCCACGCTGACGAAGGGCACGCGCTCGCGCAGCGCCCAGTCGGCCAGCGCCAGCTTGGCGCGCGACTGGTCGCAGGCGTCGATGAGCCCGTCCACCGGTTGCGGCAGCAACGCCGGCCAGTTGCCGGGCTCGACGAAGTCCTCCACGCCGTGCACCACGCAGCCCGGATGGATGTCGGCGATGCGCCCGCGCAACGCCTCCACCTTGGCCATGCCCACCGTGGTGCCCAGCGCCTGCACCTGGCGGTTGATGTTGGACTCGGCCACGTGGTCCAGGTCGATGAGCGTGAGCGAGGCCACGCCGCAGCGCGCCAGCGCCTCCACCGCCCAAGAGCCCACGCCGCCCACGCCCACCACCGCCAGCCGCGCACCGCGCAGCCGCGCGTAAGCCTGCTCGCCATGCAGGCGGCGCAGCCCGCCGAAGCGGCGCTCGTCGTCGGCCTCGTCCAACGGACCGGCCCCGGGCGGCAGGTGCTGCACGTCGCCTTGGGCCGCCGCCATGGACGTCACTTCAGCGCCGCCAGCCGCTCGCGGCCAGCCACCGCCGCTTCGGACTGCGGGTACTTGCTCACCAGCTCGTTGAGCGTGGCGCGCGCGCCCCGGGTGTCCTTGGCCTCGGCCTGCGCATTGGCCGCGGCCAGCAGCGCCTCGGCCGCGCGCGGGTGCTGCGGCGAGGCCGCGACGAAGGCGCGGAAGGTGGCGATGGCTTCCTTGTATTCGCGCTTGCCGTACTGGGCGTTGCCCAGCCAGAAGCGCGCGGCGTCGACATAGCCGCTCTGCGGCCAGCGCTTGAGGAAGGCACCGAAGGCGTTGGCGGCGCCGGCGAAGTCGGCATTGCGCAGCAGCGCCACGGCCTCCTCGTACTGGCGCTTCTCCTCCGGATCGGCGCTGAACTCCTTGCCGTCGAGCGTGACCTTCTGCGGCTCGAACTTGCGCATGCGCTCGTCCACACCCTGCGCGATGTCCTTCTGGCGGCGCTGCAGCTCGGCCAGGTCGCGCGCGAGCTGCTCGTTGGAGCCGCGCAGCGTAGCCATCTCGGCGCGCTGGGTTTCGAGCTGGTTGTTGAGGTCCACCAGGCTGCGGCGCAGCTGCGTGAGCTGCTCCTGCATCTGCGCGTCCAGCGCCTTCTGCGCCTTGGCGGCCTCCTCGACCTGCTTGCGCAGCTCCAGGATGGCGCGCCGCGCTTCGTTGTCCGGAAAGATCTCGGCACGCGCCGCGGGCAGCGCCAGCGCCAGCGCCGCCGCCAGGGCCAGGAAGCGCGGGGTGTGCATGTCAGCGGTCCTTGATCTCGGCGCGACGGTTCTTGGCCCAGGCGCCTTCATCGCTGCCCTGCACCGCCGGACGCTCCTCGCCGAAGCTCACCGGCTCGATCTGCGCGGCGTTGACGCCCAGCAGGCTCATGGAGCGCGCCACGGCCTCGGCGCGCTTCTGGCCCAGCGCCAGGTTGTACTCGCGGCCACCGCGCTCGTCCGTGTGGCCCTCGATGCTCACGCGCTTGCTCTTGTCGGCGTTCAGCCGCTTGGCCTGCGCCTCCACCACCGGGCGGTACTCGTCCTTGACCACGAAGCTGTCGAAGTCGAAGTACACGACGCGCGGCGCATTGGCCGCCGCGGCGTTCGGGTCCACGCTCACCGTCGTGACCTGCGACTGCGGCGCGCCGCCCGCGCC
The DNA here is from genome assembly GCF_937926365.1 of uncultured Azohydromonas sp. Taxonomy (GTDB): domain Bacteria; phylum Pseudomonadota; class Gammaproteobacteria; order Burkholderiales; family Burkholderiaceae_C; genus Azohydromonas. The sequence continues at coordinate 2,209 of NZ_CALAOH010000166.1, read as the reverse complement.
GGCACCGGCACCGGCGTTGGCGTCGGCCGCCACGGGCGTGCGCGTCTCCACCGGGGTCTCGTTGAGCTTCACGCCGGAGGCGCAACCGGCCAGCAGGGCCGCCGCCGCCAGCGCACCCAGGCTGCCACGCATTGCATTCATCGTTTCCACTCCTTGACGAAAAAATAAAAGGAATTCTGACCCAAAGCCCGCGGCGCCCCGCCAAAGGCGGCGCCGTCACGGTTGCAGGCTCAACGGCCGAAGGGCCCCCACACGGGCTCGCGCACGTCCAGGCCCGAGGACAGCAGCCGCGTCTTGATGCGGCCGTCCAGCGTGGTGGTCATGAGCACGTCGCGCCCGCCGCTGCGGGTGGCGTAGATGATCAGCCGGCCGTTGGGGGCGAAGCTGGGGCTCTCGTCGTCCGAGGTGTCGGTGAGCGCGCGCACGTCGCCGCTGGCGAGGTCCATCACCATCAGCTTGAAGGCGCCGCCCTGGCGCGTGATGTAGGCCATGGAGCGCCCGTCGGGGCTGATGGCGGGGCTGATGTTGTAGCCGCCGTTGAAGGTCACGCGCTCCGGGCTGCCGCCGCTGGCCGCCATGCGGTAGACCTGCGGGCTGCCGCCACGGTCGCTCACGAAGTAGATCTGGCGTCCGTCGGGGCTGAACACCGGCTCGGTGTCGATGGCGGAGCTGCTGGTCAGGCGCCGCACGTTGCCGCCGCCGCGGTCCATCACGTGCAGCTGCGAGCCGCCCTCGCGCGAGAGCGTGACGGCGAGCTGGCCGCCGTCGGGCGACCAGGCCGGGGCGCTGTTGCTGCCGCGGAAGTCGGCCACCTTGCGCCGCGCGCCGCTGGAGATGTCCTGCACCCACACCACGGCCTTCTGCGTCTCGAAGCTGACGTAGGCCAGTTCGCGCCCGTTGGGCGACCAGGCCGGCGAGATGATGGGCTCGGGGCTGGCCAGCGCGACCTGCCCGCCCTCGCCGTCGGCGTCCGTGACGCGCAGCGTGTAGCGGCCTGCGGCGCGCGTGACGTAGGCGATGCGGGTGGAGAACACGCCCTTCTCGCCCGTGAGCTTCTCGTAGATGGCGTCGGCCACGCGGTGCGCGGCCAGCCGCAGGTCGGCGCTGGGCACCGCGTAGGCCTGGCCGCCCAGGTCCTCGCCCTTGACCACGTCCCAAAGCTTGTGGCGCACGTCGAAGCGGCCGTCGGCCAGGCGGCTCACCGAACCCAGCGCCAGCGCGTCCACGTTGCGGCCCTTCCACTCGCTCATCACCGGCAGCGAGCCCTCGTCGAGCACGCCCGGCGCCTCGATGGCGCGGAACAGCCCGCTGCGTTCCAGGTCGGCGCGCACGATCTCGCTGATGGGCTGGCCGCCGAGTTTTTCATCACGAAAACGCGCGATGGCGATCGGGATCTGCGTCGCGCCGACGCCGCTGATCTCGACACGGAACTGCGCCAGCGCCGGCGCACCCGCCGCCGCGCCGAGCGCGGCCAGGACGGCACGCCGCCGCCAGTGGGGGCGGCTCAAAGCATCAGGTGTGGTCATGAAGGGAGGCAGGCAGCCAAAAGCCGCCGATTCTAGGCAAGCGAGGCACCGGGCCTGGCGGCGCTCCACGAAGCTCTGCCACAGGACAATCCGGTCCTGCCAGGAGGCTCCCGCTTTCGCGGGCATGACGGCGCAAGGTGTGTAGCGCCCTGGCTACGGGTTACAACCTGAACGTACTTTCCCCGGACAGCCTCGCTACGCCATCGCCGCCGCGCGCCCCGCCACCCCTTCCGGCAGCCGGAATGCCGCCACCGCCTGCACCAGCTGTTCGGCCTGCTGCTGCAGGCTGCTGGCCGCGGCGGCGGATTCCTCCACCAGCGCGGCGTTCTGCTGCGTGGTGCGGTCGAGCTGCGTCACGGCCTCGTTGATCTGGCCGATGCCGTCGGCCTGCTGGTTGGTGGCGCTGTTGATGTCGGCGATGAGCTGCCGCACGCGCTCGACCTGGCCCACGATCTCGCCCATGGCGTGGCCGGCCTGATCGGCCAGCGCGCTGCCGGCCTGGACCTTGGTCAGGCTCTCCTCGATCAGGCCCTTGATCTCCCGCGCCGCCCCGGCCGAGCGCTGCGCCAGCGTGCGCACCTCGCCGGCCACCACCGCGAAGCCGCGCCCGGCGTCGCCGGCGCGCGCGGCCTCCACCGCGGCGTTGAGCGCCAGGATGTTGGTCTGGAAGGCGATGCCGTCGA
>NZ_CALAOH010000165.1 GCF_937926365.1 uncultured Azohydromonas sp. | reverse complement strand
CGGCAAGCAGTTCGACGTCACCCGCGAGCGCATCCGCCAGATCGAGGCCAAGGCCATCCGCAAGCTCAAGCACCCGACGCGCTCGGACAAGCTGCGCACCTACCTCGACAACCTGTGATCGACCGGTCATCCGAAGGCCACCTGCGGGTGGCTTTTTTTTGCCTTTTTGTCAGGCCGGTGAAAGCCGCCCAAAGGCGGCCCAGTCTTCGGCAATCCGCAGCAGCTGTTGACGGCCCCGGTGCTCCCGGGGCTGTCGTTTTTGTGCACTGAGTCACGCAAGGCGGCGGCTAAACTGCCGGGGCCCATGCCTCGAATCCTTGAACGCACTGTCCTGTTTGCCGATCTGCGCGGTTCCACCGGGCTGTTCGAGCGCCTGGGCAACGCCGCCGCCAGCACGCTCGTCACGGGCGCCGTGGGTCTGCTGGGCGAGTGCGTGGAGCGTGGTGGCGGGCACGTGATCAAGACGCTGGGCGATGGCCTGATGGCGGTGTTCGAGGACGCCACCCGCGCCGTCGCCGCGGCCGACGCCATGCACCAGGCGCTGCAGCGCCCGCCGCGCGGCAGCGGCGCGGCCACCGCTGCCAGCGTGGCCGCCGGCGCGCTCAAGCTGCAGGTGGCGATGGCGCGCGGCGAGGTGGTGGAAATCGAGAGCGACTGCTTCGGCGACGCCGTCAACGTCGCGGCGCGGCTGCTGGACCACGCGGGCGACAACGAGACGCTGGTGACGGTGGACGTGCTCGCCGGGCTGCAGCCCTCGCAGCAGGTGCGCTTCCGCGCGCTGGACCGGCTGCAGCTGCGCGGCCGAGCCGAGCCGGTGCAGGTGCACCTGCTGCAAAGCCACCACGCGGTCATGGACGGCGCGGCCACGCAGTTCGGCGACGCCCTGCCCCAGCCCGGCGAGCCCGAGGCGCTGCGCCTGAAGTGGCGCGGCCAGGAACGCATCTTCGCCACCGCCCAGTTGCCGCTGGTGCTGGGCCGCAGCCCGCAGGCCGGCTGCTGCATCGACGACTCCCGCGTCTCGCGCTCGCACGCGCGCATCGACTGGCACGGCGGCGCCTTCCAGTTCACCGACCTCAGCTTCAACGGCAGCTACGTGCGCTTTGCCCACGACCGCGCCGTACTGAGCCTGCGCCGCGGCAGCTGCACGCTGCACGGCAGCGGCGAGATCGGCCTGGGCGTGCCGCCGGGCGGCGACGCCAATGCCCCGGTACTGCACTTCGAGGTGCTGCGCCTGGGCGAGGACATCCTCCCCGCCGCTGGCGCCCGCTGAGCCCACGCGCCGCGCTTCGCGGCCCCCTCCTCGTCCCGTCTTCCAGCCTCCCGGCCAGCCCGTGTCGCGTCGGGGCATCGGGGACAATTTGGGCATGACTTCCCCTGCCTCCCACCGCCACGGCACGGCCGAGCGCACCGCGGTGCTGCTGGTCAACCTGGGCACGCCCGACGCCCCCACCGCCCCGGCGCTGCGCCGCTACCTGGCCGAGTTCCTGGGCGACCCGCGCGTGGTGGAAATCCCGCGTGCGGCCTGGCTGCCGATCCTGCACGGCGTGATCCTGCGCGTGCGGCCCGCCAAGTCCGCGGCCAAGTACGCCAGCATCTGGACGGCCGGGGGCTCGCCGCTGGCGGTGTGGACGCGGCGCCAGGCCGAGGGCCTGCAGCAGCGCCTGCCGGCGTCGGTGCTGGTGCGCCACGCCATGCGCTACGGCAGCCCCGCCATCCCGCAGGTGCTCGACGAGCTGGCCGCCGCCGGCGCCACGCGCGTGCTGGTGCTGCCGCTGTATCCACAGTACGCCGCCTCCACCACCGCCACCGCCAACGACGCCGTGGGCCGCTGGCTGGCCGCGCAGCGCCGCCAGCCCGAAATCCGCTTCGTCAACCACTACCCGGACGACGTGGGCTACATCGGCGCGCTGGCGGCGCAGGTGCGCGCGCACTGGCAGCAGCACGGCCGGGGCAACAAGCTGGTGATGAGCTTTCACGGCGTCCCGAAGCGCACGCTGGAGCTGGGCGACCCCTACCACTGCGAATGCCACAAGACGGCGCGGCTGCTGGCCGAGCGGCTGGGGCTGGACAAGGACGAATGGCTGGTGACCTTCCAGAGCCGCTTTGGCAAGGCCGAGTGGCTGCAGCCCTACACCGAGCCCACGCTGGTGGCGCTGGCCCGCGCCGGTCAGCAGCGCGTGGACGTGATGTGCCCCGGCTTCCCGGCCGACTGCCTGGAGACGCTGGAGGAGATCAACCAGGAAGTGCGCGCCGCCTTCCTGGGCGCCGGCGGCAAGACCTACCACTACATCCCCTGCCTCAACGACGCGCCAGCCTGGCTGGACGCCCTGGCCGCCCTGGCGCAGCGCCACCTGCAGGGCTGGCCGCTGGAGGACGCGCCGGCGGCCGAGCGCGCGCTGCAGCGCGAGCGCGCGCTGGCGCTGGGCGCCGCGGCCTGAAAGCAAAAAAGCCGCCGCGGGACACCTCCCGCGGCGGCTGAAGGCACGCGGTCCGCCCTGGAACCGGACCGCGGCAGCGCAGCGAATCGGATCAGAAGCGGTGCTGCACGCCGACGATCACGCCGGTCTGCGTATCGGCAAAGCCCGTCACGCCCTCGGGGCTGCCGGAGCGCGTGAGACCCACGAACTGGCCGTTCTTGGCCCGGGAATGGCCGGTGACGGCGTAGAGGTCGGTGCGCTTGGACAGCGCGTACTTGGCGCGCAGCACGTACAGCGTCGGGTCGGCCTCGGGCAGGCCCAGGCTCGTGTCCCGGACGTTGACGTGGTAGACGGCGGCGGTCAGGCCCAGCGCGGGCAGGGCCTGCCAGTTCACGCCCACCCACATCGTGTCGCCGCGCAGGTCGGCCGTCGCGACGTTGTCGCGCTTGAAGTAGCGGTAGCCCGCCTTCACCGCCCAGGCGTCGGAAATGGCGTAGGCCAGGCCGGCGTGGGCCGAGGTGGTCTTGTCGCGGCCGCCGGTCGCCAAGGTGTTGCCATTGGCGCGCTCGATGGTCAGCGCGGCGCTGACCGGCCCCGCGCCGTAGCCGACACCCAGCATCGCGACGGCCGAATCGCCCGTGCTGCCCGCCTGCTCGCCGAAGGCGTAGGTGGCGCCGACCTTGAAGCCGCTGAAGGTGCCCTGGTACTTGAGCAGGTTGCTGGCCGACGTGGTCATGGCGTAGCGGTTCACGGGCGTGGCCGGAACGGTGGCCGCCGTCGGCGAGCCGTGCGCGCCCGTCGCCCACGAGTAGGACGGCGCGTAGCCCATGGGATCGAAAGGCAGCATGAAGTCGTAGGCGGTGGTGAACGAGCGGCCAGCGACCAGGCGGCCAAAGCCACCTTCCAGCCCGACGGTGGCGTGGCGGCCGAACAGGTTGCCGTCGGAGCTGCCGTTGTCGATGAAGAGGCCGCCTTCGAGCTGGAACAGGGCCTTGAGGCCTCCGCCCAGGTCCTCCGAGCCGCGCAGGCCGAAGCGCGAGGTGTTCATGCCGCCGGAGGTCAGCCGCGTGACGCTGCCGCCCGTGGCGCTGGCGTGGTTCACGTACTCCACGCCGGCATCGACCAGGCCGTAGAGCTGAACGTTGGACTGGGCATGCACGGCGGCGGCGGCGGGCAGCGCGGCCAGCGCAATGGCGAGTTTCTTCATCGGGGATCTCCTCATGGTGATGGGCGTTCCCGGAGAGCGGCACGGCGCGGTCCGGGCGTGTCGTACCGCGCCGCCAGCCTTGCCGCCGGCGGCGCGAGCTCCGCCGCCACGCGGCCCCGTGGCGGGCTGCGTGCGCGGCATGAGTCGGGTGGAGGGGGCCAGCCCGTGGAGGGGCCAGCCGGGGGCGCCGCGCGGCGTGGCCGGCGGGTGTCGTGGGCCTCAGCCGTGCGGGATCGGCGCGGGCGTCCGGGGGCCGCTCTTGGTGCGGCGGCGCCAGGCCAGGAAGCGCGGCAGCACCAGCACCGCCACCACCAGCGCCAGCAGCGTGGCCGAGCCCGGGCGCTGCACCAGCACGCCCCAGTGGCCTTCGCCGATGGACAGCGCGTTGCGCAGCTGCGCCTCGGCCAGCGGGCCCAGGATCATGCCCACCACCACCGGCGCGGTGGGGAAGTCGAAGCGCCGCATCACCACGCCCAGCACGCCGATGGCGTAGAGCAGCACCAGGTCGAACGCCGACTGGCGCATGCCGTACACGCCCACGGTGGCGAAGATCAGGATGCCCGCGTACAGCTGGGGCTTGGGCACCTTGAGCAGCTTCACCCAGAAGCCCACCAGCGGCAGGTTCAGGATCAGCAGCATCACGTTGCCGATGTACAGCGAGGCGATCAGCGCCCACACCAGCGCGGCATTGCTGTCGAAGAGCTGCGGCCCGGGCTGGATGCCGTAGTTCTGGAACGCGCCCAGCAGGATCGCCGCGGTGTTGGAGGTGGGGATGCCCAGCGTCAGCAGCGGGATCAGCGTGGCGGTGATGGCGGCGTTGTTGGCCGCCTCGGGCCCCGCGACGCCCTCGATGGCGCCCGAGGAGCCGAACTCCTCCTTGTGCCTGGAGAGCTTCTTCTCCGTGGCGTAGCTCAGGAAGGTGGGGATCTCGCTGCCGCCGGCCGGGATGGTGCCGAAGGGGAAGCCGATGAAGGTCGCGCGCAGCCAGGCGGGCCACGAGCGGCGCCACTCCGCCTTGGTCATGTGCACCCGGGTGAGCTTGTTCTGCGACTCCTTGACGCGGCCCTCGAACAGCACCGCGTACAGGCACTCGGCCACCGCGAACAGGCCCACGGCGATGAGCACCACCTCCAGCCCGTCCATCATCTCGGGCATGCCCGCGGTGTAGCGCGCCTGGCCCGTGATCTGGTCGATGCCCACCAGCCCCATGGCCAGGCCGATGAACAGCGCGGTGAGCCCGCGCACCGTGCTCTTGCCCAGCACCGCGGTCACGGTGCAGAAGGCCAGCACCATCAGCATGAAGTACTCGGGGGGGCCCAGCAGCACGGCGTACTTGGCCACCAGCGGGGCACAGAAGGTCACCAGCACCGTGGCGATGGTGCCGGCCACGAAGGAGCCGATGGCCGCCGTGGCCAGCGCCGCGCCGGCGCGGCCGCTGCGCGCCATCTTGTTGCCTTCCATGGCCGTGACCATGGAGCCCGCCTCGCCCGGCGTGTTGAGCAGGATGGACGTGGTGGAGCCGCCGTACATCGCGCCGTAGTAGATGCCGGCGAAGAAGATCATCGACGCCGTCGGGTCCACCTGGAGCGTGATGGGCAGCAGCATCGCCACCGCCGTGGCCGGGCCAATACCCGGCAGCACGCCCACGGCCGTGCCGATGGTGCAACCCACCAGCGCCCACAGCAGGTTCACCGGCGTGCCGGCGGTGGCAAAGCCTTGCAGCAGGGCATTCAAGATTTCCATTACAGCCACCCCGTGCCGGTGAGGCCGGGCAGGTTGATCGCCAGGCCTTGCGTGAACATCCAGTACACCGGCGCGGCGATGGCCAGGCCGATGAGCAGGTCCGTGACGAAGGACCGCAGCGAGCGGTCGCGCCGCCCCTCGGCGGCCTTGAAGCCGCGCACGGCCAGCATGAAGCACAGCGCGCAGCTCAGGATGAAGCCCAGCCGCTCGATGAGCACCGCGTTGGCCAGCAGGCCGGCGGACACCCACACGAAGCCCGGCCAGAAACCGCGCTCGCCTTCATCGGGCACGTCGAGATCGCGGAAGCCACCCGTGGCGGCCTCGTAGATCAGCCAGCCCCCGCACGCCAGCAGCGCCAGCGTTACGACCCAGGGCAGGAAGTTGGGGCCGACGCCGGCATAGCCTGCATCAGCTGGAATGCCCGTGGCCCCCCAGGCCAGCAGGCCCCCGGCAGCCAGCGCCGCCAAGCCCACCAGCGTCTGTGCCGTGCGCTGGCTCATGTCACACCATCCCGGCCTTGGCCATGATCGCGCGCAGGCTCGCGAACTCGTCGTCCACGAACTTGCCGAACGCGTCGCCCGTGAGCAGCGCCGGCGTCCAGCCGTTTTGCTGCACCGCCTGGGTCCAGGCCGGCGACTGCGTGGCCTTGGTGACCATGTCGATCAGCGCCTTGCGCTGCTCGGCCGTGATGCCGGGCGCGCCGTACACGCCGCGCCAGTTGCTGATCACGACGTTCCAGCCCTGCTCCTTGAGCGTCGGGGCGTCCAGTCCCTTGAGGCGCGCCTCGGAGGTGGTGGCGACGGGCTTCATCTTGCCGCTCTTGATGTACTCGCCGAACTCGGTCAGCGCGCTGGCGCCCACCGTGACGTTGCCGCCCAGGATGGCGGCCACCGCCTCGCCGCCCCCACGGAAGGCGACGTAGTTGATCTTGGTCGGATCGATGCCCGCCTCGCGCGCCAGCATCGCCACGGCAATGTGCTCGGTGGAACCGCGCGAGCCGCCGCCCCACTTGACGCTGCCCGGCTCCTTCTTCATCTGCTCCACGACCTCCTTCATGGACTTGAAGGGGGAGTTCGCGGGCAGCACGAACACCTGCGATTCGCTGAGCAGCCGCGCCAGCGGCGTGGCCTGCGTCACGTTGACCGGTGGCTTGCCGGTGATGATGCCGCCCAGCATGACGGCGCCCATCACCATCAGCGCGTTCGGATCCTTCTTGCTGGCGTTGACGAACTGCGCCAGACCGATGGCGCCGGCGGCGCCGCCCTTGTTGTCATAGTTGACCGAGGAGGCGGCGCCGGACTCCATCAGCGCCTTGCCCAGGGCACGGCCGGTGGCGTCCCAACCGCCACCGGGGTTGGCGGGGATCATCATCTTGAGATTGGCGGCGGCGCGGGCCGACAGCGGCAGCGCACCGACGGCGGCCAGCGCGGCCAGCGAACGCAGGAAGGTGTCTCGACGCATGGATGTCTCCTGGTGGTCTTGGCTTGGGGTCGAAGGCATTTTTTGAGCTGGCGCTGTCGATCGGCTGTCAAACGGATCAGGGAAATTACGGGGGCTGCACACACATGAAGTTGCTGTTGGTGGAGGACGACGCGGCCATGCAGGCCGCCATGCAGCGGGCGCTGGAGCGCCGGGGTTTCCAGGTCAGCACCTGCGGCGACGGCGCGCGGGCGCTGGACCGCTGGCGCGCGGCCGTGCCCGACGCGGTGGTGCTGGACCTGAGCCTGCCCGGCCTGGACGGGCTGCAGGTGCTGGCGCAGGCGCGCGCCGAGGGACTGGACGCGCCGGTGATCATCCTCACCGCCCGAGGCACGGTGGGCGACCGCATCCTGGGCCTGAACACGGGTGCGGACGATTACCTGCCCAAACCCTTCGACTTGGACGAATTGGAGGCGCGCTTGCGCGCCCTCGTGCGCCGCCGCGGCGGCAACGGCCCGGCCGAGGCCGCGAGCTGGTGCGGGCTGCGCGTGGATGCCTCCAGCGGCGCCATCTACCACCTCGACAAGCCGCTGGAGCTGGCCCCGCGCGAGGCAGCGCTGCTGCGCGCGCTGCTGGGCCGGCCCGGGCACGCGGTGGCCAAGGAGCGGCTGTTCGAGATCGTGTTCGCGGGCGACGACTCGGTGCAGATCGAGGCCGTCGAGGTGGTGGCGTACCGCCTGCGCAAGAAGCTCGCGCCCACCGGCGTGCAGCTGGTGACGCTGCGCGGGCTGGGCTACTTGCTGCAGGCACCGGCGTGAGCCGACGCGACGCGGACGTGCACGCGGCGCGGCTGTCGCTGCGCGCGCGGCTGCTGCTGGGCATCCTGGTGCCGGTGCTGGCGCTGGTGAGCTTCAACGGCTGGAGCCTGTACCGCCAGGCGCTGCGGGCGGCCGACCAGGCCTACGACCGCACGCTGCTGGCCTCGGCCAAGTCCATCGGCGAGCTGCTCTACCTCACCCGCGAGGGCGGCCGGGTGCGGCTGCACGCCACCGTGCCCTACGCGGCGCTGGAGGCCTTCGAGGCCGACAACCGCAGCCGCCTCTACTACCGGGTCACGGGCTTCGACGGCGAGCTGCTCCTGGGCTTCGAGGACCTGCCGCGCTGGCAGGGCCGCATTCCCGACCGGCCCGCCTACGCCGCGCTGGTGGACTTCTACGACGGCCAGTACCAGGGCGTGCCGGTGCGCATGGCGGTGCTGCTGCAGCCCGTGGCCTCCGAAGTCGGCCAAGGGATGGCCACGATCCAGGTGGCCGAGACGCTGGAGCTGCGCCGCACGCTGGCGCGCCAGCTCCTGCTGGAGGCGCTGTGGCACCAGGCGCTGCTGGTGGCGGTGATCGTGCTGGTGGTGCTGTGGGTGGTGCAGCGCGCCACCGCACCGGTGCGCCGGCTCAGCGAGGAGGTGGCGGCGCGCGACGAGGACACGCTCGCCCCCATCCACGCGCCCGATGCGCCGCGCGAGCTGCAGCCGCTCATCGCCGCCACCAACGCCGTGATGTCGCGCCTGGAGCATGCCGCGGCGCAGCAGAAGCGCTTCGTGCGCGACGCCTCGCACCAGCTGCGCACGCCGCTGGCGGTGCTCAAGGTGCAGGTGCAGTCGGCGCTGCGCGGCGATGCCCCTGCGACCCAGGCCCTGCAGGAAATCAACACCACGGTGGACCGCGCCACGCAGCTCGTCAGCCAGATGCTGGCGCTGGCCAAGGTGGAGCAGCTGCGCCAGCAGCGCGGCGCGCCGGTCAGCGACTGGGCCACCGTCGTGCATGCGCTGGCGCTGGAGCTCTCGGCGCTGATCGCGCAGCGCGGGCTGGACTTCGAGCTGGACCTGGGCGAGGCCGCCGCACCGGTGCCGGTGCGCGCGCACGAGTGGGCGCTGCGCGAGCTCACGCGCAACCTGCTGCACAACGCCATCCGCCACACGCGCACGCTGCTGCTGGTGCGGCTGGAGCGCGTGGATGGTCAGGCGGTGCTCACCATCCGCGACGACGGTCCCGGCATCGCGCCGGCGCAGCGCGCGCACCTGTTCGAAGCTTTTGCCGCTTCCGTCAGCGCTGGCGGCACCGGGCTCGGGCTTGCGATTTGCCACGAAATCGTCATGTCGCTGGGCGGCCGCATCGAGTTGCTGGACCGCGGCGCGGCCGACCGCGTCGAGGGCCTGGACGCCGTGGTGCGCCTGGCACTGGCCGACAATCCCGCCCCATGATCGAACTGCCCCTTCAAGAACGTGTACGGCTGGACAAGTGGCTGTGGGCAGCCCGCTTCTTCAAGACCCGCGGGCTGGCCGCCGAGGAAATCGGCAAGAACCGCATCAGCGTCAACGGCCAGGTGGCCAAGGCCTCGCGCGAGCTCAAGGCCGGCGACCGCGTCTCGTGGCGCCAGCAGGGGGTGCTGCGCGAGGTCGAGGTGCGGGCCCTGAGCGAAGTGCGCGGCCCGGCGCCGTTGGCGCAAACCCTGTACGTCGAAACCCCCGAGAGCCTGGAAGCGCGCCGCGTCGCGGCCGAGCAGCGGCGCCAGGGTATCGAGCCCGCCCAGACCATTGCCGGCGGGCGGCCCACCAAGCGCGACCGGCGCGACCTGGAACGCGAGCAGCGCACCCGTGTCGAATGGGACCGCTGGAGCGCCAAGCTCGGCGACTGAGGCCATGGAACCACATCAGCCCCCGCGGCATCCACGGCAAGCGCGGCGGCCGGCCCCCGCGAGGCCGGCCGAATTTTTTTGAATTGACCCTCTTGAAGCCCTGGGGATAGCCCCCAGTTGGCGAGGCAATGGAGTTCACCACACCCATGAACCACACCGACAACACCACGACCCCCGAGGCGGCTGCCGTGCCGCCGGCCGCCGATACGCCCAGCGCCGCCGCAGCCGCCGAGGCCACCGCCGCCTACGCAGCCCACTCGGCGCCCGCCAGCCACGGAGCAGCCGAGGAAGGCGCCGCTGCTCCCTCGCTGGAGCAGCGCCTGAGCGAGCTGGAAGCGCGCCACGCCGAGGTGTCCGACGCCTACCTGCGCGCCAAGGCCGAAACCGAAAACGTGCGCCGCCGTAGCGAGGAAGAGGTGGCCAAGGCGCGCAAGTTCGCCGTCGAGGCCTTTGCCGAGAGCCTGTTGCCCGTCAAGGACAGCCTGGAAGCGGCCATTGCCACGCCCAATGCCACCGCCGAGCAGGTGCTCGAAGGCGTGCAGGTCACGCTGCGCCAACTCAGCCAGGCGCTGGAACGCAACAAGGTGGTGGAAGTGGCCCCGCCCGCGGGCACGCGCTTCGACCCGCACCAGCACCAGGCCATCAGCATGGTGCCGGCCGACCAGGAAGCCAACACGGTCGTCACCGTGCTGCAGAAGGGCTACCTGATCGCCGAGCGCGTGCTGCGCCCGGCCCTGGTCACGGTAGCCGCTCCCAAGTAAAGACCAAGGCGGCCGCGCGGTCTTGAAAGTACCCTGCCCGGCCGCACTTCCCAGAACAAGCAGACATCCCTGAGATACCAGGAGCACAACATGGGCAAGATCATCGGCATCGACCTCGGCACCACGAACTCGTGCGTGGCCGTGATGGAAGGCAACACCACCCGCGTCATCGAAAACAGCGAAGGCGCACGCACCACGCCCTCCATCGTCGCGTACCAGGAAGACGGCGAGATCCTGGTTGGCGCTTCCGCCAAGCGCCAGGCCGTCACCAACCCCAAGCACACCTTCTACGCCGTCAAGCGCCTGATCGGCCGCAAGTTCACCGAGAAGGAAGTGCAGAAGGACATCGACCTGATGCCCTTCAAGATCGTGGCCGCCGACAACGGCGACGCCTGGGTGGAAGAGCGCGGCAAGAAGCTCGCGCCGCCCCAGGTCAGCGCCGAAGTGCTGCGCAAGATGAAGAAGACGGCCGAGGACTACCTCGGCGAGGAAGTGACGGAAGCCGTGATCACGGTGCCCGCCTACTTCAACGACAGCCAGCGCCAGGCCACCAAGGACGCCGGCCGCATCGCGGGCCTGGACGTCAAGCGCATCATCAACGAGCCCACCGCCGCCGCCCTGGCCTTCGGCCTGGACAAGCATGGCAAGGGTGACCGCAAGATCGCCGTGTTCGACCTCGGCGGCGGCACCTTCGACATCTCGATCATCGAGATCGCCGACGTGGACGGCGAGAAGCAGTTCGAAGTGCTCTCCACCAACGGCGACACCTTCCTGGGCGGCGAGGACTTCGACCAGCGCATCATCGACTACATCGTCACCGAGTTCCGCAAGGAGCAAGGCGTCGATCTGACCAAGGACGTGCTGGCGCTGCAGCGCCTGAAGGAAGCTGCTGAGAAGGCCAAGATCGAGCTGTCCAACAGCACGCAGACCGACATCAACCTGCCCTACATCACGGCCGATGCCTCGGGTCCGAAGCACCTGAACATCAAGCTCACGCGGGCCAAGCTCGAAGCGCTGGTCGAGGAACTGATCGAGCGCACCATCGAGCCCTGCCGCGTCGCCATCAAGGACGCGGGCGTCAAGGTCAGCGACATCGACGACGTGATCCTGGTCGGCGGCATGACCCGCATGCCCAAGGTGCAGGAGAAGGTCAAGGAGTTCTTCGGCAAGGAGCCGCGCAAGGACGTCAACCCCGACGAGGCCGTGGCCGTCGGCGCCGCGATCCAGGGCCAGGTGCTGGGCGGCGAGCGCAAGGACGTGCTGCTGCTGGACGTCACGCCGCTGTCGCTGGGCATCGAGACCCTGGGCGGCGTGATGACCAAGATGATCAAGAAGAACACGACCATCCCGACCAAGTTCGCGCAGACCTTCTCCACCGCCGATGACAACCAGCCGGCCGTGACGATCAAGGTCTACCAGGGCGAGCGCGAGATGGCCACGGGCAACAAGAGCCTGGGCGAGTTCAATCTCGAAGGCATCCCGCCGGCGCCGCGCGGCGTGCCGCAGATCGAGGTGACCTTCGACATCGACGCCAACGGCATCCTGCACGTCTCGGCCAAGGACAAGGGCACGGGCAAGGAGAACAAGATCACCATCAAGGCGAACTCGGGCCTGTCCGAGGCCGAGATCGAGAAGATGGTGAAGGACGCCGAGATGAACGCCGCCGAGGACAAGCGCAAGCTGGAGCTGGTGCAGGCCCGCAACCAGGCCGATGCCCTGGTGCACTCGGTGCGCAAGAGCCTGACCGAGCATGGCGACAAGCTCGATGCCGGCGAGAAGGAAAAGATCGAGGCCGCGCTGAAGGACACCGAGGAAGTGCTCAAGGGCGACGACAAGGACGCCATCGAGGCCAAGACCGAGGCCCTGATGGCCGCCAGCCAGAAGCTGGGCGAGAAGGTCTATGCCGACGCCCAGGCCGCGGCCGGCGCCGCTGGCGCAGCCCCGGGCGGCGAAGCGCCGCAGCAGCAACAGGCTTCCTCCGCCTCGGGCTCGCGTCCGGCCGACGACAACGTCGTGGACGCCGAGTTCAAGGAAGTCAAGGACAAGAAGTGACGCGCCGCTGAGCCCCGCCTCTGACTTCTAACTTCTAGAAAAACACCCCCGTGTGGGCTCTGAAGCGCACACGGGGGCTTTTTGCATCGACGCAGCAATTGCCATGGCAAAGCGTGATTACTACGAGGTCCTCGGACTGGCGAAGAACGCCAGCGAGGAGGACATCAAGAAGGCCTACCGCAAGCTGGCCATGAAATACCACCCTGACCGCAATCAGGGTGACGATGCCAAGAAGGCCGAGGAGAAGTTCAAGGAGGCCAAGGAGGCCTACGAGATGCTCTCCGACCCGCAGAAGCGCGCGGCCTACGACCAGTACGGCCATGCGGGCGTGGACCCGAACATGGGCGCGGGCCGCGGCCCCGGCCCGGAGGGCTTCGGCGGCTTCGCGGAGGCTTTCGGCGACATCTTCGGCGACCTCTTCGGCCAGGGCGGCGGCGGGCGCCGCGGCCCGGGCGGACAGCAGGTCTACCGCGGCGGCGATCTCAGCTACACGATGGAGATCACGCTGGAGGAAGCGGCCAACGGCAAGGAAACGCAGATCCGCATCCCGAGTTGGGAGAGCTGCGAAACCTGCCACGGCAGCGGCGCCAAGCCCGGCACCAGCCCCAAGGCCTGCCCGTCCTGCGGCGGCTCGGGCACGGTGCACCTGCGCCAGGGCTTCTTCAGCATCCAGCAGACCTGCCCGCACTGCCACGGCAGCGGACGCATCATCCCCGAGCCCTGCCCCACCTGCTCCGGCGCGGGCAAGCTGCGCAAGCAGAAGACGCTGGAGGTGAAGATCCCCGCCGGCATCAACGAGGGCATGCGCATCCGCTCCGCCGGCAACGGCGAGCCCGGCACCAATGGCGGGCCGTCGGGGGACCTGTACATCGAGATCCGCATCAAGCAGCACGAGATCTTCGAGCGCGACGGCGACGACCTGCACTGCACCATCCCGGTGAGCATGACCCATGCCGCCCTGGGCGGTGCGGTGGAAGTACCCACCCTGGGCGGCAAGGCCGAGATCGAGCTGCCCGAGGGCACGCAGCACGGCAAGACATTCCGCCTGCGCGGCAAGGGCATCAAGGGGCTGCGGTCGAGCTACCCCGGCGACCTCTACTGCCACGTCGCCGTGGAGACGCCCGTGAAGCTCACCGAGTACCAGCGCAAGCTGCTCAAGGAACTCGACGAGTCCTTCCGCAAGTCCGGCGACCGGCACTCGCCCAACGCGAAGAGCTTTACCGATCGCATCAAAGACTTGTTCAAGTAGGCCGCCCGGGCACTCCGGGCCCGATGAAGCAGCGGGCCCGGGTTGCCGGGTGACGCTCACCACAACCGAAAAGCCCCGCGGCTGTCACGGCCGCGGGGCTTTTCGCATTGGAGGACGGGTGCAGCTCAGAACAGCTCGCCCTGCAGCGCCGATGCAGGGCGGCGGAACTGCGTCAGATCCAGCTCCAGCGGCTGGCGGCTCAGTCCCAGCCGGGCACAGGCCTTGTGCAGGCGCTGCGACAGCAACTCGCCCCACACGCCCTGCCCGCGCATGCGATGGCCGAAGCGCCCGTCATTCTCGCGTCCGCCGCGCAGCTCGCGCATGCGCGCCATCACATGCGCGGCGCGCTGCGGAAAGTGCTGCTGCAGCCACTGCTGGAACAGCGGATTCACCTCCCAGGGCAGGCGCAGCACCACGCTGAAGGCGCGGCTGGCGCCAGCGTCGCGGGCGGCCTCGAGGATGCGCTCCAGCTCCGGCTCGTTGAGCAGCGGGATCAGCGGCGAGACGCTCACGCCCACCGGCACCCCGGCGCGCGCCAGCGTCTCGATGGTGCGCAGGCGCCGCGCCGGTGCCGCCGCGCGCGGCTCCATCAGCCGCGAGAGCTTCACGTCCAGCGTGGTGATGGAGACGTACACCGCCGCGAGCTTGCGCGCCGCCATGGGGCCGATGAGGTCCAGGTCACGCTCGATACCGGCGGACTTGGTGACGATGCTGAAGGCGTGGCGGTACTCGGACAGCACCTCGATGAGGCTGCGCGTGATGCGCAGTTGCCGCTCCGCGGGCTGGTAGGCGTCGGTGGCGGAGCCCAGGCTCAGCAGCGCCGGCTCGTAGCCGGGACTGGCGAAGGCCTCGCGCAGCTTCTGCGCGGCGTTGGTCTTGGCGACGATGCGCGTCTCGAAGTCCAGCCCGGGCGAGAGGTCCAGGTAGCTGTGCGTAGGGCGCGCGAAACAGTAGATGCAGCCGTGCTCGCAGCCCCGGTAGGGGTTGATGGAGAGGTCGAAGGGGATGTCGGGCGAGTCGTTGCCCGACAGGATGCTGCGGGCGGGCTGCTCGATGAGCTGCGTGCGCGGCGCCGCACGCTCCTGCAGCGCCGCCTGGGCCAGCGTGCCCCAGCCGTCGTCATAGCCCTCGCGGGCGACGCCCTGGAAGCGGGACGCGATGTTGCTTGACGCTCCGCGGCCCTTGAAGGGCATGAACTGCAGCGGGGCGACGTGCGCGGCGGGAGGATTGGCGGTACGCATACTGTATGTTTATACAGTAGTCGTGCCAGGCTGCACAGGGCGCTTGCAGGCCATGGTCTTTGCACCACGGCCTTGAGGGGGCGCTTCAGTAGTCCACGGCGCTGCCGGGGGCGAGGTTGTCGAACTTGGTCAGCGGCTTCAGGAAGGTCAGCTTTACGGTGCCCACAGGGCCGTTGCGCTGCTTGCCGATGATGACCTCAGCCACGCCGGGCTCCTTGGACTCCTTGTTGTAGTACTCGTCGCGGTAGATGAACATGATCACGTCCGCGTCCTGCTCGATGGCGCCCGATTCCCGAAGGTCGCTCATCATCGGCCGCTTGTCCGGCCGCGTTTCCACCGAGCGGTTGAGCTGCGACAGCGCGATCACCGGGCAGTGCAGTTCCTTGGCCAGCGCCTTGAGGCCGCGCGAGATCTCGCCGATGACGGTGGCGCGGTTCTCCTCGGAGCCCGACGAGCCGCTCATGAGTTGCAGGTAGTCGATGACGATGAGCCCCAGGCGCCCGCACTGGCGCGCCTGGCGCCGGGCGCGCGCACGCAACTCGGCGGGATTGAGAGCCGGCGTCTCGTCGATGAAGACGCTGGCCTTGCTCAACCGGTCCACGGTCTCGGTGAGGCGGCTCCACTCGTCGTCGCGCAGCGCGCCGGTGCGCAGGTGCTGCTGGTCGATGCGGCCGAGCGAGCCCACCATGCGCAGCGCCAGCTGCGCCGCGCCCATTTCCATAGAGAACACCACCACCGGCAGACCTTCATGCACCGCCACGTGCTCGGCGATATTCAGCGCGAAGGCCGTCTTGCCCATGGACGGGCGCGCAGCCAGGATGATCAGGTCGCCCGGCTGCAGGCCCGCCGTCATGCGGTCCATGTCGTAGAAGCCGGTGCGCACGCCGGTGACCTCCTCGGCACCGTTCTCGGCCAGTTCGGTGACGCGGTCGATGAGTTGCATCACCAGATGGTCCATGCCCTGGAAGCCCTGCTTCTGGCGCGAGCCCTCCTCGCCGATCTTGAAGATCTTGCCCTCGGCCTCGTCCAGGATCTGCGACACGGCACGGCCCTGCGGGTTGAAGGCGTTGGTGGCGATCTCGTCGCTGGCCTCGATCAGCTTGCGCAGGATGGCGCGCTCGCGAACGATCTCGGCGTAACGGCGCAGGTTGGCCGCGCTGGGCACGCTCTGCGCCAGCGCGTTGAGGTAGGCCAGCCCGCCACACTCCTCGGCCTTGCCCAAGCTCTGCAGCTGTTCGAAGACGGTGATGACGTCAGCGGGCTTGCTGGCGTTGATGAGCGCGCCGATGGCACCGTAGATCAGCCGGTGCTCGTAGCGGTAGAAGTCGCCTTCGGCCAGCGTGTCGCCGGCGCGGTCCCAGGCGCCGTTGTCCAGCAGCAGGCCGCCGAGCACGCTCTGTTCGGCTTCGATGGAGTGAGGGGGCACGCGCAGGCGGGCGACCTCGTCGTCACGCGGCGCGGAACTGGCGTCACGGGGTGGGAATACTGCAGGCATCGAAGGATGATACGGCGCGGTCAGGACCGCTGGACGGACAGGGTTGGCGCCGTTGGAAGCGCGCCAACCCACGAAAAACCGCTGCTGCGATACGGGCTTAGGCGCTCCCAGGACGGCCAGGCAGCGGCCAGGCGGACAAACAAAAAGGGCCGGCAAGGCCGGCCCTTTGGTGCTGCCGCGACGCGAACGCCGCGGCGGCTGTACGCGAGCAAAACCGCGCTTATTCCGCTTCGGGAACGACCTTGATGGTCAGCTCCACCACCACGTCGGTGTGGGCTGCCACGGCCACCGGGAACTCACCCACGGCCTTGAGCGGGCCGTTGGGCAGGCGCACCTGCGACTTGACGATGTCGAAGCCCTTGGCCTTCAGAGCCACGGCGATGTCGGCGTTGGTCACCGAACCGAACAGGCGGCCGTCCACGCCGGCCTTCTGCGCGATCTGGACGGTCAGGCCATTGAGCTGACCACCCAGCGTCTGGGCGGCGGACAGCTTGTCGGCGGCGGCCTTTTCCAGCTCGGCGCGGCGGGTTTCGAATTCCTTGAGCGCGGCCTCGGTGGCGCGGCGCGCCTGCTTGGTCGGGATCAGGAAGTTGCGGGCGTAGCCGTCCTTGACCTTGACGACGTCACCCAGGTTGCCCAGGTTGGCGACCTTTTCGAGCAGGATCACTTGCATGGTGCTGCTTCCCTATCAGAGCTTGTGCTGGTCGCTGTACGGCAGCATCGCCAGGAAGCGCGCGCGCTTGATGGCGTTGGTGAGCTGACGCTGGTAGAACGCGCGCGTGCCGGTCAGGCGGGCGGGCGTGATCTTGCCGTTCTCGCCGACGAAGTCGCGCAGCGTGTCGATGTCCTTGTAGTCGATCTGCTCGACGCCAGCGACGGTGAAGCGGCAGAAGCGCTTGCGGCGGAACAGCAGCGACTGCTGGTTGCGCTTGGGCTTGCGGTCCTTCGAGAAGCGACCTTTTCCACGGGGCGGGGCCATGTTTGACTCCTTGAATCCAGATTCGTAATTGCGAACAGTGCGGCGGGAACGACCGTTTCAGTCGAGCGCCGTGACATGGAAGAGCAGGCCGCGTCCGTTGCGTCCGGCACTCAGGAAACCAGCGAACTCGCCGCTGTTTCCCAGCTCCAGCGCCCCGACGCGCCGCGTGACCTCGCCGATCGCCACGGCCCGGATCTCCAGCGAGACCCGGCGCGGCAGGCCGTCCTCCAGAACTTGCGACTCGTGCTTGAGCCCCAGGTCGAAGGCCGGTAGTCCGGCGGGGGTGTAGCGCAGGGCACCGCGTTCGACGAGCTGGGCACTGAGCACCAGCCGGTTGACGCCGGCAACGGCCTGCGCGAGCGGCGCTGACGCGCCCGCGCTCATCAGGCGGCGCTTTCCTGCGCGGCCTTGCGGGCTTCTTCCTTCTCGACGGCCTTCATCATCACCGACGGGGTCGTCTCGGCCTTGTCCTTGACCACAGTCAGGTGGCGCAGCACGGCGTCGTTGAAGCGGAAGCCCGTCTCCAGCTCACCCAGCGTTTCCTTGCTGCACTCGATGTTCAGGCACAGGTAGTGCGCCTTGGCCAGCTTCTGGATCAGGTAGGCCAGTTGACGGCGACCCCAGTCCTCGACGCGGTGCACCTTGCCACCGGCGTTGGTGACCAGGTTCTTGTAACGCTCCAGCATGGCCGGAACCTGTTCGCTCTGATCCGGGTGGATCAGCAGCACGATCTCGTAGTGACGCATGAACACTCCTTGTGGGTTCCAGAAAACGGAAGCCGCCCCTCTGCGTCAACATGAGGGACGGCAAGGCAAGCCCGCGATTATAGCAAGTTGCGCCAAACAACGCCCCGGGTTCGCGGGCTCAAGGCTTGAGCCTCGTGAAAAAGCCCGAGCAGGCTCGGGCTTTTGAAGGGATCGTGCAGCCGCGCGTGGGCACGGCTGAGGGCTACTGGTGATGAATCAGCGCTTGGCCAGACGCTGCCAGGTCTCGACCACGGTGTCGGGGTTCAGCGAGATCGACACGATGCCTTCCGAGGCCAGCCAGTCGGCGAAGTCAGCGTGGTCGCTGGGCCCCTGGCCGCAGATGCCCACGTATTTGCCAGTGGCGCGGCAGGCGGCGATGGCGCGCGAGATCAGCGCCTTCACGGCCGGGTCGCGCTCGTCGAAGTCGCTGGCCAGCAGTTCCAGGCCGGAGTCGCGGTCCAGGCCGAGCGTGAGCTGCGTCAGGTCGTTGGAGCCGATGGACATGCCGTCGAAGTGCTCCAGGAACTGCTCGGCCAGGATGGCGTTGCTGGGCACCTCGCACATCATGATGAGCTTCAGGCCGTCCTGGCCGCGCTTGAGGCCACGTGCGGCGAGCATCTCGCCCACGCGCTGCGCCTGGGCCACGGTACGCACGAAGGGCACCATGATCTCGACGTTGGTCAGCCCCATGTCGTTGCGCACGCGCTTGAGCGCCTCGCACTCCATGCCGAAGGCGTCGCTGAAGTCGCCGCTGATGTAGCGCGACGCGCCACGGAAGCCCAGCATCGGGTTCTCTTCATCGGGCTCGTAACGCGTGCCGCCGATGAGCTTGCGGTACTCGTTGGACTTGAAGTCCGACAGGCGCACGATCACGGGCTTGGGCCAGAAGGCCGCGGCGATGGTGGCGATGCCTTCGGCGAGCTTGTCCACGTAGAACGCGCGCGGCGATGCGTGGCCGCGCGCCACCGACTCCACCGCCTTCTTCAGGTCATCGTCGATGTTGGGATAGTCGAGGATGGCCTTCGGGTGCACGCCGATGTTGTTGTTGATGATGAACTCCAGCCGCGCCAGGCCCACGCCCGCGTTGGGCATCTGGGCAAAGTCAAAGGCGAGTTGCGGGTTGCCCACGTTCATCATGATCTTGATGGGGCAGTAGGGCATCTCGCCGCGCTGCACCTCGCTGACTTCGGTCTCCAGCAGGCCGTCGTAGATGAAGCCCGTGTCGCCCTCGGCGCAAGAAACCGTCACCAGCGCGCCGTCGGACAGCGTCTCAGTGGCATCGCCACAGCCCACCACGGCCGGGATGCCCAGCTCGCGCGCGATGATGGCCGCGTGGCAGGTACGGCCGCCGCGGTTGGTGACGATGGCCGAGGCACGCTTCATCACCGGCTCCCAGTTCGGGTCGGTCATGTCGGCCACCAGCACGTCGCCAGGCTGCACGCGCTCCATCTCGGCGATGCTGCGCACCAGGCGCACGGGACCGGTGCCGATCTTCTGGCCGATGGCGCGGCCTTCGGCCAGCACGGTGCCCTTGCCCTTGAGCTTGTAGCGGTGCTCAACCTTGCCTTCGGCCTGGCTCTTCACCGTCTCGGGACGGGCCTGGAGGATGTAGAGCTGGCCGTCCTGGCCGTCCTTGCCCCATTCGATGTCCATCGGACGACCGTAATGTTGCTCGATGATCAGGGCGAACTTGGCCAGCTCGATGACGTCCGCATCGTTCAGCGAATAGCGGTTGCGCTGCTCGGGCGGCGTGTCCACCGTGCGCACCAGGCGGCCGGTGGCGGCTTTTTCTTCGGGACTGGCGAACTCCATGCGGATGAGCTTGGAGCCCAGGTTGCGGCGGATGACGGGGAACTTGCCCGCTTGCAGCGCCGGCTTGTGCACGTAGAACTCGTCAGGGTTGACGGCACCCTGCACCACCGTCTCGCCCAGGCCGTAGCTGGCGGTGATGAACACCACGTCCTTGAAGCCGCTTTCGGTGTCGATGGTGAACATCACGCCGGCGGCGCCCAGGTCCGAGCGCACCATGCGCTGCACGCCCGCGGACAGCGCCACGTCGCTGTGCGCGAAGCCCTTATGCACGCGGTAGCTGATGGCGCGGTCGTTGTAGAGGGAAGCAAAGACCTCCTTCATCTTGTGCAGCACGTCCTCGATGCCGCTAACGTTGAGAAAGGTTTCCTGCTGGCCGGCGAAGGACGCATCGGGCAGATCCTCGGCCGTGGCGGAGGAGCGCACGGCGAAGCTGGCACCCGGATGGTCCGCGGTCAGCCGCGCGAACTCCTCGCGCACCGCGGCCTCGAAGGCCGGCGGGAACGGCGCGTCCGTGACCCAGCCGCGGATCTCGGCGCCCGCCTCGGTGAGGGCGCGCACGTCGTCCACGTCCAGCGCCGACAGGCGCGCGTTGATCTTTTCGGTGAGGTTGTTGAACTTGAGGAACTCGCGGAACGCGTGTGCCGTGGTGGCGAAGCCGCCGGGCACGCGCACGCCGGAGGCGGCGAGCTGGCTGATCATTTCACCCAGCGAGGCGTTCTTGCCGCCGACCGACTCGACGTCGGTCATGCGCAGCTGCTCGAAAGGCAGGACCAGGGCGGTCGCGGCTTGGGGGTTGGACATGGAAAAGCTCCTGATGGTGGAAAAACTGGAGCCCTGCGCAGCCGCCGACACGAGACCGTGCCCGATGTGAATTTGTTCTTGATGTTCTTGGATCTGGAAGGCCCGGGCAGTCGTGCCATCGGGGCCGCAAGGCGAATTGGGCGTGATTCTACGCAGCCGCCACCTATGATCGTCACAACACTCTCTCTTGCTGTACATCATGCCCAACCGCACCGTGTTTTTTGTCTCCGACGGCACCGGCATCACCGCCGAGACTTTCGGCAATTCGATCCTGGCCCAGTTCCCGGCCAAGCATCGGCACGTGCGGCGCCCCTTCATCGATTGCGTCGAGAAGGCGCAGCAAGTGGCCGAAGAGATCGCGGCCACCGCACAGCGCGAAGGCAGGCGTCCCATCGTCTTCATCACGCTGGTCAACGAGGAGGTGCGCCGCATCGTCAAGGGCGCCTCGCAAGGACTGGTGCTGGACATGTTCAACACCTTCGTCGAACCTCTGGAGGCGGAGTTCGGCGTCAAGTCCAACCACCGCGTCGGCCGCTTTTCGGATGTGGCCAAGAGCGAGGAGTACAACGACCGCATCGAGGCCATCAACTTCTCGCTGGCGCACGACGACGGACAATCCGCGCGCAACCTGGAGAGCGCTGACGTGATCCTGGTGGGCGTAAGCCGCAGCGGCAAGACGCCCACCTCGCTCTACCTGGCCATGCAGCACGGCATCAAGGCCGCCAACTACCCGCTCATCCCCGAGGACTTCGAGCGCGGGCATTTGCCCTCCTCGCTCGCGCCGCACAAGCGCAAATGCTTTGGCTTGAGCATCGACCCGGAACGGCTGTGCCAGATCCGCAATGAGCGCCGACCGGGCAGCAGGTACGCCGCGATCGAGAACTGCCGCTGGGAGGTGCACCAAGCCGAGGTGATGATGCGCCGCGAAGGCATCGGCTGGCTCAGCTCCACGCACAAGTCCATCGAGGAGATCGCCACCACCATCTTGCGCGACATCCGCCCGGACCGACTCATCTACTGACCAGCACCCCGGCGCCGCGCTGTTTCGTGCAGGCAGATCGCCGCCGCGGCGGCGACGTTGAGCGACTCCTCCCCCCCGGGCTGCGCAATGCGCACCGTGAGTTCGCAGCGCTGCAGCAGTTCCTCGCGCACGCCCTGCCCTTCGTGGCCCATCACCCAGGCACAGGGCCAGGGCAGCGTCGCCTCGTGCACTGGCAGCGCCGCGTGTGAGCTGGTGGCCACCAGCGGCAGCCCCAACGCCTGCAGTGCCTCGATCTCCACGCCCTCGACCAGGCGCAGGTTGAAATGCGCGCCCATGCCTGCGCGCACCACCTTGGGCGACCACAGCGCCGCGCTGCCCTTGAGCGCGATCACCTGCGCGAAGCCCAGCGCCGAGGCGCTGCGCAGGATGCTGCCGAGGTTGCCGGCGTCCTGAACCCGGTCCAGCACCACGGCGGCCTGTCCCGCAGCGACCTCGTTCTGTGCCGGCGGCACCCATGTGAAACCGATGCGCGCGGGCGACTCCAGCGCGCTGACACCGGCGAACAGCGCATTCGGCAGCACCACCGCCTTGGGCGCCGCAGCGGCGAGCTCGCGCAGCGCCGGCTGCAGCCAGCCGGATTCGCTCACCACTGCTTGCGCCGGCCGCTGGCCGCGTGCCAGCAGCGCCCGGCACAGGTGGTCGCCCTCCAGCCACACCAGGCCCAGCTTGCGGTAGGCCGCCGGGTCCTGCGTCAGCTTGCGCAGCTTCACCAGCAGCGGGTTGTCGCGCGAGGTGACGCGCAGCGGCTCGCTCATGCCGGCGCTCCGGTGCGGGCCATCAGCGCCTCGCGCACAGGCCTGAAGCTGCGCCGGTGCACCTCGCTGGCGCCATGCTCGCGCAGCGCCGCCAAGTGCGCGGGCGTCGGATAGCCCTTGTGCACGTCGAAGCCGTAGTGCGGATGCGCCGCATGCAGTTGCTGGCACAACCGGTCGCGATGCACCTTGGCCAGGATGGAGGCAGCCGAGATCGCGGGCACCAGCGCGTCGCCACGCACGATGGCCTCGGCCGGAATGCGCAGCGGCGGCAGCCGGTTGCCGTCCACCAGCGCCTTGGCCGGCTTGAGGCGCAGGCCCTCCACGGCGCGCTTCATCGCCAGCATGGTGGCGTGCAGGATGTTGAGCCGATCAATCTCCTCCACGCTGGCCTCGGCGATGCAGAAGCTCAGCGCGCGGGCGCGCACCTGGTCGAACAGCAGTTCGCGCCGGCGCGCGGTCAGCGCCTTCGAGTCGGCCAGTCCCTCGATCGGGTTGTCGTCGTCCAGGATCACGGCCGCCGCCACCACCGGGCCGGCCAGCGGGCCGCGCCCGGCCTCGTCCACGCCGGCCATGAGTCCGGGCACGTCGAAGCACAGCGCCATCTGCTCAGGCTCCATCCAGCAGTCGCGCGATTGCATCAGTAGCAGTGCGGGCCGTGTCGCGCCGCAGCAGGTGGTGTAGGTCCATGAATCGTTGTTCCAGCGCGGCCGCGCGCTGCGGGGCATCGAACCATTGCAGCACCGCGTCGGCCAGCGCGCGGGGCGTGGCGTCGTGCTGCAGCAGCTCGGGCACCACGAAGTCGCGGCACAGGATGTTGGGCAGCCCGACCCAGGGCTGGTAGCGCATGCGCTTCATGATGTGCCAGCTCAGTGCTGCCATGCGGTAGGCGATGACCATCGGCCGCTTGAACAGCGCCGCCTCCAGCGTGGCGGTACCGCTGGCGATGAGCGTGGCGTCGCAGGCGGCCAGCGCCTCGTGCGAGCGGCCGTCGAGCAGCACCAGCGGCAGCCCCGCGCCATGCGCAGCGATCTGTGCATCGACCAGGCCTCGCAGGCCCGGTGCCACCGGCAGCACGAAGCGCAGCTGCGGCCGCGCCGCGTGCAGCAGTCGCACCGCACCCAGGAAGGCCGGCAGCAGGTGCGTGATCTCGCCGCGGCGACTGCCTGGCATCACGGCCAACACCGCTTCGTCGTCGCGCAGACCCAGTGCCGCGCGCGCCGCTGCGCGCGGCACCTGCAGCGGGATCGCGTCGGCCAGCGGATGGCCGACGTAGGTGGCCTGGATGCCGTGGCCGCGCAGCAGTTCGGGCTCGAAGGGGAAGAGGCACAGCACGTGGTCGGTGCTGCGCGCCAGGCGCTTGGCGCGGCCGCCGCGCCAAGCCCAGATCGACGGGCAAACGAAGTGCACGGTGCGGATGCCCACCGTCTTCAGCCGCGCTTCCAGGCCGAGGTTGAAGTCGGGTGCATCGACACCGATGAACAGGTCCGGCTTCTCCCGCAGCAGCCGCTCGGCCAGCGCGTCGCGGATGCCGGAAATCTCGCGGTAGTGGCGCAGCGCCTCGGCATAGCCGTGCACAGCCAGCTTCTCGCTCGGCCACCAAGCCGTGAACCCCTGCGCGGCCAGCTTCGGCCCGCCGATGCCGGTGGCCGACAGACCCGGCCAGCGCGCCTTCAGGCCGCCCAGGAGCAACGAAGCCAGGAGATCGCCGGACGCTTCGCCGGCGACCATCGAGAAGCGAGGATCGCCTGCGATGGATGCCATGTCAGCGCACGATGCCGCGCTTGGCGCGCTCCAGGAATTCGAGCATCAGCGCCAGATCGGCATCGCCATCGGCATCGGTACCGCCGCGCAGCGCCTCGATCTGCGCCCTGGCGTTCTCCAGCGTGAGCCCCTCGCGGTAGAGCAGCTTGTGCATCTGCTTGACCTGCGCGATGCGGGCCCGGCTGAAGCCGCGCCGGCGCAGCCCTTCGACGTTGAAGCCACGCGCCTGCGCGGGGTTGCCGTCGATCATCATGAACGGCGGCACGTCCTGCGACAGCGCCGTGGCGAAGCCGATCATTGCGTGCGCGCCGATCTGCACGAACTGGTGCACACCGGTGAGACCCCCCACGATCACCCAGTCGCCCACGTGCACGTGGCCGGCGAGCGTCGCGTTGTTGGCCAGGATCGTCTTGTGGCCCAGCTGCACGTCATGCGCGATGTGCACGTAGGCCATGATCCAGTTGTCGTTGCCCACGCGCGTGACGCCGGCGTCCTGCGCCGTGCCGCGGTTGAAGGTGCAGAACTCGCGGATGGTGTTGCGGTCGCCGATGTGCAGTTCGGTGGGTTCGCCGGCGTACTTCTTGTCCTGCGGCGCTGCACCCAGCGAACTGAACTGGAAGATCTGGTTGTCGCGGCCGATGCGGGTGCGGCCCTCGATCACGCAGTGCGGCCCGATGCGGGTGCCCGCGCCGACCACGACCTCGGGGCCGATGATCGTGTAGGCGCCGACGCTGACGTCCTCGGCCAGTTCGGCCGCCGGGTCCACGAGTGCGGTGGAATGGATCAGGGCCATGCGTGCGTCGTCAGGCGATCTTGCGGATGGTGCACATGAGCTGTGCCTCGGCGGCCAGTTCGCCGTCCACCAGCGCGCGCGCGCTGAACTTGGCGATCCCGGCCTTCATGCGTTCCAGCGTCACGTCCAGGTGCAGCTGGTCGCCCGGCTCCACCGGGCGCTTGAAGCGCGCGCCGTCGATACCGACGAAGTAGTACACCGTGTTCTCGTCGGGCTCGGTGCTGTCGGTGGCAAAGGCCAGCAAAGCCGAAGCCTGCGCCAGCGCTTCGAGGATCAGCACGCCCGGCATCACCGGCCGGTGCGGGAAATGGCCGACGAAGTAGGGCTCGTTGATGGTGACGTTCTTGAGCGCCACGATGCGTTCGCCCTTTTCCACCTGCAGCACCCGGTCCACGAGCAGGATCGGGTAGCGGTGGGGCAACTTCTTGAGAATCTGGTGGATGTCCATCATGTGATCTTCTTTTCGAGCGCCTTCAGGCGCTCGCGCAACGCATGCAGCTGGCGCAGCGTGGCTGCGTTCTTTTCCCAACTCGCATTGTCGTCGAAGGGGAAGGAGCCGCTGTAGTGGCCCGGCTGGCGGATCGAGCGACTCACGAACGTGCAGGCCGAGACATGCACCTGGTCCACGATCTCGATGTGGCCAATGATGTTGGCGGAACCGCCAATGGTGCAGTGGCGCCCGATGCGCGTGCTGCCGGCAATCCCCACGCAGCCCGCGATGGCAGTGTGCGCGCCGATGTGCACGTTGTGGGCGACCTGGATCAGGTTGTCGAGCTTCACACCATCTTCGATGACGGTGTCACCCAGGGCGCCGCGGTCGATGCAGGTGTTGGCGCCGATCTCCACGTCGTCGCCGATGCGCACGGCACCGAGCTGCTCGATCTTCTCCCAGCGGCCCTGGTTCGGCGCAAAGCCGAAGCCGTCGGCGCCGATGACCGCGCCGCCATGCACGATGCAGCGCCGCCCCAGCGTGCAGCGCTCACCCAGTACCACGCGTGCGGCCAGGCGCGAATGCGCACCCACGCGCGCGCCGCGACCCACGCAGCTTTGCGCGCCCACCACGGCGCCGGCCTCGACCACCGCGCCGGCACCGACGAAAGCCTGCGCTTCGACGCGGGCCGTGGGGTCGATCTGCGCGCCCTCCTCCACCACCGCGGACGGATGCACGCCTGCAGGCAATGCGGGGCGCGTGCGCACGGCCCACCACTGCGTCAGCCGTGCGAAGTAGAGGTACGGATCGGGCGTGATGATGGCGGCGCGGCGCGCGGCGACTTCGTCACGCAGCGCCGGCGCCACGATCACGCATCCGGCCTGCGTGCTGCCAAGCTGGCTGCGGTAGCGCGGGTTGGACAGGAAACTGATGTCCGAGGACCCGGCGGACTCCAGCGGCGCGATGGCGGCGATGTGCACCGACGCGTCGCCCAGCAACTCGCCGCCGAGGGCGGCCACGATGTCCGAAAGCACGACGCTCATCGATGCAGGCTCACTCATAGGGGCAAAGGCTGCGGCCGCCCGAGGGCGGCCGCGAGGCAGCGAATGCGGCACGCCCGCCGGGGCGGCCACGACGGCATCACTTGCCGGCGTTGAGCGCGTCGATCACCTTCTTGGTGATGTCCACGCGCGGACCGGCAAACACGACCTCCTGCAGGATCAGGTCGTACTTCTCCTGGTCGAAGATCTGCTTGATCACCTTGTTGGCACGCTCGACCACGGAAGCCAGCTCCTCGTTCTTGCGCTGGTTGAGGTCTTCCTGGAACTCGCGACGGCGACGCTGGAAGTCGCGGTCCTGCTCGACCAGATCGCGCTGGCGGCGCGTGCGCTCGGCCTCGCTCAGCGTCGGAGCGTCCTTCTCCAGCTTGTCCGAGGCGGCCTTCAGGCGCGTGGCCATGTCGGCAAGCTCCTTCTCGCGCTTGCCGAACTCCGCTTCCAGCTTGCTCTGTGCAGCTTTGGCCGGCGTGGCTTCGCGCAGCACACGCTCGCTGTTGACGTAGCCGATCTTCAGTTCCTGGGCCTGCGCGCCAGCACCGGCAGCCGCCAGCGCCGCGGCGAAGACCAGCGACTTCCATCCACCCATGTTCATCAAAACGCAGTCCCGATCTGGAATTGGAAACGTTGAATTCTATCTGCCGGCTGCTTGCGCACCGGCGTGCCCACGCTGAGCTTGAGCGGACCCACTGGCGAGATCCAGCTCAGGCCAATGCCGGCGGACACACGCAGGTCGTCGAGCTGCATCTTCTCAGCCTCGGACCAGACGTTGCCGGCGTCCATGAAGCCGAACAGGCGCAGCGTCTTGTCGTTGCCCGAGCCCGGCATGGGCACGTAGAGCTCGGCGTTGAGGTTGAGCTTGCGGTTGCCGCCGAGGTAGGCGCCGGTCGGGTCCACCAAGCCCAGCGAGCCCTGGTCGAAGCCGCGCACCGAACCCAGGCCGCCGCCGTAGAAGTTCTTGAACACCGGATATGGCCGCCCGCCCAGCCCCTTGCCGTAGCCCAGCTCGGCATTGAGGCCCAACGTGAAGCGCGGCCCCAGCGCGATGTACTGCTGCACCTGGAAGTTGGTGCGCAGGTAGCGCGCATCACCTCCGGCGGAGAGCTCGGCGTTGACGCGCTGGTAGCGCCCGCGCGTGGGCACCAGGGCGCTGTCGCGCTGGTCCCGTGCCCAGCCCAGCGTCAGCGGCACCGACAGCGCGGTGTCACCGAAGCTGTTGCGATAGTCGCTGTAGGCTTTGGGCAGCGCGCTGCCCTCGATTTCCGTGCGCTCGATGCCGATGCCAAAGAACACCGTGTCGTACTCGGAGAAAGGCACCCCGAAGCGCACCGCGGCGCCGGGCGTGATGAGCTTGTAGTCCTCGCCCTGGCTGTTGATGGGGCGGCTGGTGCGGTAGTACAGGTCCACCGCGCGCGAGATGCCGTCGATGGTGAAGTAGGGATCTACGGTGGAGAGCACCAGTTGCCGGTTGTAGCGGCTGGTGTTGACCTCCACGCCCAAGTAGTTGCCGCTGCCGAACACGTTCTCCTGGCGAATCGAGCCAGAGAGCGTGAGCTTCTCGGCGCTGGAGAAGCCCGCGCCCAGCATCAGGTTGCCGGTGGGCTTCTCCGTCACGTTGACGGTCAGGTCCACCTGGTCCAGCGCGCCGGGCACCTCCTCGGTGTCCACCGCCACGTCCTTGAAGTAGCCCAGGCGGTCCACGCGGTCGCGTGAGAGCTTGATGCGCTGGCCGTCGTACCAGGACGACTCGAACTGGCGGAATTCGCGCCGGATCACTTCGTCGCGCGTGCGCGTGTTGCCTGCGACGTTGATGCGGCGCACGTACACGCGGCGCTGCGGGTCGGCCGCCAGCACCAGCGACACCTGGCCGTTGGCGCGGTCGATCTCGGGACGTGACTCCACGCGTGCGAAGGCGTAGCCGTAGAAGCCGAAGCGCTCGGTGAACAAGCGCACCGTCTCGGCCACGTCCTCGCTGCGATAGGGCTCGCCGGGCTTGACCTTGACCAGCGAGCGGAACTCGTCTTCCTTGCCCAACAGATCGCCTTCGAGCTTCACGCCGGTAACGGTGTAGGGCTGGCCCTCGCGAATGGAGATCGTGATCGAGATCTCCTGCTTGTCCGGCGAGATCGTGACCTGGGTGGACTCGACGTTGAATTCCAGGTAGCCGCGGTTGGTGTAGTAGGCGCGCAGCGTCTCCAGGTCGGCGTTGAGCTTGGCGCGCGAGTAGCGGTCGGTCTTGGTGTACCAGGTCAGCCAGCCACCGGTGGTCTGCTCCAGCAGGCCCAGCAGCGTGCGCTCGGAGAAGGCCTTGGCGCCGACGATGCGGATGTCCTTGATGCGCGCCGTCTCGCCCTCGACGATGGTGAAGGTGACGTTGACGCGGTTGCGCTCCTGCGGCGTGATGGTCGTGACGACCTCCGCACCGTAGAGGCTGCGGGAGAGGTACTGGCGCTTGATCTCCTGCTCGGCGCGGTCCACCGTGGCGCGGTCGAAGGGCAAGCCTTCGCCGATGCCCGCGGACTTCAGCGACTTCAGCAGCGTGTCCTGGTCGAACTCCTTGAGGCCCACGAAGCTGACGGTGGAGATGATGGAGCGCTCATCGACCACCACCACCACCACCTCGCCCTCGACCTCCAGCCGCACGTCGCGGAACAGGCCCGTGGCGAAGAGCGCGCGCAGTGCCGCGGAGCCTTTCTCGTCGGTATAGGTGTCACCGATGCGAAAGGGCAGTGCCGCGAACACGGTACCGGGATCGGTGCGCTGCAGACCTTCAATGCGGATGTCCTTCAGCACGAAGGGCTCGGCCGCCGTCGCGGGCAAGGCGCAGGCAGCGGCCACCACCGCCACGCTGGCCACCACAGGGCGCAGCGGGCTCACAGAACAGGGAAACAGCATCGAAAGCGCGCGTCAGTGCTGGCCCAGAAGGCGGACCAGATCGTTGGACAGGGCGAGGGTCATCAGCAGCAGAAGGATCAGCGCGCCACCGCGCTGCAGCCACTTGAGCCAAAGCTCCGAGACCGGGCGTCCGGTCAAACCCTCGAAAAGATAATACATGAGGTGTCCGCCATCGAGCATCGGCAGCGGCAGCAGGTTCAGCACGCCCAGGCTCACGCTCACCAGCGCCAGGAAGCCCAGGTAGTACGACAAGCCCTGGTGCACGGACTGCCCCGCGTAGTCGGCAATGGTCAGCGGGCCGGAGAGGTTCTTGAGCGAGGCCTCGCCCACGAGCATGCGGCCCATCATCTGCAGCGTCAGCGCCGACACCTCCCAGGTGCGCTGCGCGCCCTGCACCAGCCCTTCGACGGGTCCGCGGCGCACCAGCACCGTCTCGGCCGGACGGCCGACGTAGGCGTCGATGCGGCCGATGGCGCGCGGGCCCTCGCCGTGCAGCCGCGGCTGCACCGTGAGCTCCAGCGTCTGGCCGCGGCGCTCGATCTGCCAGCGCATGGGCTGCGGCTCGCCGTCGCGCACGCTGGCGGCGATGCGCTCGCGCAGGCTGCCGGCATCCAGCACCGGCACGTTGTCCACACGCAGCACCCGGTCGCCGGCACGCAGTCCAGCGCGCTCAGCCGGCCCGTCGCGCTTGATCTCGCCCAGCACCGGCTCGCTGTAGGGCGCGCCCAGACCGATGCGCTGCATCAGCGCGGGCTCGACCTCCTGGCCCGCCACGCTCTGCAGGTCCAGCACCAGGTTGTGCGTGCCTTGCCCCTGCGCGTTGCTCACCATGAGCTGCAGCCGCTCGCCGCCCAGCGCTGCCTGCGTGACGTGCCAGCGCAGATCGGCGATGGACTCCACATCCTGCCACTCAGTACCGTCGCGCGAGACGGCACGCACCCAGTCGCCCGCGCGCATGCCGGCGCGCTCGGACAGGCTGCCCGCCGCTGGCGCGCCCAACACGGGCCGCAGCTCCTGCGTGCCCAGCCAGCTGGCTGCCGTGTACAGCAGCACCGCCAGCAACAGGTTGGCCGCCGGGCCGGCCGCGACGACGGCCGCACGCTGCCACAGCGGCTTGTTGTTGAAGGCCTGATCGCGCTCGTGCGGCGCCACCGGCGTCTCGCGCTCGTCGAGCATGCGCACGTAGCCGCCCAGCGGCAGCAGCGAGACGACGAACTCGGTATCGCCCTTCTGGCGTCGCCACAGCACCTTGCCGAAGCCCACCGAGAAGCGCAGCACCTTGACGCCGCAGGCGCGCGCCACGCGGTAGTGCCCGTACTCGTGCACCACCACGAGCACGCCCAGCGTCAGCAGGAAGGCCAGCAGCGTGCTCATCTCCCCAACCCCTTGACGAACTGCCGGGCCTGGGCACGTGCGCGCTCGTCCAGGGCCAGCAGGTCCTGCAGCGCCGCCTGCACGGGAAGTTGCGGCTGCACCCGCTCGATGGTGGCGGCGTTGACGCGGTGGATGTCGGTGAAGCCGATTCGGCCATCCAGGAAGGCGGCAACGGCCTCCTCGTTGGCAGCGTTGAGCACAGCCGTGCTGCCTTCAGGCCCGTGCAGCGCGTCGAAGGCCAGCTGCAGCCCCGGGAAGCGCTCGGGATCCGGCGGCTCGAAGGTCAGCGCCGACAGCTGGGTGAAGTCCAGCAGCTCGGCGCCGGACTCGATGCGCTGCGGATGCGCCAGCCCCACGGCAATGGGCACGCGCATGTCGGGCGTGCCCAGTTGCGCCAGCACCGAGCGGTCACGGCACACGACCATCGAATGAATGATGCTTTGCGGATGGATGACGACGCGGATCTGCTCGGGCTGCAGCTCGAACAGCCAGCGCGCCTCGATCACCTCCAGCGCCTTGTTCATCATGGTGGCCGAGTCCACCGAAATCTTGCGGCCCATGACCCAGTTCGGATGGGCGCAGGCCTCCTGCGGCGTCACGGCCGTGAGCGAGGCCGGGTCGCGCTGGCGGAAGGGACCGCCCGAGGCAGTGAGGATGATGTGGTCGATGCGCTCGGCCCAGGCGCCGCGGTCGTCGGGCAGGCACTGGAAGATGGCGGAGTGCTCGCTGTCGATGGGCAGCAGCGTGGCGCCGCCGGCGTGCACCGCGTCCATGAACAGCTGCCCGCCCACCACCAGCGCCTCCTTGTTGGCCAGCAGCAGCCGCTTGCCCGCGCGCGCCGCGGCCAGGCACGGTGCCAGGCCGGCGGCGCCGACGATGGCGGCCATCACCGCGTCCGCCTCCGGATGCGCCGCGAGCTCGCACAGCGCCTCTGGGCCGCTCAGCACCTCGGTGGTGCAGCCACCGTCGCGCAGCAGCGCGCGCAGGCGTTGCCCGCCGGCCTCGTCAGCCACCGCGGCGAAACGCGGCCGCCACTGCAGGCACTGCGCCGCCAGCTCCTCGATGCGCTGGTGCGCGCTGAGCGCAAACACCTCGTAGCGCTCGGGGTGGCGCCCCACCACGTCCAGCGTGCTGGTGCCGATGGAGCCGGTGGCGCCCAGGATCGTGAGCCGCTGCTTGCTGCAAGTCATGACGATGGATCTCGAAGAGGCCCGCGCGCAAAGGAATGCGGCCGCGGGCGGAGTGTCAGAGCGCGGCCAGCGCCAGCGCGATGGGGAACACGGGCAGCAGCGCGTCAATGCGGTCGAGCACGCCACCGTGGCCCGGCAGCAGCGTGCTGCTGTCCTTGGCGCCGGCCGCGCGCTTGACCAGGGACTCGAACAGGTCGCCCACCACGCTCATGCCCACCAGCAGCAGCACGCCCACGACCAGCAGCGCCGGTCCGTGCGCGGCCATGAGGCGGCCGTAGAGACTGGAGCCGTCCCCGTCCAGCGTCAGCCACAGCAGCGCCAGCACCAGCACGCCCAGCAGGCCACTGACGGCGCCTTCCCAGCTCTTGCCCGGGCTGATGGCCGGCGCCAGCTTGCGCCGCCCGAAGCGCCGTCCGCCGAAGTAGGCCGCGATGTCGGCCATCCACACCAGGCAGAAGACGGAAAGAATGAAGTTCAGGCCCAGCGCGCGCGCCTGCGCCAGGGCCAGCCAGCCCAACCACAGCAGCAGCAGGCCCAGCGCCATGCGCAGCCCGTTAGGCAGGCGGGGCCAGCCCGCCACGCCAGCGCGCAGCGCCAGCACGCCGCCCAGCACCCAGGCCACGGCCGCCAGGCCCCAGGCCGGCGTGGGCGGCCGCTGCGTCCAGCCCGCGGCCAGCGCGCCGGCACAGGCCGCGGCCAGCGCCACGCCCAGGGCGATGGCGACGCCGGAAGCCGCGCCGTTGAGGCGCATCCACTCCCAGCCGGCCGCGCCGATGAAGGCCAGCGTCAGCAGCGCGAACCAGCGCGCATCGGGCGCCAGCAGCGCCGGGATCAGCAGGCCCAGCAGGACCAGCGCCGTGATCACGCGCTGCTTGAGCATGGAAAGCTCCTCAGGCGCGCAGCGCCTGCGGTTGAGCGTCGGGCACGCCGCCGAAGCGGCGCTCGCGTGAGGCGTAGTCGCGCAGCGCGGCATCGAGCTGCGCCTCGCCGAACTCGGGCCAGAGGCAATCGGTGAACACCAGCTCGGAATACGCCACCTGCCACAGCAGGAAGTTGCTGATGCGCACCTCGCCACCGGTGCGGATGAACAGGTCGGGATCGGGCGCGTGGCCCATGGCCATGAGCTGGCCCAGCCGCGCCTCGTCCAGCTCCTCGGGGCGCAGCCCCTGCGCCAGGGCGCGGCGGCAAGCCTGCACGATGTCCCAGCGGCCGCCGTAGTTGAAGGCCACCGACAGCGTGATGCGGGTGTTGTGCGCGGTGGCGTTCTCCGCCTGCTGCCAGGCCGCGCGCACGCGCTCGGAGACAGCGGCGCGGTCGCCGATGATGCGGATGCGCACGCCCTCCTTCTCCAGCTTGGTGAGGTACTTGGACACCGCCACCAGCACCAGGCCCATGAGCCCGGAGACCTCGTCGGTGGGCCGCTTCCAGTTCTCGGAGGAGAAGGCGAAGACCGTGAGGTACTCGATGCCACGGTCGGCGCAGGCCTGCACCGTGCGCACCAGCGCATCCACGCCGTGCTTGTGGCCGAAGATGCGCGGCATGAAACGCCGCTTGGCCCAGCGGCCGTTGCCATCCATCACGATGGCCACGTGGCGCGGAATGCGCTGGCCTTGCTCCACGGACGGGTGCTGCATCAGAAGGACACGCCGTGCCGCGGTCAGACCGCGAGGATCTCGGCTTCCTTGGCCGCGACCAGCTTGTCGATCTCGGCCACGGTGCGGTCGGTGAGCTTCTGCATCTCGTCGAGGCTGCGGCGCTCCTCGTCCTCGGTGATGGCCTTGTCCTTGAGCAGCTTCTTGGCGTGCTCGTTGGCGTCGCGGCGCAGGTTGCGCACGGCCACCTTCGCGTCCTCGCCGGCGTGGCGCACGACCTTGGTGAGCTCCTTGCGGCGCTCCTCGGTCAGCGCCGGCATCGGCACGCGCAGCAGGTCACCCTGCGCGGCCGGGTTCAGGCCCAGGTCGGACTCGCGGATGGCCTTCTCGATCTTGGGGCCCATGCCCTTTTCCCACGGCTGCACGCTGATGGTGCGCGCATCGAGCAGGCTCACGTTGGCCACCTGGCTCAGCGGCACCATCGAGCCGTAGTACTCCACGTGCACCTGGTCCAGCAGCCCGGGGTGGGCGCGGCCGGTACGCACCTTCTGCAGTTCCTGCTTGAAGGCCTCGATGGTCCTGCCCATCTTCTGTTCGGCCGTCTTGCGGATGTCGGCAATGCTCATCGATAGCTCCTCTTACACATGCACCAGCGTGCCCTCGTCCTCGCCCATGACCACGCGCTTGAGCGCGCCGGGCTTGAAGATCGAGAACACCTTGATCGGCAGCTTCTGGTCGCGGCACAGCGCAAAGGCGGTGGCATCGAGCACCTGCAGATTGCGCGCGATGGCCTCGTCGAAGCTGATGCGCGCGTAGCGCGTCGCGTCGGGGTCCTTCTTCGGGTCTGCGGTATAGACGCCATCGACCTTGGTGGCCTTGAGCATCACCTCGGCGCCGATCTCGGCGCCGCGCAGCGCGGCGGCGGTGTCGGTGGTGAAGAAGGGGTTGCCGGTGCCCGCGGCGAACACCACGACCTTGCCCTCTTCCAAGTACTGCAGCGCCTTGGGCCGCACGTAAGGCTCCACCACCTGCTCGATGTTGATGGCCGACATCACGCGGGCGGTCACGCCCTCCTGGCGCATCGTGTCGGCCAGGGCCAGCGAGTTCATGACGGTGGCGAGCATGCCCATGTAGTCGGCCGTGGCACGGTCCATGCCCACGGACCCACCAGCCACGCCACGGAAGATGTTGCCACCACCGATCACCACGGCTACTTCGCAGCCCAGCTGCGTCACCTCCTGGATCTCGCGCACCATGCGCACGATGGTGGCGCGGTTGATGCCATAGGCATCATCGCCCATCAGGGCCTCGCCCGAAAGTTTCAGCAGGATGCGCTTGTAGGCCGGCATGCGGCGGTTCTCCCTGAAGAAGTGAGAGTGGGTGAGTCTAAGGGGCCGCCCACGGCGGCCCCGTGCCCTGCGTCAACGCACGCGGGGCGTGCCGGGCTTACTGGCCCTTGGCGGCGGCGACCTGCGCGGCCACTTCGGCGGCGAAGTCGTCGGCCTTCTTCTCGATACCCTCGCCGACCACGTACAGCGTGAAGCCCTTCACCGTCGTCTGCTTCTCCTTGAGCATCGCGCCCACGGTCTGCTTGCCGTCGGCAGCCTTGACGAAGACCTGGTCCAGCAGCGAGACCTCCTTGAGGAACTTCTGCACCGATCCCTCGACCATCTTGGCCACGATCTCGGCCGGCTTGCCGCTCTCGGCAGCCTTCTCGGCGGCGATCTTGCGCTCCTTCTCCACCACCTCGGCAGGCACCTCGGCGCCGGACAGCGCCGCAGGCTTCATGGCCGCCACGTGCATGGCCACGTCCTTGGCCGCCACGTCGTCGCCCTCGTACTCCACGATCACGCCGATGCGCGTGCCATGCAGGTACGAAGCCAGCTTGCCGCCGCCCTCATAGCGCTTGAAGCGGCGGATGGACATGTTCTCGCCGATCTTGCCGATCAGGCCCTTGCGCACGTCTTCCACCGTCGGGCCGAAGCCGTCCTGCTCCAGCGGCAGCGCGCCGATGGCTTCCACGTCGGCCGGGTTGTGCTGGGCGATCAGGCCAGCAATGCTCTTGGCCAGAGCCAGGAACGAGTCGTTCTTGGTGACGAAGTCGGTTTCGCAGTTGACTTCGACCATCGCGCCGGTCGTGCCGTTGACGGCAGCGGCCACGACACCCTCGGCGGTGATGCGGGAGGCGGCCTTGCCGGCCTTGTTGCCGAGCTTGACACGCAGGATCTCCTCGGCGCGATCCATGTCGCCGTCGGCCTCCGTCAGCGCCTTCTTGCACTCCATCATCGGCGCGTCGGTCTTGGCGCGCAGCGAGGCGACCATGCTTGCGGTAATTGCGGGCATATGAATCTCCGTTGATTGTGAAAAGGGGGCTGTAAGCAGCCCCCTTCGTCAGGCCGGTCGCATCCGGCGCGTGACGGATCAGGCCTCGGCCTGGACCTCGACGAATTCGTCGCCGCCGCCGGACACGGCCTGCACCAGATCGTTGGTGGCGTTGGCCTTGCCTTCCAGCACGGCGTCAGCCACGGCGCGCGCGTACAGCGCCACGGCCTTAGCGGAATCGTCGTTGCCCGGGATCACGTAGTCGATGCCGTCGGGAGAGTGGTTGGTGTCCACCACGCCCACAACCGGAATGCCCAGCTTCTTGGCTTCGGCCACGGCAATCTTGTGGTAACCCACGTCGATCACGAACAGGGCGTCGGGCAGCGCGGTCAGGTCGCCAATGCCGCCGATGTCCTTTTCCAGCTTGGCGATCTCGCGCTGGAACATCAGCGCTTCCTTCTTGATCGCGGGCTGGGTACCGGCCTCGACCTGAGCCTGCATGTCCTTGAGCTTCTTCAGCGAGCCCTTGACGGTCTTGAAGTTGGTCAGCATGCCGCCGAGCCAGCGCTGGTCGACGTAGGGCATGCCGCAACGCTGGGCTTCCATGGCGACCAGATCACGGGCCTGGCGCTTGGTGCCCACCATCAGGATGGTGCCGCGCTTGGACGCCAGCTGGCGCACGAACTTCATCGCTTCCTCGAACAGCGGCTGCGTCTTCTCGAGGTTGATGATGTGAATCTTGTTGCGATGGCCGTAGATGTACGGGGCCATCTTGGGGTTCCAGAAGCGCGTCTGGTGCCCGAAGTGGACACCGGCTTCCAGCATTTCACGCATGCTGACGGACATGGAAAAGCTCCAGAAGGTTGGGTCTTGAGGCCGGCGTGAAATCCCTGCGTTTGCGCCCGAGAAGAGCGCAGGAGGGACACCTTGGGAATCGCCGGCATCGCGAGTCACGTTTTTCGCCGCGCGCCAAGCACCATGCCTGGCTGGGGAAAAACCCGAAGATTGTAGCACCTGCGCGAAGCTTGCCCCGACGTTGCCCTCCTGCAACGCTTGAGCTAGTGGCGCGAGTCAGAGGTTCGTTATCAAGTTGACGTCGAGCGCATACTGAG
>NZ_CALAOH010000164.1 GCF_937926365.1 uncultured Azohydromonas sp. | reverse complement strand
GGGGGAGCCGCTGCCGCCGGCACCGGCGCGGCGGCTGGAAGCGCTGCCGGCGCCACGGCGCATCGGCGCGGGGTGGCGCGTCCTGGACGGCGACGCATTGAAGCCGGAGCCCGTGTCGGCGGCGGACGCGGGCCGGGGATCGGACACCGAGCCGGTCCCGGCGCGGGCGGCGCTGGCGCGCGACGACATCCTGCGCTTCCCGGACGGCCCGGCGGCGGAGGACGCGATCCGCCTGGCGCTGGCGCGCGCCGACTTCGCCGACCCGGCCTCGTGGGAGGACGCGGCCTGGGAGGCGCTGCGCGCGCATCCGCAGCCGGGCACCTGGGGCAGCGGCCAGGGCGAGGCGCGCGAGCGGGCGCAGGCGGCGATGCTGCAGCGCATGCTGCAGGACGTGCTTTCCACCGAGATCGCCCCGGGGCTGCGGCTGCGGCACCTGGAGCGCGGGCGGTGGCTGAGCGGGCTGGAGTTCACCTTGCCGGTGTCCGGCCTCACGAGCGGGGAACTGGAGGCGCTGAGGCTGCCGGCGCTTGCAGCGGACGCGCCGGATGCGGCCGGCTACCTGCGCGGCGTGATCGACCTGGTGTTCGAGCACGAGGGCCGCTGGTGGCTGCTGGACTGGAGCGGCGCCCAACCGGGCCTGCGGGCGCGGGACTACGGCGCCGAGGCGCTGGCACGCGACGCCGCGGCGCGGGGATATGAACAGCAGGCGCTGCTGCACACCCTGGCGCTGCAGCGCTGGCTGCGCCGCCGCGTGCCGGGCTGGCGCGCTGATACCCACTTCGGCGGCGCGCTGCGGGTGTACGTGCGCGGGGCGAGGCCAGGGTGGCGCAACGAGGATGGGTCGGCATGCGGGGCGCACAGGTTTCAGGTAATGCAAGAAGCCTTAAAGAGCGGGAAGGCTCCTTGGGACGGCGCACAGCCTTGAGGCCTGACAGCGGTCGGCACAATTGGCCCTCTCGCGCTCGTGGCGACCGTGCCGCTACTTCACTCTCACCCGCTGCAAAAACATGCTCACTCGCATCGAGATCGACGGCTTCAAGACCTTCGAGAACCTCGCGGTCGATTTAGCGCCGTTCGTGGTCATCCTGGGCTCCAACGCAGCCGGCAAGAGCAACCTGTTCGATGCCATCCAGTTGCTGTCCAACCTGGCAACCCAGGATGTCAGCGAAGCGATCAAGGACATGCGCGGCGAGCCCATGGAGCTGTTTCGCCGCACGCCCAAGGGGCAGGCCACGCGCATGAGCTTCGCTGTCGAGGTACTGGTGGACCCCTCCGTGCGCGACCCCTGGGGCAGCGAAGTCAATCTGGGCCACACGCGCATGCGCTACGAAGTGGTGCTGGAGCTGCGTGAGGTGCGTCCAGGCATTCCTCGCGTCTTGGTCGCCAGTGAGAATGCCCGGCCCATCCTTCGCATGGAGGACAGCTGGGCAAGGGCTCTGCGGCCCACACGAGCGTTCCGCTCAAAGCATCTCAAGTACAGCCGCAAAAAGCCGCTCCTCACAACGGAACGCACATCGGCCGGCAGCGCCATCTTCAACGTGCATCAGGACGGCAAGGCTGGCCGTACCCGGCCGGCCAGCGCTGCCGAAGCCACGGTGCTCTACAGCATCACCAATGCCGAGTTTCCGCATTTGTTTGCGCTGCGCGAGGAGATGCGCAACTGGCGG
Organism: uncultured Azohydromonas sp.; assembly: GCF_937926365.1. GTDB lineage: Bacteria > Pseudomonadota > Gammaproteobacteria > Burkholderiales > Burkholderiaceae_C > Azohydromonas. The sequence goes on along the minus strand of NZ_CALAOH010000164.1, from coordinate 35,170 downwards.
CTGCTGCAGCTCGACCCGGCACTGCTGCGCCGGCCCGCCCCGGCCACCGCCCCAGACCTGCTGACGCCCGACGGATCCAACCTGGCCGCCGTGCTGGCCCGCATCAAGCTCGAAACCGCTTCCGAGACGCGTCCCACTGGAGCCCTAGCCGACATCACGGCCGAGCTCAATGCGCTGATCCCTGGCGTCAACGGACTGGATGCCAGCTTGGACCAAACGCGAGGGGAATACCGGGCCGAGCTGACGATGCGCGACGGCCTGCCCTTTTCCTCACGCGTGGTGTCCGACGGCACACTGCGGGTGCTGGCGCTGTTGACGCTGCTGCACGACCCGCGTCACCGCGGGCTGGTGTGTTTCGAGGAGCCCGAGAACGGCGTGCACCCGGCAAGGCTCAAGCAACTGGTGCACGGCCTCAGGGACATGGTCACTCGCCCGGAGCGCTTCGAAGAGACGGATGTCGCTCCACTGAACCAGCTGCTGCTCAACAGCCACTCGCCGGTGGTGTTGTCGGCACTGGTGGGACCCACCCTGCAGTCGCGAGGCGACCCGGTGCTGTTCGCGGACACCTCCAGCGTGGTCGATCCCGAGCGTGGCGAAGTGCGGCGGCACACCCGGCTGCGCCCCGTCATGCGCGAGTCGCAAGGTCGCCTGGCGGAGAGCGAGGACGACGCGCCGTTGCCGGTCTCTCATTTCGAAGTGGAGAAGCTGCTCCAGACCACGCTGGCGGAAGGCTGAGCCCATGCACTACCTGAGCTTGGCCTTGTACGCCGAAGGACCGACCGACTTCCGCTTCCTGAGCCCGCTGCTGCTGCGGCTGTGCCGGGACTTGTGCCTGCGCCACCAGCGGCAGTTGGTTGATGTGGACGAGGAAGTCAAGGAGTTGGCCGACGCCAAGGGCGTCAAGGATGCCCCTCGGGCCGAACGCATAGCCGCCGCTGGAAAGGCTGCCGCGGGCGCGTGGAACATCCTGTTTGTGCACAGCGATGGCGAGGGCGACCCGGCGCGGGTGCTGCGCGAGCGCATACAGCCCGGGCTGTCAGCCCTGCGCGCCGAAGCGCTGCCGCGCACCGAGTGCGTCCCCATCGTCCCGATCCGGGAAACCGAGGCGTGGACCTTGGCCGATGGCGATGCATTGCGCCAGGTCTTCGGCACCACGTTGAGCGATGCCGACATGGCGCTGCCCACGGCAGCGCGCGCGGTAGAAGGCATCACCGATCCCAAGGCCGTCCTGGACGCCGCCTTTCGCGCGACGCAGCCCAACGGCCGGCGTGCCCGGGCGGGCCCGGCGGCCACACTCCACCTGCTGGGCGAGCGCATCGATCTGCGGCGGCTGCGCGAGATTCCCTCGTTCCGTACTCTGGAGTCCGACTTGCTGGACGCGCTGCGCCGGCTGCGTATCTGCTGAGCTTCGGCATTCCATTTGCCCGGCGCGGGCGAGTCCCGCTTCCCCACGCCGCCATGACGCCCCGCATCCCCTCCGCCGCCCTGCTGCTGGCCGCCCTGCTGGCTGGTTGCGGACCCCGCTCCACCACGCCCGAAGCGCCCGCCACCGCGGCTTCCGCACCCGCCAGCGCCCCGGCGGCGGCCATCGGCCCGTTGCCGGCCGGAGCCAACGACTTCACGGCGCTGGTGAAGAAGGTCGGGCCGGCGGTGGTCAACGTCACCACGGTGCAGGCGGCGCGTGCGCAGCCCGGGCTGCCGCTGCCGCCGGGCGACCCGCTGTCGGAGTTCTTCCGCCGCTTCATGCCGCCGCCGGACCAGCAGCCCGAGCGGCGCAGCCAGGGCATCGGCTCGGGCTTCGTGATCGACGCGGAAGGCCACATCCTGACCAACGCCCACGTGGTGGCCGACGCCGAGGAGGTGACCGTGCGGCTGGCGGACTCCAAGCGCGAGTACAAGGCGCGCGTGGTCGGCAGCGACACGCTCACCGACGTGGCGCTGCTCAAGGTCGATGCCGAGGGCCTGCCCGTGGCGCCCATCGGCCAGTCGGCGCAGTTGCAGCCGGGCGAGTGGGTGGCGGCCATCGGCTCGCCCTTCGGCTTCGCCAACACCATCACCGCCGGCATCGTCAGCGCCACGCAGCGCTCGCTGCCGGACGAAACCTACGTGCCCTTCATCCAGACCGACGTGGCGGTGAACCCCGGCAACTCCGGCGGCCCGCTGCTGAACATGCGGGGCGAGGTGGTGGGCATCAACTCGCAGATCTACAGCCGCTCGGGCGGCTACATGGGCATCTCCTTCGCGATCCCCATCGACATGGCGATGGACATCGCGCAGCAGCTGCGCACCACCGGGCGCGTCACGCGCGGGCGGCTGGGCATCGGCATCCAGGAGGTGAGCGAGCCGCTGGCGCAGTCCTTCAAGCTCGACAGCGCGCGCGGCGCGCTGGTGACGGCGGTGGAGCCGGGCAGCCCGGCGGCCCAGGCCGGCATCGCGCCGGGGGACGTAATCCTGCGCTTCGGCGAGCAGGCCGTGGCCGACGCCACGGCGCTGCCACGCATGGTGGCGGGCACCAAACCGGGCACCGAGGTGCCGATCGAGGTCTGGCGCAACGGCGCCGCCGCCACGGTCCGGGCCACGGTGGCGGCGGCGCCGAACCCGCAGGTGGCGCAGGCCAGCCCGGCCGCGCAGGGCGCGGCGCCGAAGGCGACCTCGGTGCAACTGGGCATCGCCGTGAGCGAGCTGCCACCCGCGGCGCGGCGCGCACTGGGCGTGGAGTACGGGCTGGTGGTGGAGGACCTGCAGCCGGGCGTGGCGCGCGCGGGGATGCAGCAGGGCGACGTGATCGTGGCCGTCAACGGCCAGCGCTTCGGCAGCCTGGAAGAGTTCCAGCGCCACCTGGCCCAGGCCCCCGCCGGCGGCAGCGTGGCGCTGCTGGTGCGGCGCGGGGAGGCGAGCCTCTTTGTGCCGGTGCCGGTGGGTAAGGGGTGACGCCGGTGCAGCGGATCAGTTGCAGTGCCGAGTGACTTCCTGGCCTCCTCTCCCACCCACGACCTCGCCCAGGGCTTCGCCCAGCAGGCACAGCAGTGGGCGCTGGAAGCCGGCGCCAGCCCCGAGGACGCCGCGCTCGCCGCGCGCGCCGCGTTGGCGCTGAGCCTGGCCGCCAGCGAGGGCCACGTCTGCCTGCAGCTCGATGAGCTGGCCGAGGCGGCCACCCTGCGCGCGGGGCTGCAGGCCTCGCGCATCGTCGGCACGCCGCAGGCGCCGGGCGCGATGCCGCTGATCCTGGACGGCGAGCGGCTGTACCTGCACCGCCACTTCGACCTGGAGCGCCGCCTGGCGCGCCGGCTGGTTCAGGCCGCGCGCGCCGTGGACGACACGCCCGTCGCGCCGCGCGCCCGCGCGCTGCTGCACGAACTCTTCGCCGACGACACACACCGGGACGGCGAGGCGGACTGGCAGCAACTGGCCGCCGCGCTGGCACTGCGCCGCCGGCTGCTGGTGGTCAGCGGCGGCCCGGGCACGGGCAAGACCACGACGGTGGTGAAGCTCCTGGCCTGCCTGCTGGCGCAGGCGCCGCACAGCCACATCGCCCTGGCCGCGCCCACCGGCAAGGCCGCGGCGCGGCTGGCCGCGGCCATGCGCGAGCATGGCCCGCGACTGCCGCCGGACCTGCGCGCGCGGCTGCCCACGCAGGCCTGGACCGTGCACCGCCTGCTGGGCGGGCACGGTGGCCGCGGAGGCGGCTTCAGGCACCACGCCGGCCACCTGCTGCCCATCGACGTGCTGGTGGTGGACGAGGCCTCCATGCTGGACCTGGCACTGGCGGCACGGCTGCTGGAGGCCGTGCCGGCGAGCGCCCGTATCGTGCTGCTGGGCGACAAGGACCAGCTCGCCGCCGTGGAGGCCGGACAGGTCTTCGCCGAAGTGGCGGCCGATCCCAGGCTCAGCCCGGCCTGCATCCGGGAGCTGGCCACGCTGTGCGGCCTGGAACCGGCGGCCATCGCCGCGCCCCCCGCGGCGAGCCAGCGCACCGGGCTCGCGGACAGCGTGGTATGGCTGCGACGGAATTTCAGGTTCGGCGCGGACTCGCCCCTGGGCCGCCTGGCACGCGCGGTCAACGCCGGCCACGCCGTGGAGGCGCTGGCGCTGCTGCACGAGGCGCGGGCGCCGGCCACCGCGTTGCAGCCGCCTTCCACGGCACCGGCCGCCACGGACGGCGCGCCGCCGGGCTCGCTGCGATGGCTGCCCGAAGGCCAGCCCGCGCTCTCGCCCGCCGCTCAACAATGCCTGCTGGCAGGCTTTGCGCCCTACTTCGAAGCGCTGCGCCGCGACCCGCGCGATGTGGATGCGGCCACAACCGCCTTCAACCGTTTCCGCGTGCTGGCAGCGCTGCGCGAAGGTGAGCGCGGCGTGGCAATGCTGGACGAATTGGTTGCGTCTCATGCGCGTCGCGTCGTGAACGCTGCTCCCAATGCGCCGTGGTATCCGGGCCGTGCGGTGCTTGTCACGCGCAACGACGAAGGCTTGCAGTTGTTCAACGGCGACGTGGGCATCGTGCTGCCCGCGGCCGATGGCACGCTGCGGGTGATGTTTCCGTCAGCCTCGGGCCCGCGCGCCGTGGCGCCGGCACGGTTGCCGCCGCACCAGGGTGCCTTCGCGCTGAGCGTGCATCGCGCGCAGGGCTCGGAGTTCGAGGAGGTGCTGCTGGTGTTGCCCGCGCAAGCCAGCCGGGTACTGAGCCGGGAACTGCTCCATACCGGGCTCACGCGTGCACGCTCGCGCGTCACGCTGGTGGGCAGCGCGGCGGCCATCGAGGGCGCAATTGCCACGCCCACGCGGCGAAATTCGGGATTGAGCGCGCGGCTGCGCGAGGAATTCGGCCCCTGAAAAGAACCAGCCCCGCGCGAGGCGGGGCTGGAACGGAGCGGTTGCGGGTTGGGCCGTCGCCTCAGGCGGGATGGCCCTCCAACGGGTTTTCAACAATGTGAAGAGGAGCCTTGATTCTTCGAACTGCAGGGGGCCTGGGACTGGTGATCGAGGCGGTAGCGGGTGACTTCCGCGTCGCGACCGCCGTAGACCTTGGAATAGAACAGGTCACGTGCCGTCACCGGGCCGCGGCGCTGGGGCGTTTCGCCTTCACTGCAGCGCTGACACAAGCCGCTGTGGTCCAGCAGCTCGAAGCAGCCAGGGGTCGTGCACCGGTGTTGCAGCATGCCGTACTCCGTTGGGCGTGGTCAGGGAAAGCCATGCTAGGGCTCACCCACCCCTCGTTGCAGCGGACCAACCCTTACTCGGAGCTTGCATAAGTTTGCTGCACCGCAGCACATTTTTTGGTTGCGCCCGCACTCACAGCTGCGCCGCGACATGCTCGGCCAGCGCCAGGCAAGCGGTGAGTCCGGGCGACTCGATGCCGAACAGGTTCACCAAGCCGGGTACGCCATGCTGCGCCGCGGCATCGATGCGGAAATCCGCTGCGGGCTGGCCGGGGCCGCTGATCTTGGGGCGCACGCCGGTATAGGCCGGCGCCAGCGCCCCGTCCGGCAACGCCGGCCAGTAGCGGCGGATGGCAGCCTCGAAAGCCGGGATGCGCGACTCGTCCACGCGGTAGTCGAAGGTGGCCGGATCGGCATCCTCCAGCCATTGCGTGTCGGGGCCGAAGCGCGCCTGGCCGCCCAGGTCCAGCGTGAGGTGCACGCCCAGGCCGGCCGAGTCGTGCAGCGGGTACACCAGCCGCGCGAAGGGACTGCGCCCGCGCAGGCTGAAGTAGTGGCCCTTGCAGGCCCAGGCCCGCGGCACGTGTTGCGGCGCCAGGCCCTGGATGCGGCCGGCCAGCGCCGGTGCCCCGTGCCCGGCACTGTTGACCACGCACTGCGCCAGCAATGCCATGGGCTGCTCGCCGCCGACCTGCAGCTCGATGCCCTGCGCCGTGGCGCGGCCCGAGAGCACCGGGCTGGCCAGCGCCAGCATGGCGCCGGCGGCCTCGGCGTCACCCAGCAGGCTCAGCATCAGCGCGTGGCTGTCCACGATGCCGGTGGAGGGCGACAGCAGCCCCGCCACGGCGCGCAGCTGCGGCTCCAGCTCGCGCGCCTGCGCGCCGTCGAGCCACTGCACGTCGCCCACGCCGTTGGCCAGCGCCTGGGCCTGCAGCGCGCGCAGCGCGGCGACCTGGGCCTCGTCCGTGGCGGCGATGAGCTTGCCGCAGCGCCGGTGGCCCAGGCCGCGCTCGGCGCAGTAGTCGTACAGCCGCTCGCGCCCCTGCACGCACAGGCGCGCCTTGAGCGAGCCGGTGGGGTAGTACAGCCCGGCGTGGATGACCTCGCTGTTGCGCGAACTCGTGCCGGTGCCGATGGCGGTGGCGGCCTCCAGCACCAGCACCTCGTGCCCGCGCTGCGCCAGGGCCCGCGCCACCGCCAGCCCGACCACGCCGGCGCCCACGACCACGGTATCGACGCGTTCGATGCTCATGGCCGGCTCCCCGAGTGCAGCGTCGCCCGGGACGCCTGGGAGGCAGTGGACAGCGGCTTCGCGCAGGAGGCTTCGGCGGCGGCCGGGCGGCGCGGCGCCGTGTCGTGAAGGAAATCGATCGGCATGGCGATGTGCATAGAAGGATTTACGTGAGCGCGGCCCAGGGCCGGCGCGGCGGTACGGCGCACCTGGCGCGCGAATGCTGAGCATGCACCGCGCACGCGGCGCCCGGTGCCGGGCCCTGGCTGCGGCGGCAACGGCGTGCACCGGCACGGGGCGGGCGCGGTGGTTCGTCCAGCATGCATCCATGGGCTGCCCCGGCCAAGGGGGACAGCGATGGTTGCCGGCCACACCGAAACTTCCTGGGCACGGAGACTGCCCCATTTGCACGCCCAGCGCGGGCGCGCCGCTTGCCATGGTTGTGTGCGCCACGGCTCGTGGCCGTCTCGGCGGCGCCATACCGGTGCCGCGGCAGCGGGTTTTCCACGACGCCGTGGCGGGCTGGGCCGGCCGCCCACGTCGAAATGGGCGGTTGAGTGCGCAACACGACTGCGTACTCGGTACACTGGCTTTCCCTTCGGTACAGAAACAGCGAGCCGTCCATGTCAACCCGTTCCAAGCCTGCCACCCGCACTCCTCCGCCGGCGCTGGATGCGTTGCTCAGTCACCGGCTACACGAGCTCTACAAGCTCAGCGACGCCTTCGGCAGCGGCAGCGGGCTGCGCGCCAGCGGTGTCGCCCCGGGCGACGCGCGCTGCCTGGCGGCCATCGGCGCCTTCGAGCCGCTGTCGGTGGTGGAGCTTGCCGCCCGGGCGCGGCTGAACAAGGCGCAGGCCAGCCGCGCGGCGCAGTCGCTGGCCGACCAGGGCCTGGTGCGCAAGCAGGCCAACTCGGCCGACGCGCGCGGCGTGGTGCTCACGCTCACCGCGTCGGGCCGCGCGGCCTGGCGCAAGGTGATGGCGCTCATCGAGCGCCACAACGAGGAGGTCTTCGGCGTGTTCTCGCCCAACGAGCGCAAGCAGTTCGACAAGCTGCTGGAGCGGCTGCTGGCGCACCACCGCGAGCAGACCGGGGCCTGATTCGACCTTTCGCTCGAAGCTGAAACATTCCCCCGTCATGCCCGCGAAGGCGGGCATCCACGCTGGCCGGGATGCCGCCCGGTATTCGTGGACACCCGCCTGCGCGGGTGTGACGAGGTTATTTCAGTGACAAGGACGAATTGGAATGAGGCCCGGTTGCTGACGCGACCGCCCCCTCACCCTGCCCTCGCCCCCGCTGCGCGGGGGCGAGGGGACAAAGAATTGCTCAGTGCGCCGCCGCGCGCGTCGCGCGCCGCTCGGCCAGGTGGCGCAGGTGCACCATCGAGATCTGGTGCGCGTGGATCAGGCGCAGCAGCCCGTTGCGCGAGAGCTCGGCCAGCGTCGCGTCGTCGAGCTTGAGCAGCCTTTCCTCGGCCACGGCCATGAAGCCGTCCACGCGCAGCGTGGGGCCACCCTCGCCCTGGCTGATGTCCAGCCGCATCTCCTGCAGCAGCCCCAGCTCCATCAGCCGCTGGCAGCCGCGGCGCGTGCGCTGCGCCTCGGCTTCGAGCTCGGGCAGCTGCTGCTGCATGCGCTGCACCAGCGCCGAGGGGTTGCCCTCGGCATCGAACAGCACCTCGCCCTCGGTCTCGGACACGCCCTTGTAGCTGCGGTCGATGCACAGCGCGGCCTGCTGCGCGTCCACCTGCGCCAGCGCGAAGGGGTAGACCCGCAGCTGCGCCGGCAGGTACTGCGCGACCCAGCCGCCGTCCGGGCGCAGGTACAGGTTCTCGTCGCGCGTGAGGCCCAGCACCGCCATGGGCGCCACCTGCGGCTGCCCGGCGGCGTCGGCGCCGGCGCGCACGAACACGATCGGGTACTCCAGGCAGGCCTGCGGGAACTCCGCGCCGTGCAGGAAGCAGGCGTTGAGCTTGCCCGCCGCGGCGGCCAGGTCCACGGGCAGTTGCAGCCGCAGCGTGCGGTGGTGGTTGCGGTCCAGCGCCACGGGGTCGAGGTGCAGGGCGGGATTGATCATGGGAGTCCTCGCGGGAAGTGGTTGATGGCTGCGGCGGCAACGGCGCGGCGGCGGCAGTGGCCGCGGCGCCCGGGGCCGGTATCGGAATTGAAATCGGGATGGGCTGGCCGGGGCGCGGGCGCCGCTTCAGTCCCCGGCCCGGGCGGCGGCGGTCAGCGGCGTGGCCAGCACCTTGTCGATGCGCTTGCCGTCCAGGTCCACCACCTCGAAGCGCCAATCGGCCCATTCCACCGTGTCGGCGGTCTTGGGCAGGCGGCCCAGCAGCAGCAGCACCATGCCGGCCAGGGTGTTGTAGCGGCCGCGCTCCTCCTCGGGCAGTTCCTTGAGCGCGAGCCGGTCCTTGAGCTCGGGCACGGGGATCAGGCCGTCGAGCAGCCAGCTGCCGTCGTCGCGCGGCGTGGCCCAGGGCTGCTCGTCCACGCCGCCGCCGCCGCTGAACTCGCCGGTGATGGCTTCGAGCAGGTCGCGGATCGTGATGACGCCCTGCACCTCGCCGTACTCGTCCACCACGAACACCATCTCCGCGCCCGAGGCGCGGAAGTGCTCCAGCAGCTCCATGCCCGAGAGCGTCTCGGGCACGAACACCGGCGGGGTGAGGTGGTCGGCGATGTCGAGCGGCTGCCCCGCCAGCACCTGGCGCAGCAGGGCCTGCGCCGCGACCACGCCCACCACGTCGTTGAGGTCGCCACGGCATACCGGGTAGCGCGAGTGCCCGCCCTCGGCCAGCACTTCCTGGATGTCGGCGGCGGTGGCCGAGGCGTCGAGCCACTGGATGTCGGCGCGCGGGATCATCATCGAGCCGATCTGGCGGTCGTCCAGGCGGAACACGTTGCGCACCATCTGGTGCTCCTGGGCCTCGATCACGCCGGCGTCCACGCCCTCCTCCAGCTGCGCGGCGATTTCCTCTTCCGTCACGCTGCGGTTGGCGGTGTTGCGGATGCCCAGCAGCTTGAGCACCGCCTCGGTACACACCGACAGCAGCACCACGAAGGGCCGCGCGATGGTGCTCAGGCCCTCCATCGGCAGCGCCACCAGCCGCGCCACCTGCTCCGGGAACATCTGGCCCAGCCGCTTGGGCACCAGCTCGCCGAAGATGATGGTCAGGATGGTGATGATGATCACCACCAGCGCCGTGGCCGTCACGGCGGCGGCGTGCTCGGGCACGCCCAGCGTCTGGATGAGCCACTGCGACAGCGGCTGCGAGAAGGCGTTCTCGCCCACGATGCCGTTGAGCACGCCGATCGACGTGATGCCGATCTGCACCGTGGAGAGGAACTTGGTGGGGTTGTCATGCAGGTCCAGCGCGGCCTGGGCGCCGGGTTCGCCCGCCTCCAGCATGACCTGCAGCCGTGTCTTGCGGCTGGCCGTCAGCGCCATCTCCGACATGGCGAACAGCCCGTTGAGGAGAATCAGGAATACAAGTAACGCGACGTCCATCGGGCAGGTGCAGCCCGCTTGTCCAGCGCCTGCACCGTGAAGAAGTGGCCGGTGAGCGTAGCAGAATCCCCCGAATGCACTATCTGATTGGCGACCTGCAGGGCTGCTGCGACGCGTTCGACCGGCTGCTGGCCGAGTTGGACTTCTCCCCCTCCCGCGACCGTCTCACGGTGCTGGGCGACCTCGTCAACCGCGGCCCGGCCTCGCTGCGCACGCTGCGGCGGCTGCGCGATCTGGGTGACGCCGCCGACGCGCTGCTGGGCAACCACGACCTGCACCTGCTGGCCGTGGCGCACGGCGTGCGCCCGGAGCACCGCAACGACACCCTGCGCGACATCCTGGAGGCGCCCGAGCGCGAGGCCTGGATCGACTGGGTGCGCCAGCGCCCGCTGGCGCTGCGGCGCGAGGGCTGGCTGTGCGTGCACGCCGGGCTGCCGCCGCAGTGGGACACGGCGCGGACGCTGGCGTTGGCCGACGAGGTGCAGACGATGCTGCGCGGCCCGGACCTGCGGGACTTCCTCACCGTCATGTACGGCAACGAGCCCGCGCGCTGGCGCGAGGACCTGCGCGGCGCCGACCGCTGGCGTTTCGTGATCAACGTGCTCACGCGCGTGCGCTTCGTCGACGCCGACGGCACGCTGGACTTCAAGACCAAGGACGGCGCGCTGCAGGCCCCGCCCGGCCTGGTGCCGTGGTTCGAGGCGCCCGGGCGGCGCAGCGCGGGCGAGCCCGTGGCCTTCGGCCACTGGAGCACGCTGGGGCTGGTGAACCGCCCCGACCTGCTGGCGCTGGACACCGGCTGCGTCTGGGGCGGGCGGCTCACCGCCGTGCGCGTGGACGGCGGCCGGCGCGAGGTGACGCAGGTGGCGTGCCAGCAAGCGCAGGTGCCGGGCCCGGTATGATGCGCGCCGCTTCAGGTGCCTCCGGGTTGTCCCGGGGGTTGAACGGGAAGCAGGTGAAGCGGCACGGCGGGACATGAGTACCCGGCCGAAGCCGTCCAGGCCTGCGCTGCCCCCGCACCGGTAGGCAGGTCAGTTCGCGCATCACGAAGCCACTGCGGGCCGCGCGGTCCGTGGGAAGGCGATGCGAGCGACGCGTGCGGTGTTCTCCACCGCCCGCGGCCTGCGAGCCCGGATACCGGCCTCGAAAGCACCGCCGCCGCGGCCTGGCCGCGGCTTCATGCCACTGCAGCCTGCGGGGACGCTGGCTGCCGGAGACCTGCCTGATGAAGTCCGCTTCCCTTCGGCCCGCCGCGCTGTGCGGCCTGGCCCTGCTCGCCCTGAATCCCATCGCCCGCGCCGCCGAGGCGCTGGCACAGCCCTCCTACGACGTCGCGCAGGCCTCGGTGCCGGTGCATCCGGTGGTGGTGACGGCCACGCGCATTCCGCAGTCTGTGTCCGACGCACTGGCCGACGTGCGCGTGATCGACGCGGAGCAGATCCGCAACGCCGGCAGCATGACCCTGCCTGAGTTGCTGCAGGCCCGGGCGGGCGTGGAGGTGGCCGGCAACGGCGGTCCGGGACAGTTGACCAACGTGTTCGTGCGCGGCACCAACGCCAACCATGTGGTGGTGCTGGTGGACGGCGTGCGGGTCAACTCGGCCTCTGCCGGGACCACGTCGCTGCAACACCTGCCGCTGAGCCAGATCGAGCGCATCGAAGTGCTGCGTGGCCCGGCCAGCAGCCTCTACGGCGCGGACGCCATTGGCGGCGTGATCCAGATCTTCACCCACCAAGGCGAACGCACGACCGCGCGCCTGGCAATGGGCAGCGACCGCACGCGCGAGATTGGCGCAGGCATCGGCCGGCGCCTGGGCAACACCACGCTGTCGCTGGATGCAGGCTACAAGGACACCGACAGCTTCTCGGCCACCAATCCGTCCATCGACCCGCCGGGCACGCCAGCCGCCTGGCAGTTGTTCAATGCCGATCGTGACGCTTCGCGCAACCGCAACATCAGCGCCGGCGTGACGCACGCCTGGTCCAAGGACCAGACGCTGGCGCTCAGGGCCTGGGCCAGCGACACCGATACGCACTTCGACAACGGCCCGGCGACCGACGACGTTGCGCACCAGCGCCTCTCGGGCATGTCGGCGGAAAGCCGCAACCGGCTGGGTGCCCACTGGCTCAGCCTGTTGCGCCTGGCGCGCGGCACCGATGACTACCGCAACGAGGGCAAGGACCCCAGCCGCCTGCGCACCGACCAGGACCAGTTCACGTGGCAGAACGACTTCGCGCTGCCGGTGGGCACCCTGGCGGCCGGCCTCGAATGGCGCCGTGAGCGGGTGGAGGGCGATACGGCCGCGTACCTGCAGACCCGCCGCACGGTCCGCTCGATATTCGGCAGCTATGCCGCCACGTTTGGCGTCCACGGCCTGGAAGCTTCGCTGCGCCACGACGACAACTCGCAGTTCGGTGGCCATGGCACGGGCCGCCTCGCCTACGGCTTCCAGCTCTCTCCGACCTGGCGGGTATCAGCGGCCGCCGGCACGGCGTTCAAGGCCCCGACCTTCAATGACCTGTATCTGCAGTTGCCCTCCTTCCAGTACGCCGGCAATCCCGATCTGCGCCCCGAACGTGCGCGCAGCGTTGAAACCGCGTTGCGCTACGACGATGGCGGGCGGCGCGCCGGCTTGACGCTGTTCCGTAGCAAGGTCAAGGACCTGATCCAGTTCGTTTTCGACCCCGTCACTTTCGATTCCACGGTGGTGAACGTCGGCCAGGCCCGCATCCGCGGCGCGACGCTGGATGCCGGCCATGTCACGGCACTGTGGAATGCACGCGCCGAGTGGACGCTGCAGAGCGCCGAGGATGCCGACACCGGCCGCCGGTTGGCACGCCGCGCGAAGCAGTACGGCACCTTCAGCTTCAACTGGACACCCGGCCCCTGGCGCGCCGGGCTGGAGCTCGTTGGCAGTGGCGATCGTTTCAACGACGCAGGCAACACCACGCGCCTGGGCGGCTACACCTTGCTGAACCTCCACGCCGGTTATGCCCTCACGCCCGAGCTCAGCCTCACGGCCCGTATCAACAACCTGACCGACAAGGACTACACGCTGTCGCAGGGTTTCAACACGCCAGGCCGCAAGCTCTTCGTGGCGCTGGAATACGCGGCCAAGTAAGCAGCCATCCCCATGCTCCGCGCCCTGCGCATCTGGCTGCTGCTGGCACTGCTGGCCGTCGCTGCCCTGGGCGTGGCGCTGGCCAGCGGCAGCAGCGAGATCGCGCTGGCGGAGCTGCCGCGGCTGCTGCTGCACCCCGACGACAGCCCCGCCGCGCAGGTGCTGCACGCGCTGCGGCTGCCGCGCGCGCTGTCCGCCTTCGCCAGCGGCGCGCTGCTGGCGCTGGCCGGGGCGCTGATGCAGGTGCTGCTGCGCAACCCCCTGGCCGATCCCTACGTGCTGGGCACCTCCGGCGGCGCGGCGGTGGGCTCGCTCATCGCGCTCATGCTCGGCGGCGGGCTGCTGACGCTGCAGCTCGGTGCCTTCGCCGGCGCGCTCACCTCCACGCTGCTGCTCTTCGGCCTGGCGCGCCGCGCCTGGCAGCCGCAGCTCGGCGAGAGCGAAGGCAGCGTGCCGCGGCTGCTGCTCACCGGCGTGATGCTGGCGGCGCTGTGGGCCGCCGCGACGCTGCTGCTGCTGACGCTGGTGCCGGAGGCGCAGCTGCGCGGGATGCTGTTCTGGCTCAGCGGCGACCTGGCCGGCGCCGACGCGCCGGGCTGGCCGCTGGCGGCGCTGGCGGGGCTGCTGCTGGCACTGTGGCCGCTGGCGCGTGAATTGAACCTGTTGCTGCGCGGCGCCGCCGGCGCGCAGGCGCTGGGCGTGCGCGTGGCGTGGCTGCAGCGCGCGCTGTACCTGCTGGCCTCGCTGGCCGCGGCGGTGGCGGTGGCGACCGCCGGCGCGGTGGGCTTCGTGGGGCTGGTGGCGCCGCACGCGCTGCGGCTGCTCATCGGCAACGACCAGCGCGTACTGCTGCCGGCCTGCGCCCTGGGCGGCGGCACGCTGCTGCTGCTGGCCGACACCCTGGCGCGTACCGCCGTGGCCCCGCAGCAGTTGCCCGTGGGCGTGGTGATGGCGCTGCTGGGCGCGCCCGCGTTCATCGCGCTGCTGCTGCGCGCGGAGGGGCGACGGTGAGCGCGACGCTGCTGCAGGCCATCGGGCTGACGCTGCGCGCGGGCACGCGCACGCTGGCCGAGGGGCTGGACCTGCGCATCGAACCGGGCCAGTGCTGGGCGCTGCTGGGCCCCAACGGCAGCGGCAAGAGCACGCTGCTGCACACGCTGGCCGGGCTGCGGCCGGCGCAGGGCGGCCAAGTGCTGCTGGAAGGGCTGCCCCTGCAAGCGTGGTCGCCGCTGGAAGCCGCGCGCCGGCGCGGGCTACTGCCGCAGCAGCTGCACGACGCCTTCTCCAGCCCGGTGCTGGAGGTGGTGCTCACCGGCCGCCACCCTCACCTGCCGCGCTGGGGCTGGGAGTCGGAGGACGACCACCGCATCGCCCGCGCCGCGCTGGCGGCGGTGGACCTGCACGGCTTCGAGGCGCGCGACGTGCGCGCGCTCTCCGGCGGCGAACGCCAGCGCGTGGGCATCGCCGCGCTGCTGGCGCAGGCCCCGCGCCTGCTGATGCTCGACGAGGCGCTGGCGCACCTGGACCTGCCGCACCAAGTGGGGCTGCTGGAGCACCTGCGCGCGCTCGCGCAGCGCGAGGGCCATGCCGTGCTGCTGTCCATCCACGACTTCAACCTGGCCCACCGCTTCGCCACGCACGCGCTGCTGCTGGGCCGCGCGGGCATGCCGGCACAGGCCGGGCCGGCGGACGCGGTGATGAGCGCCGAGGCCCTGTCGGCGGCCTTCGGCCATCGCGTGCACCGCGGCCAGGTGCAGGGCCGCACCGTGTTCGTGGCGGACTGAAGGCCATGAGATACGGCATCACGCTTTCGCGCTGGTTTCAGTACGCGGCCGGGCTGCTGGCGCTGGCGGCAGGCTTGGGACTGGGCCTGGCACCGGCCGGAGCGGCTGCCGCCGCGCCCACAGCGGCATCCGTGGCGGCGCAGGCGCCCAAGCCGACAGCACTTCCCGCAGCGCCACCGTCCCCGGACGCGCCGCTGCGCCTGCGCGACGACGAGGGCCACGAATTGTTGCTGCCGCACCCGGCGCGGCGCATCGTGAGCGTGGCGCCGCACCTGACCGAGCTGCTGTTCGCCGCCGGCGCGGGCGACCGGGTGGTGGGCGTGGACGCGTGGAGCGACTTCCCCGCCGCGGCGCGGCGGCTGCCGCGCGTGGGCGACAGCGCGCAGCTGGACCTGGAGCGCATCGTGGCGCTGCGGCCGGACGTGGTGGTGGTGTGGGCCGACGGCACCGCCGCGCGGCAGTTGCAGCGGCTGCAGGCACTGAAGCTGCCGCTGTACTTCAGCCGGCTGCAGCGCCTGGAGGACGTGGCCGCCACGCTGCGCCGCCTGGGCGCGCTGGCCGGCAGCGCGGACGCCGCCGAGGCCGCCGCGCGGCGCTACGAGGGCGAGCTGCAGGCGCTGCGCACGCACTACGCGGGGCGGCGCGAGCTGCGGGTCTTCTATCAGATCTGGCAGCGGCCCCTGCTGACGGTCAACGGCCGCCATTTCATCAGCCAGGCGCTGCAGCTGTGCGGCGGGCGCAACGTCTTCGCCGGCCTGGCCCCGCTCACGCCCACGGTGAGCGAGGAGGCGGTGGTGCAGGCCGATCCGGACGTCATCGCCGCCTCGCGCCAGGACAGCGGCGGCCCCGAGCCGCTGGCGCGCTGGCAGGCGCTGCGCGGCCTGCGCGCCACGCGCCAGGACGCGCTGCTGCTGCTCGATGCCGACACCCTGCACCGCCCCACTGACCGCTTGCTGCAGGGCGCCGGGGAGCTGTGCCGGCGGCTGGATGAAGTGCGAGGCCGCACGCCGCCGTGAGGGACGGCCGCGGTTGATGCGACAATGCGCGCCTTCGCCGGGTGACGCGTCACGCGGCGACAGCATCCAGGAAGCGTGGCCGAGCGGTTTAAGGCACCGGTCTTGAAAACCGGCGAGGGTTGATCCCCTCCGTGGGTTCGAATCCCACCGCTTCCGCCACCCCGGCCCCTCACGATGTTTCACGGCACTGCACTTGCAGCCGTTTTCAGAGGGAGCACTCCAAACTTACCCATCAAAGGCGGCTCAAGCCGTATCATCCAAGCGCACTTGGGTTGATGGGTAGGTTGATGGGTATGGCGCAGGAGGTATGACCGATGCCAAAGCAAGCCGCTGAGTTAGGGCCGCTGGCCGTGTCCCGCCTGACCGAGCCGGGCCTGCACTTCGTCGGTGGCGTCCCCGGCTTGGCGCTGCAGGTGGCCCCGACGGGCGCGCGGACATGGGTGCTGCGCATGACCGTGGGCGGACGGCGCCGTGACATGGGGCTGGGCGGCTTCCCGGCCGTGACGCTGGCGCAGGCGCGCGACGCCGCGCGCGAGGCCCGCGCCAAGGTCAAGGCGGGCACCGACCCCATCGAGGAGGCCCGGGCGGCGCGCTCCAAGCTGCAGGCCGAACGGGCCGCGGCCCTCACCTTCGACCAGTGCGCCACCAAATTTGTGAAGGCCCACGCGCCGGGCTGGAGCAACCCCAAGCACGCCCAGCAGTGGACGAACACGCTGCAGAGCTACGCCTCCCCGGTACTGGGCGAGCTGCTGGTGCGCGACGTGGAGCTGTCGCACGTCCTGGCCGTGCTGGAGCCCATCTGGCACACCAAGACCGAGACGGCCAGCCGCGTGCGCGGGCGAATCGAGCAGGTACTGGACTGGGCCACGGCCCGGGGTTACCGCCAGGGGCTCAACCCGGCGCGCTGGCGCGGGCATCTGGACAAGCTGCTGCCGGCGCCGGCCAAAGTTTCCAAGGTCGAGAACTGTCCGGCGGTGCAGGTAGGGCAGGCCGGCGCCTTCATGTGCGAGCTGAAGCAGCGCGAGGGCATGGGCGCGCGGGCACTGGAGTTTCTGCTGCTTACCGCCGTGCGCTCGCAGAACGTGCGCGCGGCGCGCTGGTCGGAGATCGACCTGGACGCGGCGGTGTGGGAAATCCCGGGCGACGCGGTGGAGGGCGCCAGCAAGCAGCGCATGAAGTCCGGCAAGGCGCACCGCGTGCCGCTGCCGCCCGCGGCGGTGGAGTTGCTGCGCGCCCTGCCTCGCATGGCCGACAACCCGCTGGTGTTCCCGGCCGCGCGCGGCGCCATGCTCAGCGACATGACGCTGAGCGCCGTCATGCGGCGCATGGGCTTCAAGGACAAGGACGGCCGCGTGGCCGTGCCCCACGGCCTGCGCAGCACGTTTCGGGACTGGGCCGCCGAGCGCACCCACTACCCGCGCGAGGTGGCGGAGATGGTCCTGGCGCACGCCGTGGGCGACAAGGTGGAAGCCGCCTACCGGCGCGGCGACCTGTTCGAGAAGCGGCGCCGGCTCATGGACGACTGGGCCGCGTTTCTGTCGCGCGTGGAGCTGCCCGGCGTGGTGGTGCCGCTGCACAGCGCGTCGGCCACCTGACCCTTTTTTCAGCTCACAAAGGCCGCCGATCGGACCGCGAGTCATGCCCCCGGAGTGGCGAACGACTGCCCTACAACCTGGAAACGCACAGCCCGATGCCATCGAAGAAGAACGCCGTACCCGATGCTCCTGCCTCCCCAGGCGCCCAAGACCACCAACGACATGACGTGAAGCGGCCCAGCGACCAGCAGTTGGCTGAGGATCATCAGCAAGCGATCAAGGACCATCTGCAAAAGGTTCTGCAGGACCCGGCAGCAGCGGGCTTCAGCGACGAACACGCGCGGGCCTACGTCCGGTTCATGGACCCCGATGCGGCTCCGCCTGCGCCGGCCGAAGGCGACGCCTACACGCGCGCCTGGGACCTGTGGGAGCGTATTCGCCCCATCGACGAAGAAGCCGATGCACGCCGCATCCGACGGCCCGGCGAGTCCAACCTTGAGATGAGCGACCGGAATGCAAACCTCAAGCGGTTGAAGGATGAGCGCGAAAAGTTGCTGAACGAACTGCAAGCTATTGGCGTGCAACAGCACCCCGAAGAAGCGGGCAACGCCACGGCAGCATCCGCTCCACAAGTTGAGGTTCGCACCATCGTTCACTCCACGACAGCAGAACGCCGGGATGCCCTCCGGCCCGCCATTGAAGAAGCGCAGCGCCGATGCAGGAACTCGGCGGATGTGGCTGAAGTCTGGAACGCGATGCGCACGCTCGCGGACGAGCAATACGGCTCACTTGTTGGAACGCTGCCCGACGGCAGCATCAAGCACAGAGATGGCGTGCTGAAAAGGAAGGCCCTCGCCGAGCGCCTTCGGCGGGAGGGGCGTCAGCGCCCCAGCAATCCACGCTAAGCCACGCCAGTCCACGCTTGGACATGTACGGCTGGCCGCTGCGCCAGCCCGCCAAGACCATTCTGCATCGCCTCATGTCAAGGGGCGTACTGGAATGGAGATAGAGCGCATGTCTGCTCAAGTCAACGACATCGGCGACCTGGCCGACGAAACCTTCGTCCGCGTGGACGCCATCACCAGCGTGCCCGGCAAGCCGGGCCGCTATCCCTTCAGCCCGGCGACGTGGTGGCGCTGGGTCCGGACCAAGAAGGCGCCGCAGCCGGTCAAGCTCGGCCCCGGCATCACGGCCTGGCGCTTGGGCGACCTGCGCGCGTGGGAAGCCCAGCAGGCCGGCAACGGGGGCGCCTGATGAAAAAGGAAAACGCCCACCCCAACGAGAAGCTGAAGGCAGGCGCCGCCGTGGAGGGCAGCGCCATTTTCCCGGGCAGCTTCCCCGTCCGCAAGGCCACCGCCACCGCGGAAGTGCTGATGCGCTTGCTGGACGGCGAGCACCTGACCGGCCTGGACGCCGTGACCAACGCCAACACGACGCGCCTCGCTGCGGTCGTGCACGCCCTCCAGAAGGAGCACGGCTGGAGCATCGAGCGCGCCGAAAAAGCTGCCGGCTGCAGCGACGGCCGCATGGTCTTCGTGACCGAGTACTGGCTGCACCCCCAAGCCATCGCGCGCGCCGAGGAGGCCGGCGCCGTGCACTGGTGTGGCGAGGTCCGTGCCGCCCGTGCGGAGCTGCGCAAGGAGGCTCCCCACGCCCGCGAGCGGGCCACCCGACTCAACACCTCGCGCCGCCAGCGCCAAGCCGACGCCCAGGCGCGCCAGTGCCCGCTGCTCGGGGGTGCCTATGAATAACGTCATCGACCCCAGCCACGCACGCGACGCCCTGTTCGCCATCAACCCCGGTTGCACGCGCGACGAGTGGCACCGCATTGGCCGTGCCGCCATCGCTGCCGGGCTGACGGTGGATGACGTGGACGAGTGGAGCAGCAGCGCCAGCAACTACGCCGGCACCCGCGACGTGCGCGCGGCATTCCGCACCATCAAGCCCGAGGGCGGCACCGGCGCCGGGACGCTGTGGCAGGCCGCCAAGGCCGCCGGCTGGACGCCGCCACGCGACGGAGAGAAGCGCCAGCCCTATCGCCCTGCCCGCGTCGAGAAACCGCGCCAGCAGCGCACTACCGGGCCGCGCGGACCATCGGCTGCTGAAGTGTGGCGCCGCTGCGAGCCGGCGACCGACGCGCATCCGTACCTCATCGCCAAGCAGGGCACGCCCGAGGGCTTGCGCGTGGTGCCCGAGGGCGACCCGCTGACGGTGGCTGGCTTGTCGATGGCCGGCTGCCTCGTGGTGCCGGTGCTCGACGGTGACGGCGTACCGCTGTCGATGCAGTTCATCGCAGCACCCGAGCAGGCCGCGCGCTGGAAGGCCGCCGGCAAGCCCGGAAAGCTGAACCTGCCCGGCGCCGGCATGGGTGACGATGGCCGCTTCGTGGTGGGCGCGCTGGAGCCCGGCGCCGTGGTGTACTTGGTCGAGGGTGTCAGCCAAGGGTGGGCGTGCTGGAAGGCCACGGGCCGCGCCGCTGCGGTGTGCTTCGGGTGGGGCCGCGTGCAGAAGGTGGCGCAGGCGCTGCGCCAGCAAGACCCGACCGCCCGGTTGGTGCTGGTACCCGACGCCGGCAAGGAGGACGACGCCGCGCGCATCGCTGCCGAGCTGGGCGCCGCCGTGGCGAAGATGCCCAAGGGCAGCCCGGCGAACTTCGACGCCTGCGACTTCGCCCTGGCGCACGGCTTCGATGCACTGGAGGCGCTGCTGTCCGAGCCCCAGGAACCGGCCGCGCCGGATGCCGGGGGCGTAGTGCTGGTGTCCGGCGCCGACCTGATGCCCGAGCCGGTGCGCTGGCTCTGGCTTGGCTGGCTGGCGCTGGGGAAGCTGCACATCCTGGCCGGCGCCCCAGGGCAGGGCAAGACGACGATTGCCCTTGCCTTGGCCTCCACGGTAACCACGGGCGGGCGCTGGCCGGATGGCACGCGCTGCCCGGTGGGCAACGTGCTGGTGTGGTCCGGCGAGGACGACCCGGTCGATACCCTGCTGCCGCGCCTGCTGGCCGCTGGTGCCGACCGGGCGCGGGTGTTCTTCGTCACCGGCGCGCGCATCGGTGGGCGGGTGGAGCCCTTTGACCCGGCGCGCGACCTGCCGGCGCTGCAGGCACAAGCGCAGCGCATCGGTGACGTGCGCCTCATCATCGTTGACACGGTGGTGAGCGCCGTCACGGGCGACAGCCACAAGAACACCGAGGTACGCCGCAGCCTGCAGCCGCTGGTGGACATGGCCGCCAGCATGGACGCCGCGCTGCTGGGCATAACGCACTTCTCCAAGGGCGGGCAGGGCCAAGACCCGGCCTCGCGCGTGGTGGGCAGCGTTGCCTTCACGGCGGTGGCCCGCGTGGTGCTGGTGGCCGCCAAGTCGAAGGGCGAGGATGGCGAGGACCGGCGCATCCTCGCGCGCTCCAAGAGCAACATCGGCCCGGATGAAGGCGGGTTCGCCTTCAGCCTGGAGCAGTGCGAGCCGCTGCCCGGCATCCACGCGTCCCGCGTGACCTGGGGAGACGCCGTGGAAGGCACGGCGCGTGAGCTGCTGGCCGAGCCGGAGGACACGGGCGAGCCGCGCGCCGCTTCGGACGATGCCGCCGCCGCGCTGGTGCGCATCCTGGCCGGCGACATCGTGCCGATGCAGGCCGCCGTGGACGCCATGAAGCGCGAGGGCTTCACCGACAAGGTGATTCGCAAGGCACGCGAGCGGCTGGGCGTCATCGTGAAGCGCAGCGGCTTCGGGAAGGAGTTGCGCAGCTACTGGAAGTTGCCGCCCGGGGTGGCGCTGCCGGCCGATGACGAAGCCACCATTCCCCATTCGTGACCACCCTCTGCCATTCCTGCCCAGTCGTGCCCACGCGAAAACGTGGGCATAAATGGGCACAAATGGAGCGCAGGGCAGGAATGGACAGGCAGCAATGAGCCGGCCGGGAAGATGTAGCCGTGATGCCCGCCATCGTGCGCGACCTTGCTGGCTGATGTGCGCCGGCAGGACGACGGGGACCGCGACGTTGAGGGCGTACCCGGCTGGGGGCCTTCTTTGTGGTAGCGGCGCGGGGCGCCTTGGGTTTGGCCTTCATGGTGGAAGGCCGTGACTGTGACGAAATTCATCCTGAACCTGAGGGCGACGGCAGCCAAGCCGGGGCGGCGCCAAACACGTCGCGATTTACACGGCGGTTTACAGGCAGCGGCGGTTTACAGGTACTGGTTTACACGCCAAGCCGCGGGCGCACGCGTCCCCCGAGCTGGTGGGCGTGATGGGCGTCCCGACATGCACGATCCCACTGTGCGCGGTGCGCTGGGCGACAAGGCCCCAGTGGCGGCGAGCAACGAGAAGGGAGCCAGCGATGGCACTGAGCATGACGGCGCTGATGGCGCAGGCGCGCCGGCACTGGACGATGTGGCTGCCGGAGAAGGTCAGGGAACTGAAGGCGGCGGGCGAGTTGGAGTCGGAGCTGCAGGCCGTGGCGAAGATGGCAATGCGGCGAGCCCAGGAGCTGATGCAGCAGGGGTATCGACCCCACGAGGCCGAGGAGGTCGTGCTGGCCGAGTACATCCTGCTGTCGCCGGAACCCGGGGCCGAGGAGGAAGACTGGGAGCGGGAGGAAAACGCCCGGCTGGAAGCGGAGTACCGGGAGGAGATGAGGGCGTTCCTGGCGCCGGACGAGGAGGACGAGACGAGGGACAGGCGCAACTGAGCCTGGAGGGCGCCAGCGCGTCCAACATCCACGCGCGGCGCGTTACCTGGGCTGGGGCAAGCGGGTGGAGGAGCCCGATGCAGCCGGGGCGGCTACTGACACTCCCGGCGCTACGCAAACCGCGGCTGACTCCAGCGACCGCGGCCTGGGAGCGGGCAACGGCAGTATGGGCCGGGGGCGCCTCCACATCGAGGACGTGGCGGGTGGCGGTGCCCGATGCACTCGGGGCGGCCAATGACACCTCGGGGCTACGCAACGGTCGGCTGACTCTAGCGACCGGCCGCTGGGCGCGGACACCGCGACGACAGTATCGGCGCCGGCGAAGACCAGGGCCGTCAATGGCTTGAAAGCACCTCCGGGTCCCATCCCCGGCGCCCCCAAGTCACGGCAACCCTGGCGTCACGATTTTCGGCGATGTGGTGCACACCTTCTGCGGCGTTGCTGCAGGCGCCCAGCACCGCGTCACGCCGCCTTGTGGTGCTCCACCTGCAGCGGCCAAGCGCCGCGCTGGTAGCACGGCCGGCGGGCATGGAATCGCTGGCCCTCAGGGCTTGGCGCCGCCCTCCCCTGCACAGCGCCGGCCCCTGGCTCAACCGTGCGCCGGCTGCGCCGACAGCCTCTCGCCCAGCGCACGGGCCACCTTGAGCACCGTGCCGAACCCGGGGTTGCCACTGGGCGACAGCGCCTTGTACAGGTCTTCACGGGTCAGACCGGTGTCCGCAGCCAACTGCGCCATTCCCTTGGCGCGTGCGGTGTCACCCAGCGCAGCGCGCACGAGGCTGCCGTCGCCCGGGTCCTCGTTGATGCATGCGTTGAGGTAGGCCGCGATGTCGGCCTCGGTGGCGAGATGGTCCGCTGCGTCCCAGCGGGAGAACTTCTCGGCCATGGCGGTGGTTCCCACTCGTCAAAAGTGTCACTTCTGCGGATGCGTTTGCAACCAGTCCCTGAGCGCATCGTTCATGCGCGTCTGCCAGCCCGGACCGCCGGCGCGGAATGCGGCCAGCACGTCCCGGTCCACTCGCAGCGCCACTTGCTCCTTGGTGCCCGAGCCGACAGGACGGCCACGGCGCCGACGTGCCGCCGCCAGCGCGGCCTGCAGCTCCTCGGCCGTGGCGGGCCGGTCGTCCTCGTCCTGGCCGTCCCACACGTAGTCGGCGGACGCAGGCAGCTCGCGCACGGCCTGCTTCACTTCCTCAGGACTCATCGAATTCGTCTTCGAGCTAGGCATCGTAGGTCTCCCGTTCCTCGCGGCTTGCCCTGCGGAAGCTGATGACGCGCGTTGCGCCGTCGCGCTCGGTGTGCACCACCGTCAGCACCGCCAGGAAGCCCAGCGCGTAGGACATCGACCGAATCCGCTCCTCGCCGCCGCGCAGCTCCAGCACGTCCAGCCGGTACCGTGACTCCAGCACCTCGTCTGCATCCGCAAAGTCCAGACCGTGCTTGCGCAGGTTGCTCTGGCGCTTCGCTTCATCCCAGGTCAGCCGCGTGTTCATGCGATTAATTGTAGATGCGTTTAAAGCACTACTGTGCGTGACGCTGGCCGGGGGCTGCAGTGGGCGCTAAACATCCGGGCACTGTGGTGGCGGCTTGGCCTTCACCGTCTCACTCCATCCCACCCCATCGCCATTCTTTTGATGGGTTGGATGATGGGTATGGATGTTTCACGGTCATTTTCCCCTCTGAGCATGGCGGACACCGCTCCGCCAGCCGCCGCGCCCTCTCCTTCTCACACCGCTTTTCGGTGCTCCACCTGTAGCGGCCATGCGCCGCACTCGCGGGCTTCGAGGATCACTGTCTCCACCACCGTGCCGTCGGCGGCGTAGCTGACGTGCGTGCGCCAGTCCTGCGACACCTCGCGCGCGATGGGCTTGTCCGAGAGCCGGATCACCAGCGTGTCGTCGCCCTGGAAGTACGTCAGCTTCACGGCGTCAGTGCTCGATGCCCGCCAGCCGCTGCACCGTGTCGGGGAAGCGCGCCGCGAGCTGCAGCAGCCGCCGCGCCGCGCCGGTGGGCTCCACGCGGCCCTGCTCCCAGTTCTCCAGCGTGCGCCGCGACACGCCCAGCGCCCGCGCGAACTCCGCCTGTGACAACCCCGCGCCCGCGCGCGCGGCCATCAGCTCCCAGCGCGCACCGCTGAGCAGTTCTTCCTTCTCCACCGTGCCGTCGCTGCGCACCACGCGGCGCAGCACTGCGCCGCCGGGCTGGGGCTCGAAGGTGGTTCTGCGTGCCACGCGCCCGGCCTTGAGGTCACGCACCGCGCCCAGCAGTTCCTCGGCGATGTCGCGGTCCGCATCGCGCGCCCGCAGTTGTGCATCAGTCATCCTGCCCATGCTCCAGCTCCTCTCTCAGCGCGGCCAGCACATGCCCCGGAATCGAGTCGCGCACGCTCTTGGCGTAAATCACCAGCATCAGCATCTGCCCGGCCCGGGTGCGCACGTAGTAGCACACGCGCACACCGCCGGACTTGCCGCTGCCAGGGCGCGCCCAACGCAGCTTGCGCACGCCGCCCGAGCCGCGCACCAGCGCGCCGGCATCGGGGTGCTCGCACAAGTAGGTCTGCAGCGCCGCGTACTCGTCGTCATCGAGGTAATCCGCCAGCTTGGCCGCAAAGACGGGTGACTCGATGAACTCGTAGTGCATCGGTCAATTGTACGCTTGCAGCGTATATGACCAGAATGTGCCGACCTGGCTTGGTCAGGCGGCATGTCTCGCTCCATCTCATGCCGTCATTTCGCCTTTGATGGGTTGGATGATGGGTGTGGGTGTTGCACGGTCTTTTTTCCCTCTGCGCATGGCAGACACCGCTCCGCCAGCCCTCCGGCTTGCGCCTATCCCAACCTGAACAGCGCCTTCAGCTCCGCCGTCGGCAGCTGGCCGATCCAGGTTTCGCCGCTGCCCACCGTCATCTCGGCCAGCTCGCGCTTGGCGCGGATCATCTCGTTGATGCGCTCCTCGAAGGTGCCGCGCGTGATGAAGCGGTGCACCTGCACCTTGCGCTGCTGGCCGATGCGGTAGGCCCGGTCGGTGGCCTGCGCTTCCACCGCCGGGTTCCACCACAGGTCGAAATGCACCACGTGATTGGCCGCCGTGAGGTTCAGCCCCGTGCCGCCGGCCTTGAGCGAGAGCAGGAACACGCGCTGCCCGGGCTCCTCCTGGAAACGCTCCACCATGCGGTCGCGCCCGGCGCGGGAGACGCCGCCATGCAGGAACAGCGGCTCCCGCCCATGCCTCGCGTGCAGCATGCGCGCGAGCAATTCGCCCATCTCGCGGAACTGCGTGAACACCAGCGCCTTCTCGCGCGCCGCGCCGATCTCGTCGAGCAGATCCAGCAGCCGCTCGGCCTTGCCCGAGGCCGCCGGGTCGGCGGCGCCCTGCTTGAGGTAGTGCGCCGGGTGGTTGCACACCTGCTTGAGCGCCAGGATCAGCTGCAGCACCAGGCCCTGGCGCTCGAAGGTGTCGGACTGCCCGGCAATGGCCGCCATCCCCTCGCGCACCACGCTCTCGTACAGCGCGGCCTGCGCCTTGGACAGCGTGCAGAACTGGTCCTGCTCCACCTTGTCGGGCAGGTCACTGATGATGGACTTGTCGGACTTGAGCCGGCGCAGCAGGAACGGCGCCATCACCCGGCGCAGCCGCTCGGCCGCCGCGGCGTCGCGATGGGTCTGGATCGGCGTGGCGTACTCGCGCGCGAAATGCGTGGGCCCGCCCAGGTAGCCACGCTGGGCGAAGTCCATGATCGACCAGTACTCCAGCAGCCGGTTCTCCACCGGCGTGCCGCTCATGGCCACGTGGCTCTGCGCCGGGATGGCCCTGACGGCCTTGGACTGCGCGGCGCCGGGGTTCTTGATGTTCTGCGCCTCGTCGATCACCACGATGCGCCAGGACAGCGCCTTGAGCGCCGCCGCCTCGCTGCGCGCCACGCCGTAGGTCGTCAGCAGCACGTCGGGCCGCTCCCGCGCCAGCTCGCGCTTGGCGCCGTGGAAAACGGCCACGCTCAGGTCCGGCGTGAAGCGCGCCGCCTCCTTCTGCCAGTTGGTCAACAGGCTGGTGGGCACGATCACCAGCGCCCGGCCTTCCCGCAGCGCGCCGTCCTGCTTGAGCCGTAGCAGCAACGCCAGCACCTGCAGCGTCTTGCCTAAACCCATGTCGTCGGCGATCACGCTGCCCAGGCCCAGCCGGACGTTGCGCCACAGCCAGGCGTAGCCGCGCTGCTGGTAAGGCCGCAGCGTGGCCTGCAGCCCCGCGGGCAGCGGGACCTCGTCCTCGCGCCTGAGCCGCTCGACGAGCCGGGCCGCGGCCGGGTTCAGCCCGACCGGGGCACCGTCGATCTCGCCGGCCAGCGCGGCACGCAGCAGCGTGGCGCCGTCGCTCTGCCGGGGCTGGGCCAGGCGCGCCCGCAACGACGCGAGCTCGGCCGCGTCGAGCAGCACGTACTGGCCGCGGAACTTCACCACGCCGCCGGCCTTGCCGAGCAGGCGCTCGAACTCGGCGGCGCTGACGAGCTCGTCGCCGATGGCCACCTTCCACTCGAAGGACAGCAGCGAGTCCATGTTCAGCAGGCCCGATCCGGCGCCGGCACCGGCGGCGGCCTTGACCTGCATCGACAGCCGGGGCCGCAGCAGCCGCTCCAGCGCTCGCGGCATCAAGGTGCGGATGCCCATCAGGCGCAGCGCCGGCAGCGTGACCGACAGCAGCGCCGGCAGCTCCTCGGTGCTCACCGGCAGGGCCCGCCGGGCGCCCTTGCGCACGTAGTCGTGCAACGGCGGATGGAACTCGGCCAGCATCGCCACCGTCCTGAGCACGCCCATGCGCTGCGGGAACGCGGGCTGCGCGATCACCTGGGCCAGCGGCACCGGCGCCTCCAGCGTCGAGTGCTCGTCGGCCACGGCCAGCGACAGGCTGAACCCATCGCCGCGCGCGGCCTCGTCCAGCCGCAGCACCGGCACGTGGCGCCGGCGCGCCAGGTGCAGCCGCGCGAGCCAGGCATGGACACTGCCGGCCAGCGCGCCCTCGCCCGGGCCGTCGACGCGCACCTGGCCCGGGCCGAAGAACAGGCTCCACGCCTTGCCGTCGCCCACCTTCGCGGGCGGGCCCAGGTCCGCGGCCAGCAGGCGCAGGTACAGGTCGACCAGCGCGCACAGCAGCACGCGCGCCTGCGCCCGCGCGGCCAGCGGCACCCAGCGCCGGTTCAGCCGGCGCTGCACCAGCCCCGGCGGCAAGGCCGACGCGGCCTGCGCCACCAGGCCGCGCACGGTCGCATCCAGCTCCGCCGCGCACCAGCGCAGGCCCAGCGTCCGGGCATCCACGGTGTAGACCTGCGGCACCACGGCGCCACGGGCCAGCAGGTGCAGCGCCAGCAGGTTCAGCGTGTGCACGGCGGCGAAGTCCGGCCCCAGATCCGGCAGGTCTTCGGAGCGCACGGCCGCCAGCGCCGCCAGCAGCCCCGGCAGCGTGTCCAGCGCCCGGCCGTCCAGCGTCGCGCCCGCAACTTCCAGCCCGGCCTGGGCGTCCGCCCTCAGGCGCAGCGCCCCTTCGGGCAGGGGCACCGCCTCGCCGCCGGTATCCGCGGCCAGGGCGGGCGCATCGAGCTGGCGCTGCGCCGCGCGCGCGATGCGCGCAACCGTCATGTGCGCCAGCTCGCGGAAGTCCCCTCCGCGGTGGAACACCGGCTGCGCCGGCAGCAGCCGCCACAGCGGCTCGCACAGCTCGGGCACGGCTGTGAAGTCGATGCGCTCCAGCGCCTGCGGGTCGTGGGTCGGCTCGGGTGACGCCGATTCGGGATCGTCCTCGAACAGCGCCAGCGCGCCGTCGGGCAGCGCGCGCTCGGCCTCGGCATCGACCGCCACGCCCTGCCGGCCCAGCAGCGTCTGCAGGTCGATGCCGCGCAGCTTGAATACCAGATAGGGGTCGGCATCGATCTCGCGGCTGAGCAGGTAGATCGCCGCCGCCAGGTGTTTGCAGGGCACGGCCCAGTCCGGGCAGGAGCACTGCATCCGCAAGTCCTTCCAGCGCTGCGGAAACACCTGGATGCCCAGCGCCTTGGCCTCCTTCAGTACTTCAGGGTCCAGCTCGCGGTTGAGCAGCCGCGCGATCAGGCCCGGATCGCCCGCCAGCCGCTCGGCCAACCGGGCGGCATCGGCGGCGCCGACTTGCGGCACGTGGATGTCCACCACGTAGGGCTTCGGGCGCGAGCCCTGCACGTGGGCCCGGATGTGGCCCTCGTGCACCTCCAGGTCTCGCACCGCACCGCGGTTGGCATAGGTGCGACCGCGCGGCAGGCGGTTGTCGAAGTCGATCTGCGCCAGCGCCTGCAGCCACTGCGCGCCCCACCAGGTGTGGCCGTACGACACGCGGCTCATGAAAGATGCTCCCTCATCGATTCTCCTTGTCCGTTCTTTTGCCCCCGGCCTCGGCCGTGCATGTTTCACGCCTTCGTGCGACGCAACGTGCCGAAGCGGCGCAACCATGGCGGCACGGTGTCAACGCCCTTCCCTTACAACGATTTACATGCCACATTGGGCTCGATGCCGGACGCAACCGGCGTCGGGAAGGACCGGACCATGAAGCACCCACACCCGCACCTGCCCCCGACCACGCAGACCGCAGTACGGCGCCGCGTCCGCGCTCATGACGACCCTGCCGTCACCTTCGTGATGTGGCTCTACCTGGCCGTGCTGTTGATGCCGCTGGCGCGGCTGCTGTGGCAGCTGGCCGGTTGAAGCGCCGAGCGGAGCCGGGTTGATCCCGGCTCCGCTGCCCGGCTGGGGGCCGCCGCGGCGGCCCGGTGCGGCTCAGCTGGCCGCGGCCTGCGGCGGGCCCTCGTCGTTGGCGCCCAGCACGCCCATCCACGCCGCCTTGCCGGTGAGCACCGTGTGCTGCAGCCAGCGCTCCAGTTCGCCGGCCAGGCACGGGCGGCTGAACAGGTAGCCCTGCATGATGCTGCAGCCCAGGCGGTTGAGCACTTCCATCTGGCGCAGCGTCTCCACGCCCTCGGCCACCACGCGCAGCTTGAGCGTGCGCGCCAACGCGATGATGGCCGTCACCACCGCCGAGCTCTGCGGCGTGATGCCCAGGTCGCGGATGAAGCTGCGATCGATCTTGAGCTCCGAGATCGGCAACGTCGTCAGGTACGCCAGCGAGGAATAGCCGGTGCCGAAATCGTCGATGGCGATCTGCACCCCGATCTCGTTGAGCCGGTGCAGCGAGGGAATGACCTCCTGCAGGTCCTTCATCAGCCCCGTCTCGGTGATCTCCAGCTGGATGGCCTCGGTCTTGACGCCGTACTCGCCCACCGCGCGCTCGATGTGCTGCACCAGGTCCGAGCGCTCGAAGAGCCGGTTGGGCAGGTTCACGGCGATGGCGTCGGTGAAGCCGAAGTTCAGCTCCCAGCGCTTGGCCTGGCGCGCCGCCTCGTGCAGCGCCCATTCCGACATCGGCACGATCAGCCCCGTCTCCTCCGCCAGCGGGATGAACTCCGCCGGCGACACCAGCGTGCGTCCGCGCTGCCAGCGCATGAGCGCTTCCACACCCACCATCTGCGCGCTGCGCACGTCCACCTTGGGCTGGTAGTACATCACCAGCTCGTCGCGCTCGATGGCCTTGTGCAGCGCGCTCTCCAGCTCCAGCTTCTCGCGCCCGCGCCCGGCCAGCATCG
The DNA here is from genome assembly GCF_937926365.1 of uncultured Azohydromonas sp. GTDB lineage: Bacteria > Pseudomonadota > Gammaproteobacteria > Burkholderiales > Burkholderiaceae_C > Azohydromonas. Next base: position 5,476 of record NZ_CALAOH010000164.1, on the reverse strand, counting down.
GGCTGTAGCTCGACGCCGCGTTGCGCCCCTGCGCCTTGACCGCGTACATGGCCACGTCGGAGTTGCGCATCAGGTCGGCCACCGTGGCGCCGTCGCGCGGGTACAGCGCGATGCCGACGCTGGCGGTGACGAAGCACTCCTGGCCGCCCACGAAGATGGGCTCGCGCATCACCTCCAGGATGCGGTCGGCCACGCGCTGCGCGTCGGTCTCGTCCAGCACCTCCGGCAGCAGCGCGATGAACTCGTCGCCACCGAGCCGCCCCACGGCCTCCAGCAGGCGGTGCGAGCGTGAGCCCACCGCCTCCAGCGTGCCCTCCTGCACCGCGTCGCAGTGGCGCACGCAGGCCTTGAGCCGCCGGCCCACCTCCACCAGCAGCTCGTCGCCGGCGGAGTGGCCCAGGGTGTCGTTGATGATCTTGAAACGGTCCAGGTCGATCAGCAGCAGCGCCGCCGCATGGCCCAGGCGGCGGCCATGCTCGATGGCCCGGTCGGCGCGCCACAGCAGCTGGCGCCGGTTGGGCAGCCCGGTGAGCGCGTCGAAGTTGGCGAGGTGGCGGATCTTGTCCTCGGCCTGCCGCCGGTCCGTCACGTCCTGCACGATGCCGGTGTAGCCGGTCTGCACCGCGTGCTCGTTGAACTCGGGCTCGGCCTCGATGTGCAGCACGCGGTGGCGCCCATCGGGCAGCGTCACCGGCACGTCGGTGGCCAGCACCGCGCCGTGCGCGAGCGCGTCGCGCAGCAGCTGCAGCAGCCCGGCGCGGTCGGCGCGCTCGGCCAGGCGCAGCAGCTGGTACAGGCCCGGGCGGTCGCCGGCGGCGTAGCCGAACACGCGCAGCCCCTCGGGCGACAGCAGCAGCACGCCAGGATGGCCGTCCACCGGGTGGCGCCAGTCGAAGCTGCCCATGCGCGCGATGTCCTGCGCGCGCGCCAGCCGCGCCTGGCTGCGTTCGAGCTCGCGCCGCGTGCGCGCGCTGCGCAGCAGGTACTGCAGCCGCCCGGCCAGCAGGCTCCACTGCGAGCTCTTGACGTAGAAATCGGTGGCGCCGGCCTGGTAGGCGCGGGCGATGGAGGCGTCGTCGTTGAGCCCGGTGAGCATGAGCACGGGCATGTGCTCGAAGCCCGGGGTGGCACGCAACCGGCGGCAGGTCTCGAAGCCATCGACCTCGGGCATCAGCGCGTCCAGCACCACGATGTCGAAGGCGGCCTCGGCCAGCAGCTGCAGCGCCTGCGCGCCGCCGTCGGCCTCCGTGACGGCAAAGCCGCGCTGGCGCAGTGCCGCGCCCGTGAGCATGAGCTGCACCTTGTCGTCGTCCACCAGCAGCACCTTGGGCTGCTCGGGACCATCGTCCGCGCCCAGCGGCAGGGGCAGATTCATCGGCTCAGGCCGCGGGCAACAGCGGCTGCAGCGTGGACAGCAGCTGCCGGCATTCGGTTTCGAGGTCGTCGAGCAGCGGCTGCAGGCCGTCGCTGCGCTGCTCGCGCAGCCGCTGCTCGGCATCGGCGCACAGCTGCGATAGCCGCAGGGCGCCCACGCTCATCGAGGACGACTTGAGCGTGTGCGCCACCATGCGCTGCGCTTCCAGGTCTCCAGCCGTGCGCGCGGTCACGAGCTGCTCCAGCAGCCGGCGCGTGGAGCCATCGAAGGTGCGCAGCACCTTGGGCAACAGGCCGTGGCGGCCGCCGGGATCGAGCTCGTTGAGCCGCTGCAGGGCCTCGGCATCCAGCGGCGGGCTCAGCGCGGCCAGCAGGGCCTGCGAGGGGTCTTGGTCGGTCATGTCGGACGCTTGCTTGGACGTTGCCTGCATTCTGCCCCGCGAAACGGGGGAGCAGGCAACGCCGCCGCCTGGCCGGCATTAAAGCGAGTCGGCCTTTGCCCGGCGCCTCCTGGTGCCGGCCGCGTCAGCCGATGTGGTTGAAGATCGAGAGCTTCTGCACCATCGAGTAGGTCTTGAGCGCGATGTCGTAGTTGGTGCTCTGCAGCTGCAGCTCCGCCAGCGCCGCCACCGGGTCCAGGTCCTCGGCCTCGCTGCGCACCACCTGTGCCTGGTACTTGGCCGCGTCGTTGCGCACCTCGACCTGGTCGATGTGCACCAGCGCCTCGCCCACGCGGCTGCGCAGCGCGCTCAGCACGTCGGATGAGCGGCTGATGCCGGCCAGTCCGTCCTGAATCGTCTGCGACAGCTGCGCGCTGGTGCGCCCCGGCGTGCGCAGCTCCTGGATGGCCTTGTCCAGCGTCTCGAACACGTTGTGCTGAGGCTGCGACAGCCGCACTTCGAACACGTCGCCGTCCGCGGGCAGCCCGCCGATGGAGAAGCTCATGCCGTCGAACTCCACCGCCTTGGCCGTGCTGCCGCCGGCCCACGGCTTGTCCGTCGCATCGGGCATCGGCAGGGTGTCCTTGAACACGGTATAGGTCAGCGCGCCGCTGGCGGTGCTGAACTGCACCTTGTAGTTCGGCGGCGGCGAGGTTTGGTCGAAGAACGTCTTCGGGTCGGTGACGCGGCCGCCGTCCGAGTACGCCGTGGTGCTGTTGGTGTTGGTGGTCTTGAAGAAGCCGTTGCCGTCGGCCGCGTTGACCCAGGCCGCGGCACCGTCCAGCGTCAGCGGCAGCGCCTCGGCGCCCGCGGTGGCCTGCTCCCCGCGGTCGCCCTTGAAGGAGACCTTGCCCGCGCCGTCCATCATGAACGGCGGTGTGCTCGCACCCTGGCCGCCGAAGATGTAGTTGCCCGAGCCGTCCTCGCGGTTGGCTAGCACCAGCAGTTGGTCGCGCAGGTTCTGCAGCGTCTGCGCCACCGTGGCACGGTTGGCGTCGTCGAAGGCGCCGTTGCCCGCGCTCATCAATGCCGTGTAGGCATCTGTCAGCAGCTCGCCGGCGTTGCCCAGTGTCGATTCCGCCTGCGTCATGGCGTTGCGGCTGGCCTGCAGCGAGCGCTGCTGCGCCTCGCTGCTGGCGATCTGTCCACGCGCCCGCTCCGCGCGCGCCGCCGCGACCGGATCATCGCTGGCGCGCAGCACGCGCTTCTGGGCGCCGATGTGCTCCTGCGTCTCGTGCAGCTTTTGTTGCCGCTCCTGCAGGTTGGAGACGCTCTTCTGGAAGGCGGCAGCGGTGGTAATCCTCATGGGCGGCTCCTGGCGGCACGCGGGCCGTGGTGCGGTAGGTTTTGTTCAGTCGGGATCGTCATGCTGGGCGGGCGGCACATCAGCGGCCGGAAGTGGCTTCCAGCAGCGTGTCGAAGACCGACTGCGCCACCTGCAGCACCTTGGCCGCAGCCTGGTAGCTCTTCTGGAAGGCCAGCAGCTTCGCGCCCTCCTCGTCGAGGTCCACGCCGCTCTGGGCATCGCGCCGCACCAGCGCGTCGGTGGCCACGCTGGAGGAGATGTCGCTGGCCATCTGGGCCGACTGCACGCGCGTGCCCACGCCGGACAGCGCGCTGGCATAGGCGTTGACGAAGGTGGAGCCGCCGCTGGTGCCCGAGGCGCTCCAGCTGCGTCCCACCAGGGCCTCGCTGGCCAGCGCCGCCAGCGCCTTGGCGTTGCCGTTGCTGGTGCCCGGGGTCGTGGCCGTGGCCGGCGCCGCCGCAGCCACGCCCTTGGGGTCGATCAGCACGCGCTCGATCCGGGCGGCGGCCTGGCCCACGGGCTGCAGCAGGAAGCGGTCGCCCGGGGCGGGGGCGCCGCCCAGCTGCAGCGTGAATCCGGGGTGGAAGTCATCGCCGGAGGCACGCTTGAAGGTGGCGCCGCCATCGGCGCTGGAGAACTGCTCGCCGTCGCTGCCGCGCGTCATCAGCCAGGTGCCGCCGGGCTGGGCCTCCAGCGTGTACTCCTCGGCTTCCAGCAGCGAGGCGTCCGTGATGTGGATTTCCACGTTGGTGAGCGTGTTGCCCTGGGCCGGCAACGCCTTGAGCTTCCCGTCGAGGGACTGCGCGACGAAGTCGGTGAACATGGGCGCTCCCGCCGCGGGCGGGTTGCCCAGGTCCAGGCCAAGGGCCTGTTGCTGGTTGGTGCGCGCGGCCAGCGCCAGGGCCATCTGGCCCAGCGCGTTGCGCGCGGCCACCAGGTCGTCGTTCTGGAAGCGCAGCAGCGCCCCCACCGAGCCGCCGCCCTCCAGCAGTGCGCTGTCGAGCCGGCGCACGCTGCCATCGGCCTCGCGCAGCGCCACCGTGGCGCGCGAGGGGTCCAGCCTGTCGCCTGCCACCTCCAGCTTCTGCGCCTTCCCGCCCAGCACCAGGCTCTGACCGCCGGCGGCGAACACGCTCAGCGCACCGTCGTCCGAGGCCAGGGTGGTGACCTGCAGGAAGCCGCTGAGCTGGTGCACCAGCTGGTCGCGGCGGTCGAGCAGTTCGCTGGACGGCTGGCCCAGCGCCTGCTGGCGCACGATCTCGTCGTTGAGCTGCGCCAGGTTGCCGGTCAGGCCGTTGATGCTGTCCACCGAGGTGCGCAGCTCCGCCACCACGCCCGACTGCAGCGACTCCAGGTGCTGGCCCGCGCTGGAGAAGCGCTGCGCCAGCTCGCCCGCGCGCGACAGCACCGACTGCCGAGCGGCCGTGTCGCCGGGGGCGCCGGCCAGGTCCGACAGTGCAGAGAAGAAGTTGCTCGCCGCCGCGCCCACGCCCGAGTCGCCGGTGGCGAAGGCGCTTTCCAGCTGCGACAGCAGCCCCAAGCGCGTGCTGTCGAAGGAGGCCTGCGAATTCGCCGTGGCCGCCTCGCGCGTGAGGAAGGCGTCGTGCGCGCGCGTGATGCTGCCCACCGTCACGCCGCTGCCCACGAAGCCCGAGCCCAGGGGCTGCCCGGCCGTGGTGCGCAGGTTGGCCTGCTGCCGCGAATACCCCTCGACGCTGGCGTTGGCGATGTTGTTACTGGTGGTCTGCAGCGCGGCGTAGTTGGCGCTCATCGCGCGCGCGCCCACGGACAACAGGGAGAAGGCCATGACGAGCTTCCGGTAGGTGTTGATTCTTCTGGTGCGGCTTCAGGTCAGCGTGCGCTGCAGCCGCAGGGTGGTGTCGATGACGCGGCCGAGCTTCTCGGCGTAGGCCGGGTCGGTGGCGTAGCCGGCGCGCTGCAGGCCCTGCGCGAAGCCGTGCGCGCTGCCGCCGTTGGCCACGACGCCGGCGTAGCGCGGGCTGTTCTTGATCAGCCGGGCGTAGTCGGCGAAGGACTCCTGCGGGCTGGCGTAGGCGCGGAAGCGCTGCACGACCTGGCGCGGCTGGCCGCTGAAGTACTCGGTGGTGAGCACCTCGGCCACCGGGCCCTTCCAGTTCGGCCCGGCCTTGATGCCGAAGAGGTTGTGCGAGGGACTGCCGTCGGCCATGCGGATGTCGCGCCGGCCCCAGCCGGTCTCGTGCGCGGCCTGCGCGATCATGAACGCCGCCGGGATGCCGGTGACAGCCTCGGCCTCGCGCGCGGCCGCCTGGTGCGCGGCCACGAATGCCTGCGCCTGGCCGCCGCCGCGTGCCGCAGCGGCGCCGCCCTCCGCCGG
>NZ_CALAOH010000163.1 GCF_937926365.1 uncultured Azohydromonas sp. | reverse complement strand
CGTGGACCGCGCGCGGGTAGATCTTCTTGCGGGCTTGGTACAGCGAGATGACCTGGCTGGAGTCGGCGGGTCCGGTGGCCGCTGCCGCGGGGTCCGGGGTCGTGATGCTCATGGAATGCCCTGGAGGTGGACGGTCGTGGAGGGAAACGGTCCGGGGCGGACATCACGCCCGGCTCCGGCTGCCTTGCTCCTGCCGGTTCCAAGTTCCGTGCCAAGGTCGACAAACCGAGAAAAACCCATACCGGACAATCACTTGAACGGCGGATGAACGTGCTTTGCGCTCCTTGCTGCCAGGCCGGGCTGACTGCTCTGTCAGTGCTGGCAGTGCGGGTGGCGGCGGGCCCGGCGCAGTGGCGCGCGGACGTGCGCCCGCCCGCGGACGGCACCCGCGAGGCGAGGCCGCGCCGCCCGGGTGGAAGCGCGGCGGGGGAGGGAAATGAAGGAGGCTGAAGCGGGGGAAGGCGCGGTGGCCGCGCCGTTCCATGCCGCGCGGCCGGCAGGCGCGCCTGGCCTCGGTGGCCGTGGGCGCGGTCCGGACTTCAGCAGGGATCGGCCGTGCGCCGCTTGCCCAGCGGCACGCGCAGCCTATCGAGGCCGTGCAGCCACTGGCGCATCGCGTCCGTGGGCATGGGGTGCGCCAACAGGTGGCCCTGCACCTCGGTGCAGCCGGCGGCCTGCAGCGCGCGCAGCTCGGTGGCCGTCTCCACGCCGTCGGCCACCACGCGCAGCCCCAGGCCGCGTGCCAGGCCGGCGCAGGAGGCCACGATGGTGCGCCGGGTCACGTCGGCGTCGATGTTCGTCACCAGCGAGCGGTCGAACTTCAGCTCCGACAGCGGCAGCTGCGCCAGCTGCATCAGGCTGGAGTAGGCGGTGCCGAAATCGGTGATGGACAGGTTGAAGCCCAGCAGCCTGCAGCGCGCCGTGTTCTCGATCACGGTGGGCAGGTCCGCGGCTGCGTCGCTCTCGCTGATCTCGATCGTGATCGAGGCCGGGTCAACCTTGCTGTCCTGCACGATGCGCTGCAGCTCGATGCAGAAATCGGGGTCCGACAGCGAGTGCATCGACGCCTTGATCGAGCCGCTCAGGGGCTGCCCGTCCCGCACGCAGTCCGCCAGGAAGCCGCAGGTCTGTCGCACCAGTGCCAGGGTGGCGGCTTCCAGCAGGCCGTGGCGCTTGAGCGCGGGCTGCAGCCGCGCGGGCGGCAGTGGCGTGCCGTCCTCGGCCACGCCGTGCAGGATCGCTTCCACGCCCACGACCTCGCGGCTGTCCAGATGCAGTTGCGGCTGCAGCCAGGCCTGCAGGCGGTCGTGCTGCAGCATCGAGCGCAGCGCTTCGGCCGTGAGCTCCGGCGCTGGCACCGGCGCGCGGGCCGGCACCGCGACGCGGTACGGACGCAGCGCCTGCGCGATCTGCCCGGCGGTCAAGGGCCGCTCCGCGTAGCCCGCCACCCGCAGGTTGCAGGCGCCGGCCATGGCCAGCGCACTCTTGAGCACCACCCGTTGCTGCGGCTGCAGCACGAGGAACAGCGCGGGTGCGCGCGGGTCGTGCGTCAGCAACCGCATCAGGGCAAACGCGTCGCCGTCGTCGAAATGCAGCCCGCACACCAGCACATCCGGCGGCGCGGCTTCGCAATGCAGATGCAGCAGCAGGTGCTGCAGGGAGCGCAGGCGCAGATCGACCCGCCAGCCCTCGGCGCCCAGCTCGGTTTCGACCTGGGCCACGTGGGCGGTGTCGTTGCTCAGCAGCCAGGCGCGACCGGGCCGTAACGCTGCCGCGGGCTTGGAATGCGTGGCGGCCATCACCACCTCCTGGTCGCCGCGCGCGGCTGCCGTGCGAGCTGGCCCAAATGCCATGCCGCGGCGGCGTGCAGACGCCATGCCAGACGCCTCGTGAGAGGAAGAAGAACGAATCGGCGGAGCCACGTCAAAACCTTAACTTCTTCTGTCTGATGAAACAAGATGTGTGATCATAACCATCAGACGGAAGAAAATATGAATCCAGCTTCGCGAAATGGAATTGTCAGGAGGGTCTGCTCTCCGTTTCCCAATTGATGGGTCTGTCTGCCGTGCCGGGATACCTGGCCGGATGCACCTATACAGTCACGCTCCGGGCAACTGCTTCATCGGTCTTCTGGTGCCTTTCTGTAGGAGGCGCCGCAATTGATGCCGATGTCACACCTGAGTGCCCGGTGGATTTGCAGTGACTATGGGTTCATCGGGGTCGCCGCCAGGCCGACGACGTATCACATGAAGAAAATCGATTTTTGCGAATGGGTGGGGGCCCATTCGGTGCAGGGGCGCCACGGGTTCGAACGGCAGCGGGCTCTGGCCCGTGCCTGGCACGGCCTGGCGGCGCTGCTGATCATTGGCGCAACCTCCCCATGGCGCGATGGCGCCTTCGGCAGCCTGTGGGTCGCGCCGGTGCTGGCGCTGCTGTACGTACTGCTCGGCCTGGCGCAGTTCATGGGTCTGAAGCGCCAGCCCGATGGCCTGGTACGGCTGCAGTACTTCACGATGTTCACGGACTGCGCCGCCCTCGCGGTGCTGCTGTGCGACGCACCGACGGCCACGGCCTTTCTCTCTCCCTATCTCATCTTCCTGACCGTGCCAGTGGGGCTGCGCTACGGCGCCCGAGCCTTCTGGTTCGCCTGGACAGGCATGGTGCTGACGGCCACGCCCGTGCTGCTGCTGGGACACCCGTTCTGGAGCCTCCATTCGCACCTGGGGCTTGCGCTGCTGTTCCTGGCGATGCTGCTCGGGGCGTCCTTCGGCCCAGTGCTGCGCAAGCTGCACGACCGGCAGCGGGAAGCCATGGAGGAATCCAGGATCCAGGCGCTGGAAGCCGCCATGGTGACCAAGAGCGCGTTCCTGGCGCGGGTCAGCCACCAGCTGCGCTCGCCGCTGCAGGCAATCGTTTCTTCGCTGGAATTGATGGAGTCGCCCTCGCAGCAGGCCATGCGGCACAAGCTGGTGCAAAACATATCCGCCTCGGCCAGCAAATTGTCGATGGAATTGCGCGACCTGCTGACCATTGCGCGCGCCGAGGCCTGGCAATTGCAGCTCGAACCCGCGACTTTCGATGCCGCGATGCTGCTGGAATCGGTGGCGACGGAAATTTACGAGGGTGGCGTGATTTCTAACGGGCGGATTCTCAAGGTGGTGCCGCAGGATCCGCTGTTCGTGGTGGCCGATTCCGACAAGATCGTGCAGGTGCTCATCCAAATTGCCAAGCACGTGCTGTGCACCTCACGCACGTCTTCGCTGATGCTGACGATGAAGGGTTATGACGCGCTGACCCGTTCGGTCACCTTCATCGTCGAAGGCGAATTGCCGGAAGCGCAAGCAGCGAATGAAGCCGGGGTGGCGGCCACTGTATCCGGCTCCGTGGCGCTGGAGGCCGGGCACCGGGATGAACTCAATGACAGCCTGAGCCTCACGCTGGTCAAGACCCTGGTCGAATTACTGGGCGGCAGCGTCTCACCCAGCAGTACCTCGCCGTCGCGGCAAGGTTTCAACGTGGTGATTCCATGCGAGGTGGTTTCCGAGGACGAAGGCGGCAGCGAATGGGAAGGCCCCCCGTCCAAAGTGCTGCTGGTCACGGAAAACGCGCGTGCCCAGGCCGAGGTGCAGGCGATCATCGAGCGCCTGGAATTCGAGGTGGAATGCGTCTCCTCGGTGCCTGTAGCGGCGAACCGGCTGGCGCTGAAAACCTATGCGCTGGTGGTGGTGGACATGAATCTGCCCAAGCGCAATGGCAAGCGCCTGGCCACGGTCATGAAGAACGGCAGCAGCGCCAACCGTGAAACCACGGTATTGGCTTTCAATGTGCGCCAGTCCAAGGAGGGCGCCGATAAACCCTGGCCTTTCGATGCCGTGATCGCCGGCGCTCCCGGCGACGGCCATTTCCTGAAAGCTATTTCCTCGCTCCTGCTTGCGAAATTGCAGCATTGATGATGGAAAAACGCACCGGTTTCTCGAAAAACAGGATCTTGTGGGTCGCCATGAGCGAGGCCACCTCGGATTCGCTGGCCAGGCCGGTGCCGATCTGACCGGTGAGCACCGCCACCGGCGCCTCGGGCTTGGTCTTGCGAATATCGTCGATCAACGTCTTGGCGGTTTCCTCGCCCACGAGCCAGTCCAGGACGAAGGCGTCGTATTCGTCGATTTTCGTGCGCAGGGCCTCGACGGTGAAAAAGGGGCGGGAATCCAGCCCGGCTTCGCAGAACGAGGCCGACAGCGTCGTGGCCAGTTCCTCGACATCGTCGAGCACGGCCACGCGGGTCAGCCGCTCCGGAGGCGGCTCGATCAAGATGCGCTTGATGAGGTAACAGTTGTCCCTGACGGCGTTGTTCACCGGGCAGATCAGCCACTCCGCGTTGACCGGGACGGCTACCAGGGCGCCTTCGGCCACATTGGTGGCACGCTCGCCCGGCCACAGGAAAGCCTCGACCGAGGTCTTGCCCATGACCAACTGGGCCGTCACGCGCTTGTCGGCCTCCAATGCGGCCAGCACCATCGTGGTGAAACTGTCCCCGAAATGTTGGCCCAGGGTTTCGAGTTCTTCGGGCGTCCAGGGCGAGTCGCCGTTGATTTTTCGATGAGCCTGGCTGTATGACAGGCCCAGGACGTCCCGGATGGTGGTGGAGTGCTTGTGCTGCGGAATGCCGTGCCGCTTGAGCAACGCCACGGCCAAATGGGCGCCCAGCGGAAAGTTGGGAGTGCCGGCAGTCGACATGGTGGTTCGTGTCAGAAGGTACCGAAATATGCCACGAGGGGGGCATGCGGCGCTCGGAGCCGGCGCCACCGGGGCGGGATGCCCGAAGGACAATGCGGGACTTCGCGCAAGACGCAAGAGCCAGGCTCCGTGCCCATACCGCGATGCCGGTCACTGGCGGGGCATGAGGCGCTTCTCGTTGAGCACGCAGCGGGACGATGAAAATGGAGTAAATGGTGCAGGACCCTAAACCAGACGAATACGGCGATATCCTGCGCATTGCCCGCCTGGATCATGAATTGATGGCCCAGGTGCACTATGACCAGATGGAAAGCATGGCTGGCCGGGTGCGCAGCGGTGCGATCGGGGCGACATTTTTTGCCCTTGTCATGGCGGTCTACCTGCATGACAGCGTCGGTATTACGGTCTGGTATTGGTTTGTGCTGAAGGCGGTGTTCACCGGATGGCGGCTGGTATTGGTCTTCAAATGGACGAATGCCAAGATAAAGAAGCCGGCGCAGGACAAATGGGTTTTCTGGATCAGGGTGACATTGTTCCTGGACGGTATGGTGCTGGGGGCCATCGGCATGCTGGTGCTGTACAGCGGCGCACCCGAAGAGGCGCTGCTTTGGACGGCGGCCGTTCTGTGCGGCGTCACGGCCGTGGCCATGCATACGCTGGAGGCGGACTGGCTTTCGGGCCTGATGTATGCCGCCCCCATCCTGGGCCAGACGGTGCTCTATCTGATGGTGCAGGCGCATTCCTTCGGCAACAGCACGGCGCTGGGCGTCGCCATTTTCGGAACGGTGCTGCTGCTCAATGCGCGCAAGGCGGCCCGGGATGAAGAACAGCGCCTCATTCAGAGCCGCGCGATCCGCAGGTACCAGAAACAGAACGAAGTCGCGCTCGAAATGGCGAGGAACGAGTCGCGCATGCGGACGGAAATGATGTCCAGCATCACGCACGAATTGCGCACGCCCATTCACGCCATCCTGGCCATGAGTCACCAGATTGCCAAGGACCCGGGCAGTCCCTCCACGGCCAAGGCGGCTGCGATGATCGGGAAATCCGGCGAGCATCTGGTCGGCCTGATCAACGACGTGCTGGATTTCGGCCGGCTGGAAGCCGCCGGCGTCACCTTGCGCCCCGAGGTTTTCGATTTGAACGACCTGGTGGAGGAACTCCTGAACATCGGTTACATGATCGGGCGCGAAAAAGGCGTGAAATTCTGGGTGAACAATGCCTTGCCGCGTCCCTACCATGTTCATGCCGATCCCGGCCGCCTGCGGCAGATAGCGCTCAACCTGATCAGCAACGGCATCAAATTTACCGCCAAGGGTGGTTTGGTGACCATGCTGGTGCAGGATACCGATGGCCGGGGAAACCTAGTGCTCGAAGTGACCGACACCGGCGTTGGCATTGCCCAGGAAAATCTCGCCACGATATTCGAACCATTTTCCAGGCATGCGCGCGGCCAGAGCGTGGGTGGCCTCGGCGGCAGCGGCCTGGGCCTGAGCATCAGCAAGCGCCTGGCCACGGCCATGAAGGGAACGCTGGAAGTCAGTAGCGAACCCGGGAAAGGCTCCACCTTCACGCTGAACGTGCGGCTCGAAAAAGTAGTCGTGTCCCTGCATCACAAGGGAAGCGATCAGCAGAAGAAGGAGCCCTTGCTGCTCAAGGGCCACGTGCTCATCGCGGAAGACGACGCCATGACGGCCGAGCTGGCCCGCACGACGCTGCAACTGCACGGCTTGAGCGTGAGCGTGGTCGGGCAGGGCGACATGGCGGTCTATGCCTGCACCATGCTGCGGCCTCGGCCAGACATCGTGCTCATGGACAGCGACATGCCGGGCCTGGACGGGCTGAGCTCCATACGCCAGGTCAGGGCGTTCGAAAGCCAGTCGGGTGCGGCGCGTCTTCCCATCGTCATGGTCTCGGGCCGCTGCACGTCCGACGACATCAGCCAGGCACGCCATGCCGGCGCGGACGACCATTTGGGAAAACCGTATACCAGCGACGACCTGATCAAGATGGTCGCTGCCTACCTGCGCCCGTTGGAGAATTCCAGGCAAAGCTAACTCCCTGGCCGCCTTCGCGGGCTGATTCGACAACGGCGGTACCCGCCGCAAGCCCATGCGGGCGTGCGGCGGGTTGCCTTCAGGCTTGAGTCAGGCCGGCTGCGACTCCAGGCTCGCAGGTGCCTTTGAAATACCGGTGAACGCCCTGGAGAAAATCATGATGTCCGGGTGCCACGTCCTGAAGACGAACTTGTAATAGGGGTGCTTCATGGCCGACCAATCAGCCTCGGCGCGCACGGAATCAAGCCAGAGAATCCGATGCGGAATACCGCCGGCGTAAGTCAGCGGCACTTCACGGTTGTCGCCGAACAGGTCCGAAAATCCCAGGGCGCGGTATTGCCGCATGAGTGCGGGGCGCGAGCCTGCATAAATGCCGGCCACTTGGGTCGCAATATTGTGCAAATGGCAGGCCTTGACCAGCGCCATGCGCACCAGCCGGTCGCCATAAGTGGGTTGAACGACCAGTCTGGTGATTTCTGAAACCAGCAGGCCGCGCAGATGAGGCGGCTCATCGATGCAGGAGTGAATCTGCAGCGGACGGTTGCGGTTGACCTGGATTCTGCAGGAACCCACGATTTCACCCGTGACCTTGTCCTCGGCGCAGAAAATCACCACGTCAGGATCCTCGTCCAGCGGATCGGCCTGCCCGAATTGCGCCGCCAGCAAGGGCAGATGGTGCCCATATGCGGCGGACCGCAATTGGCGCACCCGCGCCAAGTCGGCGGCGTTGTCGACCACGCGCACGGTGAATCCGAGAAGCTCGCGTTGAGGGCGCTCGTAAGATTGATTTTGTTCGGTTTGGGGGAATTGGACGGGAGTGCTGATTTGCTGGATTTCCATGATGGCCCTTTTTTGCTGAATCCCAATCAGTAGGGTGAAAAAACTCGTGGCGAGATCGGGAAAAGCGCCGCGAGGGAATAAGGGCATCAATTTCACCCCAGGTTCAGCCAAGCCAGTGGAAGAGGATCAACATGGAGTTCGCAGGCATGCGGCGCTGGTTCACGCCAACGGCAATGGCCCGGTCATCGCGCCTGGGGCTGGGATGCAAAGCGGGTATTGCCGTCGACGTCGCCGCAATCACAGCGGGACGCGAGCATTACGTTCAAATGGACACCGAACACGGCAGATCGCACCGGCGGCGTGGCGCCGACGGAGGGCAGCAAGTGCTTTGCGATCGCGCCCCAGACGCGTGGCCTTGCCGTCGTTCAGCCGCCAAGGCAGCGGTCCGAAACCGGCGCTCGGGGCTGGTGCAACCTTCGACGGCGGTTTTAGCCCTGGTCAGTGCCAGGGTTGTTACATGTGACGAAGGCGGCGGACGCCGTGGTTTTCAGGGCCCGACGTTCCAGCCCGTCGCCGCGGCCCGGACGCTGAGCCCGAAATGGCTTTCCTTCGCCATCAATTCACTCAAAGTGGCGTCCAGGGTCTCGGACGTGGCCTGCAGATTGAACAAGCCGGCTTTTTCCAGCATGGGCGGCTTTCTCAACGCGCCCCAGATACCGATGGCGGTGGCCAACCCTTTGAACTGATGCGCCGTCAGCTCGCTGCGTCCGTCGAGTATGCGCAGCGCCATGGGCCGGCCGGCGTGTCCCGGCGCGGGAAAGGCCTGAGCCGACCACACGGGCTGGCCATCCTGCGTCGCCATGCGGCGGATGTGCCAGAAGATCCAGCACACGCGGCCGCCATCCTCCAGCTCGACATCCTTTTCGTAGACGACGGCCGCCTTCACGGCGGCCAGATCCGCCGTCAATGACAGCGACGTCAGCACGCCTCTGGGCAGGCAGGCAACCGATGAGCGCATGAGGGCCGGGACGTTGACGGACAAGTAAACAGGATTGGCCCCTGTCGGCGATGGCCGTGTGGCACCGGATTGCATATGCGCAATGCGCGCTATCAGCCTCTCGGGGTCGGGACGCCTATTGTCCCTGATGGACCTGCCCCGCAGCTTGCGCTTTTTTGACCCATGAAGGTGCCTGGCGACGCTCAACTCGGTCAGCACTCTTCCAGGACGGGACAGTTTTTTCGCTGGGTGTGCCGGCGGCGATTGAAAACTGTCTCCGCTCCGGTTTTCAACCACCGCACGCAAGCGATGGCCTGCCGAATACCGTGAATCTCCTCAAGTTGAACTACGTTTCGTTTCAAGCCGTGGCGGGACCTGGGACGGTGCCTCGCCCACCAACTCCTCCAGAAATGCCGCCAACGCTGTCGAGGGATCCTCCTCGGTGTCGGGCGAGATGGTTTCGATGCCCCACTGCCCCAGCACTGCCTGCTGCACCGGGTTGCGTACCGGAAGGAAGATGTACGAGGGCGGCTGCGGCACACCCGGCACCGACGCCTTCCACAACCGCGAGAGCTTGTAGAAGAGATAGCGGATGTTGATGTCCGCCAGGCTGTAGCCGATGAACAGCACCGAGCGGCCCAGCACGTCGGCGCGCAGCTTGATGTCCAGCGGCGACTCGAAGTCCAGCCGCCGGAAGTAGCTGGTTTCGTCGAGCACGATCGACTCGTCGTTCTCGAAGTCGCCATGGAACTTGACGATCTGCGTCGCGTCGCGCCGGATGCGCGCGATGTCCGCCACGCTGACCACCTTCACGTACTCGCGCTCGTGATGCTCGAAGGCGTATTCGAGCCAGCGGTCGTAGTTGGTGGTGTAGATGATCTTGAAGTTGGCGCGCACGATCAGCTCGTGCACCCGCGAGCGGGCCACCGACATGTTGGGCGAGTGCCACTGCCGGTCCATCCAACTGCGCAGCGGGCCGATGTTGCCGTGCTGCAGCCGGAAGAACTCCGCCAGCGCCAGCGCGCTGCCGTACTGGCGGTACTCCTCGGGCTTGTAGCCGAGCTCGCGCGCCATGTGGTCGATGAGCTCGCTCCACGGCGGCAAGCCCAGCGACTGCGACACGCCCGCGCCGACGAACAGGATCAATTGCTCGCGCTCGTGCGCGGCGCGCAGCAAGCCGATATGCATCATCGCGACGCCTGCCCGCCGCTGGACGCGGACTGCGCGGGCGCCGGCGCGGCGCCTGGCGTTGCGGCGGTTTCGACACAGGGTGGGCTGATGACGATGGGCCTGAGCTTCATGGCTCGATTTTCCTGGCACGGGCTGCTTGGCAAGCCGGCCACCTCGCCGGCTCAACCCCTCCGGCAAGGGCAAGTCCCATGGCGTGAGCATGCAGCCCGGGAGAACTCTGAAACGGCCCTGGGGCGCGGCCCGCAACGCCGGGGCATCGATTCCTCAGGCCTGTTCGGAACCGTCCTGCGGACACAGGGCCCGGTTCACCTGCCTCAGGCGCTCCAGCAGCGCGTCCACGCGCTCCAGCAACTCCGTGGGGGCCGCGACACCGCGCTGCCACTCGCACTGGATGGACTGCTCCAGGGTCAGGAGCTCGGTTTCCAGAGCATCGCGTTGTGCCCGCAATTCATCATGCCGGTCCATGGCCCGCACTTTGGCCCCTTCGGCTCTCGATGCTCAGTCGGGGTGCGCCTTCGTCAGGACCGGGAATGCACCGCGTTCTCCGGGAAGCACGGCAGCCCGCCATGCGAGTACGGCACAGGCGGCCCCGGCCAGGCTTCGATGGGCGCCAAGCCAGCGGGCCGGACCACGGCTCAGGAGGGGTCAGGGTGTGTGGCGGACCCAGGCGCCTCGGAGCTTCAAGCGGCGTCGTGTTGATTGGCCTCGGGCTGCAGCCGGAAGGCGGGCGGGCTGTCCAGACCGAGTGCTTGGGACGCGCCCTCCAGCCAGCCGTTGCGCCAGTTCCTGGCTTCCAGGGAGTTGCCTGGATACGGGCACTGTTTGATGAACTGCTCGCCGGCCTTGAATCCTTCGAGCCAATACTCTTTCAGATACAGCATGAAACTTGTTCCCCGTCGTCGGCCGTTGCTGGCGGCCGCATTTGTCGCCGTGGCAGACACGCCCGTTCACCCGGCCCGGCGCGTGAGTGCCAGCAACGTTCCCCAGACGATTTCAAAGCAAGGCCGCCATGGCCGAGCCTTATTGTTTTTGGCTTCAGACGGAAATTCCGCCTGCGAATGCACGAAAAAAATACGGATACCCAGGGCTTGGCAAGGAATCTAATGTTTGCCTCCAGGGTACTGAATGCGGCCCAGCAGACACATTTATTGGGTGGTCATTTTCGGCCAATTCGGGCTTGGATGACATTCCCGTGCGGACCCGAAGAATCCCCAGGAAATTCCCGGGGAAACTCGCGTCTTGCCTTGGGGAAAATGACAGTCCGGCCCGCCCTCCTCAACCAGCGGGTGGCTCCGGAGGGCAGGGTTTCAGACTTCAGACGAAATAGGCGAACGCGAACACACCCAGCATGCCCAGCGCCAGACCCAGCTTGGCCGCGATGGCAATGATGAAACCCAGGCCCGCAGCGACGCCGGCGCGGGTGGCTTGGCCGGCGTGGCGGCGCACCGACCACTCGCCCGCCATGGCGCCCAGCACCGGTCCCACGATCAGCCCCGGCAAGCCCGCGAAGGCACCCAGCACGGCGCCGATGGCCGCACCGGCCATGGCCCGGCCGCTGGCGCCGGCGCGCCGCACGCCCAGCGCCGCGGCGGCGTAGTCCGCCAGCCAGGCCAGCAGCGCCATGAGCGCCAGCATCCCGACCGTCAGCAGGCTCACGCGCGAGTAGCCGTCCAGCCACGCCGCCAGCCACAGCCCGCCGAACAGCAGCGGCGTGCCCGGCAGCAGCGGCAACACCACGCCGGCCAGTCCCAACACCACGGCCACGATGGCCGCGACCCAGAGCAGAAAGGTGGTGTCCATGTTGCCGCCGGTGCAAGCGGCAGGCCGGACCCGGCCCGTGCGCCGGGCCTCCTCAGCCGATCGTCATCAGCGACGCATTGCCGCCGGCCGCCGCCGTGTTGATGCTGGTGGCCTTCTCCACCACCAGCCGCTCCAGCGGCACGTCGGTCTCGCCGGGCTGCAGCCGCTCGATGCCGACGATCGGGCCGGGCCGCTCGGCCAGCCGCTGCTGGATGGCCTGTAGCTCCAGCGCCGAGCCGTGGAACAGCGCGGCATCGAAGCTCACCTCCGGCGAAGCCCAGTCACGGGCGATCACGACGCTGGCCTGCGCTGCCACGGGCAGCTTCCGCATCAGCGCTTCGCACTCCAGCGGCCACACGCAGCGCCCGCCCACGGCCAGCACCGCGGCGAGTTGCACCAGGCGGTCGCCGTCGCTGCCGGCCAGGCACAGCACGGCCTCGCGGGCCGCCAGGGCATAGACGTTCTTCTCGCCCGTGGGCCCGGGCAGCGTCTGCGAGGCGCCGCTGCGCGAGCGCTGCCAGAAGCGATGGCAGGCCTGCGCCAGCTGCGGTTGGCCCTGCTGCTGGGCCCAGTCGTGCAGGGCGCGCAGGGCCGGCGGCATCTGGCCGGCGAAGGGACCCAGATCCAGCGTGGCGTCCGGCTCGAACAGCCGCGCCATCACGTCGGCCGGCCGCCGCGACAGCAGCCGGTACAGGTACAGCGGCCCGCCGGCCTTGGGACCCGTGCCGGACAGGCCCTCGCCGCCGAAGGGCTGCACGCCCACCACGGCGCCGACGATGTTGCGGTTCACGTACACGTTGCCCGCATGCGAGGCCTTGAGCACGCGGTCGATGGTCTCGTCGATGCGGGTGTGCAAGCCCATGGTCAGGCCGTAGCCGGTGGCGTTGATCTGCGCCAGCAGCGCGTCAAGGTCCTCGCGCTGGTAGCGCAGCACGTGCAGCACCGGGCCGAACACCTCGCGCTTGAGCTCCGACAGGTGATCCAGCTCGATCACCGTGGGCAGCATGAAGGTGCCGCAGCCCAGGGCGTCCGCATCGCAGGCGCCGAGCTGATGCACACGGCGGCCCTTGGCACGCATGCCCTCGACGTGCTTCTGGATGCCCGCCAGCGCCTCGGCGTCGATCACCGGGCCCACGTCCACCGCCAGCCGGTCCGGGCTGGCGATGCGCCACTCGGCCATCGCGCCCAGCAGCATCTCGATCAGGCGGTCGGCCACGTCCTCCTGCACACAGAGGACGCGCAGCGCGGAACAGCGCTGGCCGGCGCTGTCGAAGGCCGAGGCCAGCACGTCCGTCACCACCTGCTCCGCCAGGGCGGACGAGTCCACGATCATCGCGTTCTGGCCGCCGGTCTCGGCGATCAGCGGGATCGGCCGCCCGTCGGCATCGAGCCGGCCGGCCACGGCGCGCTGCAGGATGCGCGCGACTTCCGTGGAACCCGTGAACAGCACGCCGCGCACGCGCGCGTCGCCCACCAGCCGCGCGCCCACCACCTCGCCCGCGCCGGGCAGGAACTGCAGCACGTCGCGCGGCACGCCGGCGTCCCGGAGCACGCGTACGGCCTCGGCGGCGATCAGCGGCGTCTGCTCCGCCGGCTTGGCCAGCACCGGGTTGCCCGCGGCCAGCGCCGCCGACACCTGCCCCATGAAGATCGCCAGCGGGAAGTTCCACGGGCTGATGCACACCACCGGGCCGACCGGCACGTGCGTGTCGGGCTGGAAGTCCTGGCGCACCTGGCGCGCGTAGTAGCGCAGGAAGTCCACCGCCTCGCGCACCTCGGCAATCGCATTGGCCGCGGTCTTGCCCGCCTCGCGGATGAGCAAGCCCATCAGGCGCGGCATGTCCTCTTCCAGCCGGGTCGCGGCGCGGTCAAGCATGTCGGCGCGCGCAGCCGGCGGCGTCGCCGCCCAGCGCCCGGCGGCCGCGGCGGCGTGGCCCAAGGCCAGGTCCACGTGCTCGGTGCTCGCGTTCCGCACGAAGCCGACGACGTCGCCGTGGTCGGCGGGGTTGCGCACCGCCTCGCGCTCGCCGGCCACCGGCCCGGTTGCCAGCAGCGGCTCGGCGCTCCACGCCTCGCCGGCGCTCTGGCGCAGCGCGGCCTGCAGCTTCGCCAGCTCGTGCTCGTTGCTCAGGTCGATGCCGCGCGAGTTCGGCCGCGCCGGGCCGTACAGGTCGCGCGGCGCCGGGATGGCCGGGTGTGGCAGGCCAAAGCGGCCCTCCTTGCGCGCCAGCTCATCGGCCACGTCCAGCGGGTCGCGCACCAGCTCCGCGACGGGGATGGTGAGGTCGGCAATGCGGTTGACGAACGAGGTGTTGGCGCCGTTCTCCAGCAGCCGGCGCACCAGGTAAGCCAGCAGCGTCTCGTGCGTGCCCACCGGCGCGTAGACGCGGCAGGGCCGGCCCAGCCTGTCCGCGCCGGTGCCCACCACCTGCTCGTACAGCGGCTCGCCCATGCCGTGCAGGCACTGGAACTCGTACTGCCCCGGCTGCCAGCGCGCCGGGTCGGCCAGGTGGTAGATCGCGGCCAGCGTGTGCGCGTTGTGGGTGGCGAACTGCGGATAGACCTGCTGCGGCGCCGCCAGCAGCTTGCGCGCGCAGGCGATGTAGGCGATGTCGGTGTAGGGCTTGCGCGTGTAGACCGGGTAGCCGTCTTGGCCGTCGAGCTGCGCGCGCTTGATCTCGCTGTCCCAGTACGCGCCCTTGACCAGGCGGATCATCAGCCGCCGCTCGCTGCGCCGGGCCAGGTCCACGAGGTGGTCGACGACGTACGGGCAGCGCTTCTGGTAGGCCTGGATCACGAAGCCGATGCCGTTCCAGCCCTTGAGCGAGGGCTCGAAGCACAGCCGCTCCAGCAGGTCCAGCGAGATTTCCAGCCGGTCGGCCTCCTCGGCGTCGATGTTCAGCCCGATGTCGTAGCGCTTGGCCAGCAGCGCCAGGCGCAGCAGCACCGGGTAGAGCTCGTCCATCACGCGGTCGAGCTGCGCGCGGCTGTAGCGCGGGTGCAGTGCCGAGAGTTTGATCGAGATGCCGGGGCCCTCGTAGATGCCGCGGCCTGCGGACGCCTTGCCGATGGCATGGATGGCGCGCTCGTAGGACGCCAGGTAGCGCTGCGCGTCCTGCGCCGTCAGCGCCGCCTCGCCCAGCATGTCGTAGGAGTAGCGGAAGCCCTCGGCCTCGCGCACGCGGGCATTGGCAAGCGCCTGCTTGATGGTTTCGCCAGTAACGAACTGCTCGCCCATCACGCGCATGGCCATGTCCACGCTCTTGCGGATCAGCGGCTCGCCGCCCACGGCCAGCATGCGCCCCAGCGCGGACGACAGGCCCGATTCGCTGTGCGTGGCCGTGAGCTTGCCCGTGATCAGCAGGCCCCAGGTGGCGGCGTTGACGAAGAGAGACGGGCTGCGGCCCAGGTGCGTGTGCCACTGGCCGCGGGCGATCTTGTCGCGGATCAGCGCGTCGCGCGTCTCGCGGTCCGGGATGCGCAGCAGCGCCTCGGCCAGGCACATCAGCGCCACGCCTTCCTGCGAGGACAGCGCGTACTCCTGCAGCAGCCCCTGCACCAGGCCGGCGCGGCCCGCGGAGGGTTTGCGATCGCGCAGCGTGGTGGCGATGCGCGCGGCCAGCGCCTGCGCCTGCTCCTTCAGCGGCGCGGGCAGCCGCGCCAGCTCGGCCAGCATCGGCAGCGCCTCGACCTCCGGCTTGCGCCAGGCGTCGGTGATCGCCTGGCGCAGCTCGGAGCTGAAGGGGGCGGGATACAGGAATTCAGCGAAGGGAGCCGGCTGGGAGGAGGAAGCGTTCATGTCACGGGCGGGGTAAGCGCGATGGCACTACTTTGAAGCAACGGCCTCCGAATTTTTCACTGTAAGCGCAGCAGTTCTACGAATGTTTGTCTGCGCAAGGCCGCCTGGGCCGCGGGCTGGCCGCCGGTGCCACGCTCACACGCCGGGCAGCGGCACGTGGGTCGTGTGCTTGACCTCTTCCATCACGGCGTAGGTGCGCGTCTCGCGCACGCCGGGCAGCTGCCACAGCAGGGTGCCGGCGAAATGGCGATAGGCCTCCATGTCGGCACAGCGGATCTTGAGCAGGTAGTCGAAGCCGCCGGCCACCATGTGGCATTCGATGATCTGGTCGTGCACCTGCACCGCGGCCTTGAAGTGCTCGAAGATCAGCGGCGTGGTCTTGTCCAGCAGCACCTCCACGAACACCAGCATGCCGGCGTGCAGCTTGAGCGGGTTGAGCCGCGCCTCGTAGCCCAGGATGTAGCCCTCGCGCGTGAGCCGCGCCACCCGCGCCAGCACGGCGGTGGGCGACAGCGCCACCTCCTCCGACAGCTTCAGGTTGGTCATGCGGCCGTCCTGCTGCAGCTTCTTGAGGATCAGCAGGTCGATCCGGTCCAGGTCAGCGGGCTCGGCCATATAGAGAATTGTTCAATTCGGGGGCGCGAATTTGAACAAATATTCGGCGCCTGCGCTTCTATCGTCGCGCTCCTCCGGTGCACCTGCCGTTGCTGGCAGGCATGCCATTGCGCAGCGACATGCCTCCTCCGTCCGCCCCGTTCCCTCCGGCCCCCCGGCTACACAGCGTTGCCGGCAGGCACCGGTTCTTGCGCGGCTGGCCGGGACTGGTGACGGCGCAACAACTCGCAGGCGCTCATGATGTGCTCCTGCACCATCCGCGCCGCCGCGTCGGCGTCGCCGCTCCGGCACACGTCCACCAGCGCCTGGTGCTCGGCGTCGGCCGTCTGGCGGCCGTCACCCTGCAGCTGGATGTGCAGGTAACGCTCGGTGCGGTTGTTGATCGACTGGATCAGGTTCAACAGCATCGGCCGTTTCGCGTCCTCGTACAGGCAGGCATGGAAGGCCCAGTGCAGCTGGGCCCAGCGGAAGGGGTCCTGCTCGCGCGAGAAGTCGTCGCGCAGCCGCTGCGCGCGCTTGAAGGTGGCCGGCGTCATGTTGGGCACCGACAGCCGGATCGCGTTCGATTCCAGCATCGACCGGATCTCGTAGATCTGCACGATCTCCGCCTCCGACAGGCTGTGCACCACCGCGCCGCGGTTGCGCTGGAACGCCACCAGCCCCTCGGCCTCCAGGTGCTTCAGTGCCTCGCGCACGGGAATCTTGCTGACCTTGAACAGCGCGGCCACCTCGTCCTGCCGGATCGGCGCGCCCTCGCGCAACTGCCCCGCGACGATGGCGCTGCGCAGGTGCTGCGCAATCACCTCCGAAATCGTGGGCGACTGGCCCAGGTCCGGGACGTTGGGCAATTGAAGGGGCACGGGTTCACCTCGGGGCTGGAGTTACGCACAAAGCGTATACGAAATTCCATCACGCTCAGGCTTGCGTGCGAAAGCAATCACGCACCGTTTCGGCGCGGTGTCTGCCCGCCATTCACCGTTTTGGCGCCCGCCACGGCTCCAAATCGCCTCGGACTGGTGCCTCTAATGGTTTGCACCTAGGCACAGAACATGCGTCTACCGTATACGATATTTTCGATACGGCAGACCTGAGCTCAGTAGACGTTCCAGCACCTCGCATGATTTCCCTGGCTTCTTGCTGTACCACGCGCGATCCGGCGGCGGCCCGCGAGGGGCCGACTTACCGACGCTGCGCCTAAGGGCGCGGTGTTTCGTTTTGCAGGGCGCCTTGCCGATGCGCCACCGTCCTGTCACCGCACGCCGGCCTGGGCGCCGGCCGAAGCGTCATGTTCAACCAGACCTCGATTCCGCCCACACGCACCGTCCGCTTTCCCTGAAGCGTTCCGCGCGCCACGACTTTCCACGCCGTCCGGCCGGGGCATTCCCCGGCCTGGTTCACAACTCAACCAGACCTTTCCCATGAAGCCATTCACCCTGAGCCCGCGCCACTTCGTCTCCGCGCTCGTGCCCGTCGCCCTGGCTGCCGCCTCGCTGGCCGCGCAGGCGCAGGAAGTCGTCAAGATCGGCTTCAGCAGCC
>NZ_CALAOH010000162.1 GCF_937926365.1 uncultured Azohydromonas sp. | reverse complement strand
GGGGCGCGCCGGCCTGCAGGCGGCCGGCGCGGCGGCCCCGGCCGCCAACTCGGCCTCGGGCTGCGACCACATCGCGCCGAGGGCCAGCATCAGCAGGATCACGACGCCGAAGAACAGCCAGCCGTAGACGAGGTGGTCCGCGCCAGTGGCCAGCTCGTTGCCGCTGAGGTGCCCGATTAGCACGATCAGGTACGCCCGCACCCAGTTGGCCACGATCGGCACCAGGATCGACACGCCCACGAACACCCAGCGCCGCAGCGTCGAGCTGTAGTTGAGGTAGGCGAAGAGCACGCCCACCATCAGCGAGGCCATCAGGTAGCGGATGCCGCTGCAGGCCGCCTCCACCGACCAGTTGCCCGTCGGGATGGTGAACTGCAGCCCGTCGCGCAGCACCGGGATGCCCGAGCGCTGCAGCGCCCACACGGTGAAGTCCGCCGTCCAGTCCATCAGCAGCGGCATCAGGAACTCGCCGAAAGGCACGGCGAAGTACAGGAACAGCAGCGGGAAGCGGATGGCGCCGGCGACCTGCCAGCCCAGCACCGCGGGCACGCTCAGCACCAGCAGCGTCACCAGGGCGAACTGCGTGACGGCATTGACCGCCACCAGGTGCCCCATCAGCCAGGCCAGCGCCACCGCCGCCATGGGCAGCAGCAGCCAGGGCACGGGCCGCGGCGCCAGCTGCGCGAGCTGCGCGCGCCGGCGCCAGATCAGCCACAGCGAGATCGGCGGCACCGTGAAGGCATGCGTGAAGGTTTCCGAGCGCAACCAGATGTCCACCATGCCCAGCGCCGTGCCGCGGTACAGCCACAGCAGCGCGCCCAGCAGCAGCCCCAGCGCCGCGAGCGAGCGCGGCCAGCCCGGGCGCGCCCGCGGCGGCAGCGGCATGGCCGCGCTCACACCTCGCACAGCGCCGACGGCGCCGCCTCGTGCGAGGGCAGGTGCGGGTCGATGCCCGAGAGGTGCGCGTCCCAGCTGTAGTTGCGCAGCACGCGCTGGCGCCCCGCCTGGCCGATGGCCGCGGCGCGCTCCGGGCTCGCCAGCAGCGCGTCGACCTGCTGCACGTAGTCCTCCACCTCCAGCGCCGGCAGCAGCTCGGTGCCGGGCTGCGCGTCGATGCCGCGCGTGCACGTCAGCGAGGCCACCACCGGGCGCGCCATCGCCATGGCCTCCAGGATCTTGTTCTGCACCCCGCGCGCCAGCCGCAGCGGCGCCACCACCACCGCGGCATGCTGCAGGTACGGCCGCACGTCGGGCACCGTGCCGGTGACGCTCACGCCCGGCCCGGCCAGCGCCTGCACCGCCGCCGTGGGGCTGCGCCCCACGATGTGCAGCCGCAGGCCCGGCCAGCGCGGCAGCAGTTGCGGCAGCACCTCGCGCGCGAACCAGCACACCGCGTCCACGTTGGGCCAGTAGTCCATGGCGCCGGTGAACACCAGCGGATACGGCTCCGCGCCGAAGGGCGAGGCGCGCCCTTCGGCGGGCGCGAAGTACTCGGCGTCCACGCCGTTGCCGATGGGCTCGACGTTGCGCGCGCACTCGGGCGCGAGCTGGCGGAACAGCGCCGACTCGGCCTCCGTGACGAAGAAGGAACGCCGCGCGCGCGCGGCCACCTCGCGCTCGTAGGCCAGCAGCCGCCGGCCCTCGCGCGCGTACAGCCACGACATGGGCCAGCGGTGCGCATCGGCGTACTGCGTCCACTTGGCCGAGTCCACGTCCACGAAGTCCACCAGCATCGGCAGCCCGGGCAGCTCGTCCACGTACTGCGCCATCGAGGAGCTGAACACCACCGCCGCGTCCAGCTTGCAGCGCGCGCCGAGCCCGCGCACCCAGCGCCGCAGCCCCGCGTCGTCGTAGTAGCTCAGCGTCAGCGCCCGGCCCAGCGGCAGCGCGCGCAGGCTCGCGATCTTGGCCAGCCCGGGCTGCAGCCGCGCCACGTGCATCTCGGCGCAGTACGGGCGCAGGTGCTGCACGAAGGCCCCGTCCTCGGGGTCGTCCACGAAGGTGCCCAGGAACACGCGGTGGCGCGCCGCCAGGTGCTTGAGCAGGTGGAACGACCGCACCTTGTCGCCCTTGTTGGGCGGGTACGGCAACCGGTGCACCAGGTACAGCAGGTCGGCCATCGCGTCACCCCAAGCTGCGCACGACCAGGGGCCCCAGCCGGTTGGCCAGCGCGATGGGCATGCGCCGCCAGGCCTCGATGAACAGCTTGTACTTGGCGTTGGAGGGATTGTTCTGCGGCACCGTCTCGCGCTTGTAGAGCCGGTACTCGTAGTGCAGCGGCGTGGGCTCGAAGCCCCAGTTCTTCTTGAACGCGTAGGAGCCCGTGCCCTGCTTGCTGCGCCCGTAGTCGAAGACCTTGCAGCCGCGCGCCAGCGCGTGGCGCATGAGCTCCCAGTACTTGAAATCGTTGGCCGCGAGGTCGCGCGCGGCCACGGCGTCGCCCGCGTAGTACGGCAGGATCTCGTCGCGGAAGTAGAAGCTCAGCACGGCGCTCAGCGGCTGGCCGTCGGGGCCGTCCACCGCCATGAGCTCCAGCGCGTCGCCGAACTCGTCCTGCAGCAGCTGGAAGTAGCGCCGCGGCATCGCCGGCGTGCCGTGGCGGTGCACGTTGTCGGCGTACAGCGCGAAGAAGCGGCCCACGTCCCGGTGCACGCGGCTGGTCAGGCCGTTCTTGATGCCCTTGCGCACCATCGCGCGCTGCTTGCGCGGGATGGCCAGCATGTTGGCCTCCTCGTCCTCCAGCAGCTCCTTGCGGAAGGTGACGTAGAGATCCTGCTCGGGCCAGTCCGGGTGGCGCCGCGTGGTGTGGCGCAGCTCCAGGTGCTGCACGCCGAGCTTGCGGCCGAGCTGGTCGGCATGCGCCTCCAGCGCTTGCGCGGCCTCGGCGCTGGTGGCGGCCACGCCGCCGTAGACGGCAAAGGGCAGGCTCGTGAGCGAGCTGCCGAACAGCCAGCTGCGCACGTGCGCCAGCGGCAGCACGCCCTCGACGGCGCCGGCGCGGCGCGCCAGCAGGAAGTGCGTCTGGTGCCCGAAGGCCTCGCGCAGCACGCGCTGCCAGCCGGCGCGGTGGAAAAAGGTGGCTTCGGGGCAGGCAAGGACGAACTCGTCCCATTGCGCCGCGGCACGCTGGTCGTCCGCGGCGAGCAGTTCTATCTGGATCATGCGTTGAGGGAGGCCCCGCCCAGGAAAATGCGGTCCATGCGGCCCCAGCGGAAATCGCTCAGCAGCCGCTCCAGCCGCGACTCCATGCGCTGCAGGTTCAGGTAATGGCGAAAGCGCGCCTTGGCGCTTGCGCCGGCCACGCGCGGTTGCCCAGGATCGATCTCCCAGGGGTGAAAGTAGAAGATCGCCGATTGCTGCTCGGCATCGTTGACGTGCCTCAACATCCAGCGCGAGAGCCCGTAGGGCAGCAGCCGGAAGTAGCCCCCGCCGCTGGAAGGCAGGTTGCGCGAGAACACGCGCAGCGTCGTGGGCGGCACCTCGATGAAGTCGCTGCCGCCCGTGGGCTTGAAGGCGAAGCGCGGCGCCTCGGGCATGCCGTAGTGGTCATGCACGATCGGGTAGACGCTGGAGCTGTAGCGGTAGCCCGCGCGCTGGAGCTCGTCGAAGGCCCACGGGTTGGTGCGGCCGATGGAAAAGCTCGGCGCGCGGTAGCCCAGCACGCTCACGCCCCCCAGGTCCTCCAGCAGCGCCTTGGCGCGGTACACGTCCTCGTAGAAGGCCCGCGGCGTGAGGTCGCTGGCGCGCTCGTGGTTGCAGCCGTGGCTGGCGAGCTCGTGGCCCTCGGCCACGATGTCGCGCACCACCTGCGGGTAGCGCTGCGCGATCCAGCCCAGCGTGAAGAACGTGGCCTGCACCTGATGACGGCGCAACATCTGCAGGATGCGCTCGACGTTGCGCTCGACCCGGCACTCGCGCGCATCCCACTCGCTGCGCGGAATGAACGGCGCGAAGGCGGAGACCTGGAAGTAATCTTCCACGTCGATGGTGAAGGCGTTGAGGACCGAGGCAGACAGCATGAAGGCGTTATCGGTCAGGACGCGCGATTCCTGAGCCACTGCCACAGGTCGGCCGCAATGCGCTCGGCGGCATGGCCGTCCCACAGCTCCGGCACGCGCCCGCGCTTGCCCTGCCCGGCCAGCACCTGCTCCACGCCCTGC
Organism: uncultured Azohydromonas sp.; assembly: GCF_937926365.1. Taxonomy (GTDB): domain Bacteria; phylum Pseudomonadota; class Gammaproteobacteria; order Burkholderiales; family Burkholderiaceae_C; genus Azohydromonas. The sequence goes on along the minus strand of NZ_CALAOH010000162.1, from coordinate 26,145 downwards.
AGGATGGCCTCGCGGTCGCGGCCCACCAGCGTGTTGGTGCCCTGCTCCACCGTGATGGGACGCTCGGTGTTCTCGCGCAGCGTCAGGCACGGCACGCCCAGCGCGGTGCTCTCCTCCTGCAGCCCGCCGGAGTCGGTCAGCATCAGCGTGGCACGGCCCATGAGGCCCAGCATCTCCAGGTAGCCCTGCGGCGGCAGCAGCGCGGTGCGGCGCGCGTCCAGCAGCGCGCCCAGCCCGAAGCGCTCGATGTTGCCGCGCGTGCGCGGGTGCAGCGCGAACACCAGCGGCAGCTTCTGCGCCACCTCGTCCAGCGTGCGCAGCAGCGCTTCGAGCGTGGCGGGGTCGTCGACGTTGGAGGGCCGGTGCATCGTCACCACGCCGTAGCCCTGCGCCAGCAGCGCCGGGTCCAGGCCGTGCGCGGCCAGCGTCTGCCCGGGGTCGCGCGCGGCCTCGCGGCTGGACAGCAGCGAGTCGATCATGACGTTGCCGGCGAAGCACACGCGCTCGGCCGCGACGCCCTCGCGCGCCAGGTTGTCCGCCGCGCTGCGCTCGGTGGTGTAGAGCCGGTCGGCCACCTGGTCGGTGAGCACGCGGTTGATCTCCTCGGGCATCAGGCGGTCGCCGCTGCGCAGCCCCGCCTCCACGTGCACCACCGGCACGTGCTTCTTCACCGCCACCAGCGTGCACGCCAGCGTGGAGTTGACGTCGCCCACCACGATCACGCAGCTGGGGCGGTGCTCGTCGAGCAGCGGCTCGAAGCGGCGCATGACCTCGGCGGTCTGCACCGCGTGGCTGCCCGAGCCCACTTCCAGGTTGATGTCCGGGCGCGGCAGCTTCAGGTCGCGGAAGAGCTGGTCGCTCATCTGCTCGTCGTAGTGCTGGCCGGTGTGCACCAGCAGCATCGGGATGGGCGGCTCGTGCGCGGCCAGCGCGCGCAGGATGGGAGCCATCTTCATGAAATTGGGCCGCGCACCCACCACGCACAACACCGGACCGTTCAAGCTCATGTTTCGTTCTCCTTGGGCTCATGGGCGCCGTCCGCTCCCGCGGCGCCCAGCAGGCGCTGCAGCAGCGCCAGCGTCTGCAAATTGATGTGTTCCAGCCGCAGCAGGCTTTGCTCCAGCCGCAGCAGCCGGTCGTCGTTGTGCTGCTCGATCAGCCGCGACACCTCGTGCGGCGCGGGCCGACCCTGCAGCAGCAGCGGCATGTCCTCGGGCAGCACCGTGGCGGCGCCGTTGGGCAGCGCGGCCTCGCTGGCGAGCTCGCTGATCACCTGCTCCACGTAGTCCTTCGTCAGCCGCGTGCTGCCGCTGAGGTAGCCCAGCAGCAGCAGCCGGTCGCACAGCGCGTTGATGCGCCGCGGGATGCCGCCGCTGGCCTGGTGCACGCGCTCGAACACGCCGTGCTCGAACTCGGGCTTGCCCGGCGCGGCGCCGGCGCACTGCAGCCGGTGCTCGATGTAGTGCTGCGTGTCCTCCAGGTCCATCGGGCCGATGTGGCAGGTGGCGGCCACGCGCTGGCGGAACTGCTCCATCTCCGGGCGCTGCAGGATGCGGCGGAACTCGGGCTGCCCCAGCAGGAAGCTCTGCAGCAGCGAGTGGTTGCCGAGCTGGTAGTTGGAGAGCATGCGCAGCTCCTCGACCGCGCGCATGGTCAGGTTCTGCGCCTCGTCCACGATCAGCAGGCAGCGCTTGCCCTCCTGGGCCACGCTCAGCAGGAACGCCTCCAGCGCGATGAGCAGCTCCGACTTGGGCACGTCCTTGACGCGCAGCCCGAAGGCTGCGCCCACCATGCGCAGCGTGTCCTCCGCGTCGAGCTGCGTCGTCACGAGCTGGCCCACCACCACCTGCTTCTGGTTGATGCTCTCGAGCAGCCCGCGCAGCACGGTGGTCTTGCCCGCACCGATCTCGCCGGTGATGACGATGAAGCCCTCGTTGCGCATCACACCGTAGTCCAGGTAGGCCTTGGCGCGGCGGTGCTGCTTGCTGGCGAAGTAGAAGGCCGGATCAGGATTGAGCTGGAACGGCTTGCAGCTCAGCCCGTAGAAGTCTTCGTACATGGTGGATGCTCAGAAGATCGTCGTGAACGTACCCATCAGGGCCGACTCGGTGTAGGGCTCGGTGGTGCTGCTGAAGCGCGCGTGCCGGCCCAGGAGCGAGAAACTGGCGCGCGTGTTGAGCTGCGTGGACCAGGTGGCCGTCATCGAGCGCAATTTGGTTTCGACGGCATCGCCTGAAGCCTGGCGTTGCATGAACCCGAGCGTGAGCGTGGACAGGGGCGTGAGCCGGTGCGCCAGCGTGAGCGAGTAGCCGCGCTGGCGAACGTTGCTGAAGGAGGAGAACACGTCGGTCCCGGCAACCAGGCTACTGATGCGGCGGGCGTCGCTTTGCTGCAGCGCGAACGCAATGGTGTCGCGCGGCAGCAGCCAGGCGAAGGCGAGCTGCTGCTGGCGGTTCACGGTCACGCCCGAGCTCAGGAACGACTGCAGCTCATCGGGGCTGGCGTTGATGCCGCGCTCGCGCAGCGCGGCTTGCACCAGCACGTCACGCTGGCTGTCCGGCACGCCGGAGAACTGCTGACTGAACACGTCGTACCAGGTGCCCTGCGTGACCGTGCTGGGCTGCCCCACGCCGTTGGAGAGGCTGCGCACGTCGGAGAAGGACAGCACCGCGCGCGGCAGCCGGTAGAGGAAGCCGACGTTGTGCGCGGTGCCGAAGAAGCGCCGCTCCACCTCGGCGCTCAGCTGAGTGCGCTCGCTAGGTATCCAGCTCAGGCGCAGGCCGCGGGTGACGTGGCTCTCCTTGGTCGTGGAGATGATGTCGGTGGACTCCCAGCCGACGATCGCGCCGGCGCTGAGTTCGTGGTTGACGCGGTAGTCCAGCACGCCGCGCAGGCTGTCCTCCGCGGTGCTGCGCCCGCCGTTGAAGCGCCGCGCGACGTGGGCGGCCTGCAGCGACCAGCGCAGCGCCGTGAGCGCCTCGCCGTTGCCCAGGCGCGCCTGCGCGCTCGTGGACGAGAAGTTCGACACGCTGGAGGACGTGGCGTGGCTGGCCTGGTAGCCCAGGCTCGCGTCCCACTGGGCCACGTCGCCGAGCCGGCCCTGCACGCGCGGCGTCAGGCTCAAGGTACGCACCTCGGTGCGGTTGTCGCGGCCGACCTGGGGATCGACGGACTGCGCGTCCAGCGGGTTGACCGACTGCTGCGAGATCACGGCCTGCGCGTCGAGGTAGGCACGCTGCTCCAGCAACTCGGCCGTGGCGTTGGCCGCGAGCGCGTTGCGCAGGTCGGTGTCGCCGCTGCGCGCGTAGGTCAGCGTGTTGAGCGAATAGTCCACGAAGCCCCGCACGCGGCCGGCGCGGCTGACCCAGCGCAACCCGGGCGACAGCCGCGTGATGGCATCGGCACGCTTGTCCGTCGTGGCGAGGTCCACGTTGTCGGTGAAGGTCTGCATCGCCCCCAGCCGCAGCTCCAGCGGCGGGGCGCTGAGCGTGTTCTGCGGCTCCTCCTGCGCCGCCTGCGGCGCCGGCGCAAGCTGCTGCTGCTGCATCGTCTGCTGCGCCCAGGCGGGCACGGCCGCCAGCGTCAGCAGTCCCAGCGCGGGCCAGGCCGCGCGGCACGGCGCCCGTGGGGGCCTCATCGGCACGAGTTCCCGCGGCGCGTGCGCGCCTCAGCCCGGTTGCTGCTCAGCCTGCTCTTCCCCATAGCCATAGCCGTATTTGTGTCCCGTTGAGTAGGTATCGAACTTGGAGCTGCGAGCCTGGTTGAGCAGCAGCAGCTTGACGGGACAGAACTCGATGGTGTCGAGCGCAGCCCGCACGTCCGACTGGCTGGTGTGTCCGGCCCGCACCACCATGATGACCTGGCCCATGTGGCTGGCCAGGGCGCGGGCCTCGGTGGTCAGCAGCAGCGGCGGCGAGTCGAAGATGATGATGCGGTCGTCGTAGCGCTGCGCCACTTCCTGCAGCAGCGAGTGCATGCCGTCGCTGGCGAGCACCTCCGTGGCGCGGTCGTGCAGCGTGCCGGCGGACAGCAGCGTGAGCTTGTCGATGTTGGTGCGCAGCAGCACCTCGGGCATGGTGGCACGCCCTTCGAGCACGTCCAGCAGCCCCGGCCCCGGCGCCAGGCCCAGCGTCTTGAGCACCGAGGGCCGGCCGACGTCGGCATCCACCAGCATCACCGTGGTGTCGAGCTCGGCGGCGATGCTCAGCGCCAGGTTGACCGAGGTGAAAGTCTTGCCCTCGCCCGGCAGCGCGCTGGTGACCATGATGCGGTTGCCGTGCGCCACCGGTGCGGCCCCCTTGCCCAGCGCGTTGGCGATCAGCGGCCGCTTGATGACGCGGTACTGGTCCGCGATGCGGCTGCGCGGTGCGCCGGGCGTGACGAAGTTGGCCGCCGCCAGCCGCCGCAAGTCCAGCTCCACGCGGCGCGAGGTCGCCGTCATGGGACGCGGGGTCGCCACCGTGCCCACGCCATGGCCGTACATGGGCATGGGCATGGGCGGGGGGTAGCCCTGGTCGGGCTGGAAGCCCGCGGCCGCCTGGGACTGCGCCTCGTACGGGAAGCCCGTGGACAGCGGCGGCTGCGGCTCCGAGGGATGCAGCTCCGGCCCGTAGCCGGAAGCGAAGGGCGTGGACGGCTGCGGCGGGAACGGCGGCGGCAACTCCGCCTGGAACGGCGGGGGCAGCTCGGGTTGGAACGGCGGGGGCAGTTCCGGCGAGAGCTCCGGCGGCAGCGGCGGCACGTAGGCCGGGGGCAGATCGGCGGAGAAGTCGGGCGGCAGCAGCGGCAGGGCGTCGCGCAGCTGCTGCTGCGGCGGCGCCGCCTCGACGCCAGCGTCGGCCGGTGCGCGGGCCGGGGCCGGCGCCAGACCCGCGTTGCGCAGTTGGGCCAGTCGCGCGGCGGCTTGTTCGATCAAGGTGCTCATGCCGTCATTTCATCGACTTGAGCGCGGTCAGCGCCATGGCCGCCATCAACAGGACCAGCAGGCTGCCCAGGGCGCCGAGGAAGCGCATGCGATCGACGCGTTCCTGGCGTATCTGCGTGTCCGTCATCACCAGCGTGACCACGCCCAGCAACGGCAGCTCCAGCTTCCTGCGCAGCTCACCGCCCTGGTAGAAGACCGGGCGCAGGTGGCTCAGGGCGAAGGTCACGGCCACGCCCAGGCCCAGCGCCGCCACCAGCACCACCGGCAGCAGCAGCAGCCGGTTGGGCGCGGAGGGCTTGGAAGGCACGCGCGGCGGGTCCACGAGCCGGAACTCGGCCACGCCCGCGTCCTCGAGCTGTCCGGAGATGGTGGCCGACTCGCGCCGGGACACGAGCATCTCGTAGTTCTTCTTGTGGATGTCGTAGTCGCGGTTGAGCTGCGCGGCTTCGGCCTCCAGCGCCGGCGCGCTCTTGAGCGCCTCGCGCGCGGCGGCGTAGCGGGTGCTGTACTCCTCCACGCGCGCGCGCAGCGAGGCTACCTGCACCTCGCTGGTGGCCAGCAGCCGCGTGATCTCCTGGTAGGCCAGGTTGGTGTTGCCGGCGCCGCTGAGCACCGCGCCGCTGGAGGCGGTGCGCCGCAGCTCCTCCACCTCGCGCTGCTTCTGCTCCTCCAGCTCCTTGAGCAGCCGCCGTGTCGCCAGCACCTCGGGGTGCTGGTCGGTGAAGCGCTGCAGCAGCCCGTCGAGGTGGCGGCGCTGCGCGTCCAGGCGCGCGTCGATCTCGGGCGTGGACACGGGCATCGGGACGTCCGACGCCACGCCTGCCGCCGAGGTGGTGCCGCCCAGGCTCTTGGCGCCCGCCAGCTGCGCGCGGGCCGCGTCGCGCGCGGTCTCGGCCTCGCGCAACTGCAGCTTGGCCTCCTCCAGCTGCGCGCCCATGTTGCCCAGCCGCGAGGTGATGTCCGTGCCGTCGCCGGACTGCAGCTCGATGTTGCGCAGCCGGAATTCCTTGAGCCGCGACTCGGCCTCCTCCAGCTTGGCGCGGTAGGTCTTGATCTGCTCGTCCAGGAACTGCTTGGCGGAGTTGGTGTCCTGGCGGCTGGCGCCCAGGCTCGATTCCACGAAGATCGACACCAGCGACTGGATCACGCGGCGCGCCTTCTCCGGGTTGGAATCCAGGTAGCTCAGCGTGTAGAAGTTGTCGCGCCCCACGCTCTTGATCGAGAGCTTGCGCGTGAGCGACTCGATCAGCGCCTCCTGCTCGGCGCTGGTGGCGTTCTTGAGGTCGAGGTTGGCCATGTGGATGAGCTTTTCCACGTTGGGCCGGCTGATGAGCGTGCGGCTCAGCATCTGCAGCTGCTGGTCCACGTTGGGCTGCACCGCGAGGCCGGACATGAGCGGGCGCAGGATGGACTGGGTATCGACGTAGATGCGCGCCGTGGCCTCGTAGCGGTCGGGCATGCGCCACACCACCACCCCGCCGATCACCGCCACGGCCCAGGCCACGATGAGCCCATGCCAGCGGAAGCGCCACATGCCGCGCGCGATACCAGACAGCTGCTCCAGCAGCTCTTCCATCAGGATTCCTTCCAAGACTCCGTTGGGGCCCGCTCACCCGGACCCCAGCCGCCCGCGGCAGTCCTGCGCTGCCGACGGCGGTCAGAAATAACTCTGGGGGATGATCAGGATGTCGCCCGGGCGCATCTCGACGTTGGCCGAAATGTCTCCCCGGTTGATCAGGTCCTTCAGACGCACCGAGTACTGCTTGTTGCCCTCGGAGGTCCGCAGGATCGTGGCGCTGTTGCCGGCGGCGAAGTCCGTGAGGCCGCCCACGGCGATCATCACGTCCAGCAGCGTCATCTTCTGCTTGTAGGGCAGGAACTGCGGCTTGGCCGCCTGCCCCACCACGCGCACCTGCTCGCTGTAGGGCCCGACGAAGTTGGTGACGATCACCGTCACCACCGGATCGCGCACGTACTTGCCCAGTGCCTGCTCCAGCTCGCGCGCGAGCTGCTGCGGGTTCTTGCCCTGGGCCACCAACTCGTCCACCAGCGGCGTGGCGAGCTTGCCGTCCGGGCGCACCGGCACTTGCATCGACAGCTCGGGGTTGCGCGAAACGATGATGTTCAACGAATCGCCCGGGCCAATGATGTAGGAATAGTCGTCGCTGGCGGCCAGCGGCGGCGCCGGGGGAAAGTCCGGCGTGCTGGAACAGGCCCCCAGCAACGCCAACGCGACAGCGGCCAACAGGCCGCGACCAGAACGCGCGCTCAGATTCGAAATCGTGTTCAAGCTCTCCTCCTGCTCGTGCCGCCCACCACCCATGGACCCCCGTCCAAGGACACCGTGATCCAAATGACGCTGATCAGGGTCATCATTCAGAGGACCAGCAATTTCTACAATTTTGCAAGATTTATCAGTGATAAATTCCTGGAGATCCCCAAGCAACGCCCTGAATGGGTGGCTGAGACCCGTGAAGCTGGCAACTTTGCACAGCGCGCCGGACTGAAATTGAATCTCCGCGGCTGAGCCAGCGAATTCAAGTGGCATCTGCTGAAGCTGGATGCCAAACTGCGCCATGTGAGAATTCACTGCGCTGGATACGAAATGTACTAGCAAAACGCGCACGTCCTGCGCAGCCTAAGGCCCTGGAGCCGGGCTGTGTCAGGGCCGTGGCAGCTGGAGCGGCGTCGGCGTGCAATGCGGCACGAAGCCACCACGGGCGTGGCGCGGGCCCGCATACAGCACCGAATCCAGCCGAGTACTGACTCAGCTCAAATAACACCGTGCTTGCGCACGGGCCGGCGACGGCCGCAGGCAAGTATTCCATTCGAATTCCTGGGGGAAGTAATGAAGGTACTGGTCACCGGCGCTGCCGGCTTCATCGGCATGGCCACGGCGCTGCGGCTGCTGGAGCGCGGCGACGAGGTCGTGGGCGTGGACAACCTCAACGATTACTACGACGTCAACCTGAAGCTGGCCCGGCTGCGGCAACTCCAGCCGCACGCGGGCTTTCGCTTCCTCAAGCTCGACATCGCCGACCGCGCCGGCATGGACGCGCTGTTCAAGGCCGAGCGCTTCGACCGCGTGGTCCACCTGGCGGCGCAGGCCGGCGTGCGCTACTCGCTGCTCAACCCCAACGCCTACGTTGACAGCAACCTCGTGGGCTTCGTCAACGTGCTCGAAGGCTGCCGCCATACGCAGGTGCAGCACCTGGTCTACGCCTCCAGCTCCAGCGTCTACGGCGGCAACGTGAAGATGCCCTTCTCCGAGTCCGACGGCGTGGACCATCCGGTGAGCCTGTACGCGGCGACCAAGAAGGCCAACGAGCTCATGGCCCACACCTACAGCCACCTCTACAAGCTGCCGACCACCGGGCTGCGCTTCTTCACGGTGTACGGCCCCTGGGGCCGGCCCGACATGGCGCCCATCCTCTTCACCAAGGCCATCCTGGAGAACCGCCCCATCGACGTGTTCAACCACGGCCAGATGCGGCGCGACTTCACCTACGTGGACGACATCGTCGAGGGCGTGATCCGGGTGCTGGACCGCACCGCCACGCCCGACCAGGGCTTCGATCCGCACGCACCCGATCCCGGCCGCAGCCACGCGCCGTACCGCGTCTTCAACATCGGCAACAACGAGCCCGTGCCGCTGATGGAGTTCATCGAGTGCATCGAGCAGGCGCTGGGGCGCCAGGCCGAAAAGCGCATGCTGCCGATGCAGAACGGCGACGTGCCAGCCACCTACGCCGACGTGGACGCGCTCAAGTCCTGGGTGGGCTTCGCGCCGCGCACGGGCATCCGCGAAGGCGTGGCGCGCTTCGTCGCCTGGTACCGCGCCCACTACGGCGTCTGAGCCTCCGCCGGCCGCTCCTTCAGCACCCCAACTCAGCGCCCGACCTTGATGCCCAGGCGGTTGATCAGGTCGTACAGCGTGGGACGGCTCACGCCCAGCAACTCCGCCGCGCGGGCCAGGTTGCCGTCGCAACGTGCCAGCGCCGTCACCGCCGCGGCGCGCTCGGCGCGATCGCGCACGGTGCGCAGGTCCAGGACCTCGGGCTCCCCGGCGCCCTGCCCGCCGCCGGCGCCGGGCAGGCCCAGATCCTCCACCGTGACCACCTGGCCGTCGGCCATGATCGCGGCGCGGCGCACCACGTTGATGAGCTCGCGCACGTTGCCCGGCCAGGCGTGGGCCTCGATGGCGCGCAGCGCCTCGTCCGTGAAGCGCAGCGTGCGGCGCTGCTCCTCGGCGAAGCGGCGCAGGAAGGCATGCGCCAGCAGCACCGCGTCGCCGCAGCGCTGGCGCAGCGGCGGGATCTGCACCACGATCTCCGAGAGCCGGTAGTACAGGTCCTCGCGGAAGCGGCCCTCGCGGATGAGCGCCTGCAGGTCCTGGTGCGTCGCGCAGACGATGCGCGCGTCGATGGGAATCTCCTGGCGCCCGCCGATGCGCTCGATGGTGCGCTCCTGCAGGAAACGCAGCAGCTTGGCCTGCAGCGGGTGCGGCAGGTCGCCGATCTCGTCGAGCATCAGCGTGCCGCCATGGGCAGTCTCGATGCGGCCCACGGTGGTCTTGGTGGCGCCGGTGAAGGCGCCGCGTTCGAAGCCGAAGAGCTCGCTCTCCAGCAGCGCCTCGGGAATGGCCGCGCAGTTGATGGCCACGAAGCGGCCGCTGCGCTTGGACGCCGCGTGCAGCGCCTGCGCCAGCACCTCCTTGCCGGTGCCGCTCTCGCCCAGCAGCATCACCGTGGCGCTGCTGGAGGCCACCCGCTCGATGGTGCGGCACTGGCGCAACAGTCCCTCGTCGCGCGTGATCACGCCGTGCGTGGCATCGCTCTGGCTGAGCGTGCGCAGCCGCGCGTTCTCGGCCTGCAGCGTGTAGAGCCGGTAGGCGCGCTCCACGATCAGCCCCAGCACGTCCGGGTCGAAAGGCTTCTCCAGGAAGTCGTAGGCGCCGAGCTCGATGGCGCGCAGGGCGTTGGAGCGGCCGTTCTGCCCGGTGATGACGATGACCTTGATCAGCGGGTCGATCTCCAGCAGTTGGTCCAGCAGCTTGAAGCCCTCGGACACCGAGTCCGGATCCGGCGGCAGGCCCAGGTCCATGGTCACCACCGCCGGGCGGTGGCGGCGACACTGGCGCAGCGCGCTCTCGCGGTCGCCCGCCTCGACGCTGGCATAGCCGTCCAGCGACCACTTGATCTGCTTTTGCAGCGCCACATCGTCCTCGACGATGAGCAGCGGGGGATTGGAAGTCGTCATGCGGAACCAGCCATGAACGCGTCGGCGGGACGCTCGGTTTCGAACAGGGGAATCTGCATCGTGACCACCGTGCCGCGCCCGGGCTCGCTGTGCACCGAGATGCCCCCGCCGAGCTCGCGCAGATACTGCGCGCTCTCGTAGGCCCCGATGCCCATGCCGCCGGACTTGGTCGTGCTGAAGGGTTTGAACAGGCGGTTGGCGATGAAGTCCGCCGTCATGCCGCAGCCGTCGTCGCCGACGGTGATGCGCGCCTGCCCCACGGCGCGCTCCACGCGCAGCCACACGCGCTTGTCCGCGGGCGTGGCGTCCAGGGCATTCTGTACTACGTGGCCCACCACGCGCTCCAGCCGCTGCTCGTGACCGCGCGCCATCACCGGCTGCGCCACCTCCACGTCCAGCGTGCGCCCGCGCGATTGCGCGCCGTGCTGCAACCGCTGCGCCAGCGCGGCCAGGTCCACGCCGTGGCGTCCGCCGGCCGGGGCCTCGCCCTCGCGCAGCTGCAGCATGAGCTGGCGCATCTTCTCCAGCGCGTTGTCCACCGTGGCCAGCATGTCCTGCTGGAACTCCGGGTTGTGCTGCAGCCGCTTGGCGTTCTTCATCATCAGCGACAGCTGCGTCACGACGTTCTTGAGGTCGTGCACCACGAAGGCCGACATGCGGTTGAAGGCCTCGAACTTGCGGGCCTCCAGCAGCGCCTCGGCGGCGCGCATGCGCGCCAGGAAGATGCCGGCCTGGCGTCCGCCGGTCTTGAGCAGGTCGCGCACCTCCCAGTTCAGCGGCAGCGGCGTGCGCGGATGCGCCAGCACCACGAAGCCGATGAACTCGTGCGCCACCGGCAGCGGCACCACCGCCCAGGCCGTGGCATCCGAGGCCAGCCACGCCGGCATCGCCAGGCCGTCGTAGCGTTCCGGGCTCTCGCGCAGCTCCCGCACGTTCACGAGCCAGTCGCGCTCGCGCATGAAGTTGACGAAAGCGGAGTCGGCCGCCTCGCGCGCCGACACGCGCGGGCTGTTCCAGTGTGCGGCCGCAACGAAGTGCGTGCCGTCGGCCGCCGCGGTCCACAGCGTGCCGCCCGGGCTCTCCACCATGTTGGCCAGCGCGCGCACGACCTGGCTGCCGAACTCGCCGTCGCCGGGGTTACCCGACAGCGCCACCGTGAAGCGCAGCCACTCGGTGCGGTAGTCGTAGTGGTAGCGGAAGAAATGCTTGCCCACGAACACGCGCAGGTGCGCGCGCACCGCGCCCGAGCTCAGCGCCAGCGCCAGCGCCGCCAGCGCCGCCACGCCAAAGCCCACCTGCAGCGCCTGGCCCCAGTCGCCGCCGAACTCGCGCACGTAGTAGCCGGCGCCGGAGATGATCAGCAGGTAGCTGCCCACCAGCAGCAGCGTCAGCGTGTGGAACGCCATCTGGTGCGACAGCTGCAGCGGGCGCGAGCGCAGCGCATGGCGGCGCAGCGCCACCATCAGCGCGGGCACCGCCAGCGAGTGCACCGCCGCGCGCACCACCAGCGTGTGCGGCTTGGACTGGCCGAACAGCACGCCGTGGGAGTGGAGGTACAGGTCGAACGCGAACACGCAGCCCAGGCCGATGCACATCGGCTTGGCTGCCCACAACAGATCCTCGGGCGCGTTGCGGTAGAGCTGCTCCAGCAGCAACAGCCCCAGCACCGGCAGCCCCAGGGCCACGCTGGAGGCCAGGTTCGGCAGTGGCTGCCCGACCAGCGCCAGCAGCGGCAACAGCGCCGCCAGCAGCACCAGCACGCGCGCGAACTCGCGCAGCCAGCGCCGCGGCTGCGCCATCAGCACCAGCAGCACGAACCAGGCGCCGTAGCGCGCCGCGTCCAGCACCAGCGCCGCACCGATCCAGCCTGGTTGCGGATGCAACTGAGTCGCCAACGCCACGCCGGCCCAGGCCGCCGTGCACAGCAGCGCGGCGCGCAGCGCGCGCGCCACCGGCGTGCCGCGCTCGACCGCGGCCGTGGCCCGGTCCAGCCTCGCACCCAGCCACAGGTGCGCGACGGCGGCCAATGCATAGCTCCCGATCGCGACCTGTCCGAAGCTCAAGGCCACGGCGGTGCCGTCCTAGCAAACGCGGCGCGCATGGCGGGGATGAGCCGGACTTCTAGCGAGCACCCTTGCCCGTGAGCACCACGCCCACCGTTTCGGCCAGCACCAGCAGATCCAGCATCAGGTTGTGGTTCTTGATGTAGTAGAGGTCGTACTGCAGCTTCTGCAGCGAGTCCTCCACCGTCGCGCCGTAGGGATAGCGCACCTGCGCCCAGCCGGTGACGCCCGGCTTGATGCTGTGGCGCAGCGCGTAGTAGGGCAGCTCGCGCGTGAGCTGCTCGACGAAGAACGGCCGCTCGGGACGGGGCCCGATGATGCTCATGTCGCCCAGCAGCACGTTGAAGATCTGCGGCAACTCGTCGATGCGCAGCCGCCGGATGATGCGGCCCACGCGCGTGACGCGGTCGTCGTTGGACGTGGCCCAGCGCGGGCGCCCGTCCTTCTCGGCATCGGTGCGCATGCTGCGGAACTTGATGACGTCGAAATGGCGTCCGTTGAGACCCACGCGCTGCTGCCGGTAGAGCACCGGGCCCGGGCTCTCCAGCTTGATCAGCAGCGCCGTCACCAGCATCACCGGCGCCGACACCAGCAGCAGCAGCCCGGCGCTGGCCAGGTCGCACAACCGCTTCACGCCCCGGCGCAGCACGCCCTGGTCGAAGCCGCTGCCGAACACCAGCAGCGCCGGCTCGATGCAGTCCACGCGCAGTTGGCCCACCGTCCGCTCGAAGTAGCCGGCGAGGTCCAGCACGCGCACGCCCTGCGTGCGGCACGCCAGCAACTGGTCCATCGGAATGCCGGCGCCGCGCCGCTCGTCCGGAGCCACGATGAGTTCGCGCACCTTCAGGCGCTGCGTGAGCTGCCCCAGCGGTTCCTGGTTGGAGAGCAGCTTCTGCATGGGCACCACCGGCGCATGCACGTGCTCGTTGGCGGTCGGGTAGAAGCCCACCAGCTCGGCGCCGTTGTCGCCCTCCATCACCAGCTTGCCCACCATGGCCGCGCGCTCGCCCGCACCCAGGATGAGCACGCGCGGCCGCAGCCGGGCCGGCAGCACGGCATGCGTGGCCCACACCCGGTGGCTCACCACCACCGCCGTGCCCAGGAAAGCGGCCATCGGCAGTGCGCCGGCCGGCAGCACGCTGACAGGCAACAGGTACCCCACCAGGAAGGCCAGCGGCAACACCAGCAGCACGCACACCACGGCGCGGAGGCAGGACTGGGCCAGCGAGCGCTTGTGCGCCGGCTCGTAGAAGCCCGAGGCGGTGGTGATCACGCACAGGAACGCCGCCAGCGACAGCCCCTGCGCCGCCACGCCGGGCATCAGCGTGGATACGGCCTCGCCTTGAGTGAGGCCGAACAGGACCACGACCGCCGCGAGCACAACAAAGTCAAAACCGACCTGGAACAACACCCGCTGGTGTACGTGATGCTTGTAAACGCTGATCACCATCCCCCCTTGCCGTCCCACGGGACGAAATCAACCCGGCCCTTCGTGGCTTCGGACAGCACATGCGCATGCATCGTCAGAACCGGTTCCTCATTGAGGCTCGTCATGCCTCTCCCTGACGGCTTCCAAGAACTTGTTCACACCAGCGGTGGAAATCCCGTCCCTTGGGCGGCCACACTTGTAGCAGGGCGCTACGCAGTCACCCCAAGAACCGAAACAGGTCGATACAGATTATGCGGTTGCAAAAACCCGGATTCCGCTGCCGCATCCCCCCAAACTCGTGACAGACGTTTGAGAGCCAAAAGGTTTCGAACGCAGGCAGCGTCCGCAAGGACGGTTCACGGCGGAGACAGCTCCGGCCCCAGCCGGGGCCACCCTGGTGGGCTGGGCGGGGATCATGGGTGCGGTTTATGCACCGCACAACGGATGCGAGCGAGGCAAGCCGCCGAGCGTGCGATACGTCACGGCATCGGCAGCCCCGGGCACCCGCGCGGGGGCGGCGGGCGGCGGGGCTCATGGGAATCCCACGAAGCTTGCAGACATCCCAGACCCGTTCGGGCTGAGCTTGTCGAAGCCCCTGCGGCGATATCCGAGTGCCTGCCCTTCGACAGGCTCAGGGCGAACGGAAACGGATCGCCCGGCTACCAAGTGGAAGCCTAGTCGTCGAGGCCCAGATCCTGGATCTTGCGGGTGATGGTGTTGCGCCCGATGCCCAGCTTGTGCGCGGCCTCGATGCGCCGACCGCGCGTGAGCTCCAGCGCGGTGTGGATCAGCCGGCCTTCGAACTGCCGGGTGAGCGTGTCCCAGACCTCGGGCGAGCCGGCTTCGAGCATGCCCCGCGCCTGGCGTTCCAGGTCGCGCAGCCAGTCGGCGTCCAGAGGTGCCGCGGCGAGGCTGGCCGGGGCCGCTTCCGCGAAAGGCAGCGACGGTGCTTCGGGCTGCGGCATGCCGGTGGCCGGTGCGGCGACGGGCACGGGCGCGTCGTAGCCCGGGGGGGCGCCGCCCATGAACTCCGGCGGCAGGTCCTTGGGCTCGATCACCTGTGCCGGCGCCATCACGGTGAGCCAGTGGCAGATGTTCTCCAACTGCCGCACGTTGCCGGGAAAGTCGAAGGCCGCCAGGCGCTGCAGCGCCGCGTCGGTGATGCGCTTGGGCTCCACGCCGAGTTCGCGCGCGCTCTTGGACAGGAAGAAGCGCGCCAGCGCCGGCACGTCCTCGCGCCGCTCGCGCAGCGGCGGCAGGCGCAGCCGGATGACGTTGAGGCGGTGGAACAAGTCCTCGCGGAACACGCCGTCCTTCACCCGCTGCTCCAGATGCTGGTGCGTGGCGGCGATCACGCGCACGTTGCTCTTGAGCGGCTGGTGGCCGCCCACGCGGTAGAACTGCCCGTCCGAGAGCACGCGCAGCAGCCGCGTCTGCAGGTCGAAGGGCATGTCGCCGATCTCGTCGAGGAACAGCGTGCCGCCGTCGGCCTGTTCGAAACGGCCGCGGCGCATGCTCTGCGCGCCGGTGAAGGCGCCGCGCTCGTGGCCGAAGAGCTCGGACTCCAGCAGATCCTTGGGAATGGCCGCGGTGTTGATGGCCACGAAGGGGCCGTTGCCGCGCGGGCTGTGCTTGTGCAGCGCCCGGGCCACGAGTTCCTTGCCCGAGCCGCTCTCGCCGGTGATGAGCACCGTGACGTTGCTCTGCGACAGCCGCCCGATGGCGCGGAACACGTCCTGCATCGCCGGCGCCTGGCCCAGCATCTCGGGCATCTGCGCCATGCGCTCGCCCTGCACCTGCTCGCGCAGGCTCTCCTCCACCGCGCGGCGGATGAGCTCCACCGCCTTGGTCACGTCGAAGGGCTTCGGAAGGTATTCGAAGGCACCGCCCTGGAAGGCCGAGACGGCACTGTCCAGGTCGGAATAGGCGGTCATCACGATCACCGGCAGCCCGGGCAGGCGCTGCTTGACCTTGGCCAGCAGGTCCAGGCCGGAGCCGCCGGGCATGCGGATGTCGCTCACCAGCACCTGCGGCTCGTCGTCGTCCAGCGCCGCCAGCACGTCGCGCGGGTTGCCGAAGCTGCGCACCTGGAACTGCTCGCGCGCCAGCGCCTTTTCGAGCACGAAGCGGATGGATTGATCGTCGTCTACGACCCAGATCGGTTTCATGCTTGAGCGCTTACCTCTGTCAGGGTAATGGAATCAGGATTTTGAAAACGGTTTGGCCCGGCGTGCTGTCGCATTCGATGGTGCCCTGGTGCTGTTGCACGAAGGTCTGCGCCAGCGTCAGCCCCAAGCCCGACCCGCCCTCGCGCCCCGACACCAGCGGGTAGAAGATGCGATCGCGGATCGACTCGGGAACGCCCGGGCCGTTGTCCTCGATATGCAATTCCAATGCCAGTCTGTAGCGCGTCTTGCCGATCGTGACCTGCCGCGTCACGCGCGTGCGCAGCACGATGCAGGCATCGCCGTCGGCGATGCGCTGCGTCAGCGCCTGCGCCGCGTTATGCGCGATGTTGAGCACGGCCTGGATGAGCTGCTCGCGGTCGCCGCGGAACTCGGGCAGCGAGGTGTCGTAGTCGCGCTGCACCGACAGCCCGCGCGGGAACTCGGCCAGGATCAGCGCCCTCACCCGCTCGCACACCTCGTGGATGTTGACGTCGCCCACCACGTGCGGCTTGCGGTGTGGCGCCAGCAGCCGGTCCACCAGCGCCTGCAGCCGGTCGGCCTCCTGCACGATCACCTGCGTGTACTCGGTCAGCTCCCTGGACTGCAGCTCCATCTGCAGCAGCTGCGCCGCGCCGCGGATGCCGCCCAGTGGGTTCTTGATCTCGTGCGCGAGGTTGCGGATGAGCTCCTTGTTGGCCTGCGCCTGGTCCAGCGCGCGCTCCTCGCGGTCCTGGCGCGTCTGCTGCTCGATCTCGATCATCTCCACGATCACGCGATCAGGGCTGTCGGTCTGGTTGACGATCACGTGCACCGGCAGCGCCTCGGGCTGCGCCCCCGGCAGCCGCCGCAGCTGCGCGTCGAAGCGGCCGCTGGAGTAGTCGTTGCGCGCCACCGCCGCCAGCGTCTCCTGCAGCTGGCGCGGCAGCACGAACCACTGCGGCAGGTTGCCGCCCACCAGGCTGCGCCGCGACAGGCCGATCTGGTCCTCGAAGGCCGCGTTGACGAACAGGCATTGGCCCTGCGGCGAAACCACCGCCACCAGCGTGGCGAGCAGGTCGAAGTTGTCGTAGTTGGGCGACGAGGGACGAAGGAGCTTCATGGGCGGGTGAGTCTGGCGAGCTCGCGCTGCAGCGCGGCGATGTCGGCGCTGCTGCGCTCGATGGAGGCCTTGAGCGCCGCCACGCGGTCGAGGTAGCGCTGGTAGTTGCGTTCATCGCCCCGCCGTTCGGGGCGGCCGTCGTTGTACTCGGCCAGCAGTTGCTGCAGCCGCGCCTGCTCGCGCTGCAGCTCGGTCTGCAGGATGGCGCGCGCATCGTTGTCGCGCGCGCGCTGCTGCGCGTCAGCGCCCCGCTCGCCGCCGCGTGGCACCGACGCCGCCACCGCTGCGGCGGACACGGACTCGGCTGGGGCCGCGCGTGCCGGCGCGCCGGCGCCGCGCGAGCGTGGCCCCTGGGGCACTGTCACGGGCACGGCCAGCATGGCCTGGCAATCGAAGCCCCGTTCACGCGCCTGCCGCGCGCCCGCGGCGTCGGTGAAGAGCTGGGGCTGGCCGGGCTTGGCGCACTGGTAGACCGTGCCGTCCTGCGCCTGCGCCTGCGCCTGCACCTGCGCCGCCGCGCCGGCCAGCAGCAGCGTCACGAGCGCCCTGGGGCTGATGTGCTTCATGCGCTTGGATCGTTTTGTCTCGTCCCGAGGATTGTGTCAAAGCGCGTTGGCGCGGCGACGAGCGCCATGGAAACGAAAAAGGGACGGCCCACGGGCCGTCCCTTGCTGCGCTAGAGCCCTCGCGGGATCACAGGGCGTAGTACATGTCGAACTCGACCGGGTGCGTGGCCATGCGGAAGCGCGTGACTTCCTGCATCTTCAGGTCGATGTAGGCGTCGATGTACGCGTCCGTGAACACGCCGCCCTTGGTCAGGAAGGCGCGGTCCTTGTCCAGCGCTTCCAGGGCCTGGTCCAGGCTGTGGCAGACGGTCGGGATCTTCGCGTCCTCTTCCGGCGGCAGGTGGTACAGGTCCTTGGTGGCGGCCTCGCCCGGGTGGATCTTGTTCTCCACGCCGTCCAGGCCGGCCATCAGCAGCGCGGCGAAGCCCAGGTACGGGTTCATCAGGGGATCCGGGAAGCGGGCTTCCACGCGACGGCCCTTCGGGTTGGCCACGTACGGGATGCGGATCGAGGCCGAGCGGTTCTTGGCCGAGTAGGCCAGCTTCACCGGGGCTTCGAAGCCGGGCACCAGGCGCTTGTAGCTGTTGGTGCCGGGGTTGGTGATCGCGTTCAGGGCACGGGCGTGCTTGATGATGCCGCCGATGTAGTACAGGGCGAAGTCCGACAGGCCCGCGTAGCCGTCACCGGCGAACAGGTTCTTGCCGTCCTTCCACACCGACTGGTGCACGTGCATGCCACTGCCGTTGTCGCCAACGATGGGCTTGGGCATGAACGTGGCGGTCTTGCCGTAGGCGGCCGCGACGTTGTGGATCACGTACTTCTGCAGCTGCGTCCAGTCGGCGCGCTCGATCAGCGTGCTGAACTTGGTGCCGATTTCCATCTGGCCGGCGTTGGCCACTTCGTGGTGGTGCACTTCCACCGGAATGCCCAGCTGCTCCAGCAGCAGGCACATTTCCGAGCGCAGGTCCTGGCCCGAATCGACCGGGGGCACCGGGAAGTAGCCGCCCTTGACGGCGGGACGGAAGCCGGAGTTGCCGTGCTCGTACTCCTTGCCGGTGTTCCAGGCGGCTTCCTCGCTCTCGATCTTGGAGAAGCAGCCCGACATGTCGATGTTCCAGCGCACGCTGTCGAACACGAAGAACTCGGGCTCCGGACCGAAGTAGGCGGTGTCGCCCAGGCCGGAGGCGCGCATGTAGGCCTCGGCACGCTTGGCCAGCGAGCGCGGATCGCGCTCATAGGGCTTGCCGTCGGCCGGGTCGATGACGTCGCAGGTCAGGATCAGCGTCGGCTCTTCGAAGAACGGGTCGATGTTGGCCGTGTTCGGATCCGGCATCAGCAGCATGTCGGAGGCTTCGATGCCCTTCCAGCCAGCGATGGACGAGCCGTCGAAGGCGTGGCCCGACTGGAACTTGTCTTCATCGAAATGGGAGACAGGCACCGAAACGTGCTGCTCCTTGCCGCGGGTGTCGGTGAAGCGGAAGTCGACGAATTTGACTTCGTTCTCCTTCACCATCTTCATCACGTCGGCGACGGTCTTGGCCATCAAAAATCTCCTAGCGGGTGCTGTGCGAGTCGGTTGATACAGCTGATTCAAACAAAGGCCCGGTGCGGTGCCGGGCCTTCGAGAGAGCACTGGAATCTAGCAGAAAGCATGCCGATTTCATCGATCTGCACTGTGCGCTGCGTCAACCCGGGGCAGCCCGAGGAGAAACAGGTCACGAGGGCCCTTTCGCACGCACCATTCGAATGCATTTTGGCGCACCTATTTGGTGAAATGACAATCCTGCTAGCGCACCATTTCGGGGCCGAATTGCACCTGCAACCGGGCCAGTCCGGCGCGCAGGTCTTCGAAGGCGGCATCGGCCGCCGCCGCCGGGCCCTTGACGCCCAGCTCCACGTGGCGGCCCCACTGCGGATGGTCGACGCTGGGCAGGCTGAACACGCGCACCTGCACATGCGCCGCCTCAACGGCCTCCATCAGCGGCGTGAGCGTGGCCTCCAGCGCGCCCATGACGATGAAGGAGCGCTCGCGCTGGCGCTGCGTGCCCTGCAGCGCCGCGTAGCGGGTGTCGAGCAGCCACTCCATCATCGGATGCGCCATCACCGGGAAGCCCGGCAGGAAGTGCACCTCGCCCACGCTGAAGCCCGGAATGCGGTTGTAGGGGTTGGGCACGATCGCCGCGCCGCGCGGGAACTCGCCCATGTGCAGCCGCCGCCGGTTGTCCGGGCTGTCCGGGTCGAAGGCGACGCCCTTCTCCGCCGCCATGTCGCGCATGCGCTGCGTGATCAGCTCCCGCGCCTCGGGATGCAGCTCCAGCGGCACGCCCAGCGCCGACGCCGCCGCCTGGCGCGTGTGGTCGTCCGGCGTGGCGCCGATGCCGCCGCAGCTGAACACCGCGTCGCCGCTGCGGAAGGCCTCGCGCAGCGCGGCGGCGATCTGCTCGCGCTCGTCGCCCAGGTAGCGCGCCCACGACAGCCGCAGCCCGCGCGCGGCCAGCAGTTCGATGGCCTTGGCCAAGTGCCTGTCCTGGCGCTTGCCGGACAGGATCTCGTCGCCGATGACGATCAATCCGAAGTTCATGCCTGAGGATCCCGGGGAAGTTGCAGCGTGGATGCCGGCGCCGGCATCTCGATGATCTCGCCGCCCGGCGGCGCCGCGCTGGCCATGGCCTCCTCTCGCGCGCGCAGCCGCTGCAGCGCCATCAGCGAAAAGTGGGCGAACCACAGGGAGGAGAAGACGAACACCAGCGTGTACAGCCACACCGAGGCCACCACCAGCACCGGCGCCAGGATCAGCACCGCCGCGCCGAAGGCCCACAGCAGCGAGGGCGCCGCGCCCAGGTAGCCGCTGACCACGCCCATGGCCAGCAAGGCCCAGCGCTGCTCGCGCAGGATGAGCCGCCGCTCCTCGCGCGTGGCGTGATCGGAGAGCACGTCGAAAGCCACCATCTGGTAGGTCAGCCAGCCCCAGATCAGCGGCGGCAGCACCAGCACCAGCGGCGGCACCAGCCACAGCGGCACCGACAGCGCCAGCGCCAGCAGCGCCAGCAGCGAACAGCCGACCGACCAGGCCACGCTGTGCCAGAAGCCCGCGCCGTGCCGCCGCTCCAGCGCCGGAAAGCGGCGCCGCGCCACCATGGCCGTGAGCGCCGGCGTGGCCAGCACCGACACCAGGAGCAGCGACAGCACCACCAGCACCGGCACCGCCAGCGACACCACCAGCAGCGGCGCGATCACGGAGCGCAGGCTCTGCCCGCCCATGGCGTCGAGCCAGCCCAGCATCGCCGCGGTGAGCGACCAGCGGTCGAGCGTCTCGCGCACGCCGTCCACCGCGCTTTCCCAGTACAGCCAGCCCAGGCCCAGCGCCAGCGCCGCGGCGATGAGCAGCGGCGCCAGCGTCAGCAGCATCACCCGCGGGTGCAGGCAGTAGGCGCTGGCGCGCCAAAAGGCGTCCAAAAGGTCTTTCAAGGGGCGCATGAATCTCCCAGGGACTCCCGGCCGTCAAAGGCCCGGCGTCTCATTCCAGTTCGTGAGTGAAGTATTCCGTTCGCCCTGAAGTATCGAAGGGTGAACGGCCCCCGCCGTAACGCCGCCATCCGAGCCTGGTGGATTCGGCCTTTACCTCAGTCCGAACGGGTCATTTCACAAGCAATGAAAAACTGGAATCAGGCACGCCCGGCCAGCCGCTTGAGGCCCAGCCACTGCTGGGCCCAGAAGCCGCGCCCCCAGTCGCGCCCGTCCTCGGGCAGCCCGGTGGGCACATAGAGGTCGCCAAAGTACGCGGTGCCGAACAGCCGGTCCCAGACCGGGAACAGCACCGAGAAATTGTCGCCGCCCGGGCGGCCATGGCCGTCCTCGACCTCACCATCGCCGGTGCGGTGGTGCCAGCGGTGGTAGCGCGGGCTCACCAGCCAGCGCTCCAGCGGGCCGAAGGACAGCCGCAGGTTGGCGTGCGCCAAGCTCTCCAGCAGCTGCGTGAAGGCCACCACCGCCACGAACTGCCCCGGCGGGATGCCCACCAGCAGGCCCACGACCACCAGCGCGCTGTCGCGGATCACGTCGTCCAGCAAATGGTTGCGGTTGTCGCTCCACAGCGTCATCTGGCGCTGGCTGTGGTGCAGTCCGTGCAGCGCCCACCACCAGCGCCAGCGGTGCTGGCCGCGGTGCAGCAGGTAGTCCACGAAGTCGAACAGCAGCAGGTACAGCACGAAGCTCACCAGCGCGACGTCGGTCACGCCCGGCCACAGCGTGTCGAGGTGGAAGGTCGGTAGCCCCGCCACGCGCAACCGACCGATGAGCGAGTCCCACAGCGGATCGAGCGTGAAGAACAGCGCCACGCGGAACAGCCCCAGGCGGTGGATCAGCGTGTAGAGCACGTCCACCCGCACCGCGGCGCGGTCCGTCACCGGCTCCACCGGACGCCAGCGCTCCAGCGCGCGCAGCAGCGTGAGCATCAGCGCGATCTGCACCAGCCCCACCAGCAGCCAGCCGGTGGCGACGAAGGCGTCCTCCATCACGCTGGCCAGGCCCAGCTCGAACAGCAGCGGCTGCACCACCTGCTCGAACAGCTGCTGCTGCGCCTGGGCGAAGAGATCAACGAACCATTGCATGCGTCTTCAACGTCCGGCCGTCGCGGCCGTGTACCGGGGATGTTCGCGCAGCGTGGCGAAGCACAAGCCGCGCTGCTTGAGGCCTTCGATCAGCGGCTCCAGCACCGCCGGCGCCCAGGGATCCTTGCGCGACCAGATGCCCAGGTGCGCCAGCAGGATGTCGCCGGCGCGGATGTCGCGCACTGCCTGCGCCAGCAGCTTGTCGTTCGGGTAGCGCTCGCTGGGCAGCTCGTCGCCCAGGAAGCCTGCCGGCGCCCAGCCCACGTGCGTGAAGCCGCAGCGCTGCGCCGCCGCCAGCAGCGCCGGCGAGGTCTTGCCGCCCGGCGCGCGGAACAGCGGCAGCATCTTCTGCCCCGTCATGGCCTCGAAGCGCCGCGCGGGCTTCTTCAGCTCCTCGCAGTAGCCGGCCTCGTCCAGCGCGTAGCGCTGGCCGGCGCGCGGCCCGGCCGTGGGCTGCACGCGGAACTGCCCTCCTTCGTCGCCGCGCCACACCACGTGGCTCCAGGTGTGCGAGCCGAAGGCATGGCCCTCGGCGGCGCGAGCGCGCCACCACGGCGCCCACTGCTCGTCGAGGCTGCTGCCGCCGTCGAGCGTGCGCTCGTCGGCCAGGAAGAACGTGGCCTTCACCTGCTGGCGCTGCAGCACCTGCGCCACCAGCGGCGCCACGCCCATGTGGCCGGTGTCAAAGGTGAGATAGACCGGCTTGTCGCAGGCCGCCGCCGCGGCCCCGCAGGCCAGCAGCAGCGAAAGCGTCAGGGCCTCAGCGGCGCGAGGCATGGTCCAGCGTCCAGATGCCGTGCGGCGAGCGCCCCACGGCCACCTGCTGCACCACCTGCTTCTTCTCCGTGTCGATCACCGTGACCTTGCGCGCCCAGCGCGAGGACACCAGCAGCGTCTTGCCGTCGGAGAGCAGCTCCATGCAGTCGGGGCCGCCCGGCGCCGGGTAGTTCGCCACCACCGCCAGCGCCTGCGTGTCGATCAGGCTGATGGTGTTGGCCACGCGGTTGGAGACGAAGAGGTGCTTGCCGTCGCCGCGCGCGCGGAAGGCGTGCGCGCCCTTGCCGGTGGGGATGCGCTTGATCAGCTTCGGCGCCACGCCGCTGACGTCGTAGGCCTCGACCACCTCGTCACCGGTCAGCCCCACCAGCAGCGTGCGGTCGTCGGGCGTGAGGTACACGTCCGCGGGCATCTTGCCCACCGGGATGCGCCAGCGCGGCGCCTGCGTGCGCAGGTCGATGGCGATGAGCTCGTCGCTGTCCTGCAGCGAGCCGTAGACCACGCTGGAGCGGGTGTCGATGGCCAGGTGGCTGGGCGTCTTGCCCGCCGGCACGCGCTTGGCCAGCTGCAGCGGCTGGGCCTGGTTGGCGGGGTCCCAGCGGTAGATGTCGATGTGGTCGAGCCGGTTGGCCGCGGTCACGAACCACTTCATGTCGGGCGAGAAGCGCAGGTGGTACGGGTCGGTGATGCCGGTGACCGTGCGCTGCACCTGCGCCGTCTTCGGGTCGATGAAGGTCAGCGAGTCGGCCAGCGCGTTGGCCACGATCACCGACTTCTCGTCCGGCGTCAGGTACAGGTGGTGCGGCTCCTTGCCGGTGGGAATGAGCACCTTGGGCTGCAGGGTGGCGCGGTCCAGGACGCTGACGTTGGCGTCCTGCGAATTCAGCACGAACACCGGTGGCAGCGGCGCCGCCGCCTGGGCACCCACCTGCGCCGACGCCCAGGAAGCGGCCGCCAGGAAAAACACACCGGCGCCGGCGCGCGCCACCTTCGTCAACAGCTTCATGGGTCCACCACCTCTTGCGGGGCGCCAGTGTAGTCACGCACCCCCGGCCCGGCGCCGCGGCGGGATGCCCAAAAGTTGACCTCTGTCACGCTGCCGCAAGGCGCGTCGCGTCGCGGCCCGCCGAACCCGCGAAAGCGTCAGTCGTCGCCACCGCTGCCGCCGAAGAGGCCGCCCAGCAGGCCCGCGCCGGCGGCCATGGGCAGGATCGAGCCCTCGTCGCGCCCGCCGCCGCCGGTTTGCGGCGCCGCGGCGAACACGCGCGAGGCCAGGCGCGAGAAAGGCAGGCTCTGCAGCCACACCGTGCCCGGGCCGGTGACGCGGGCGAAGAACAGGCCCTCGCCGCCGAACAGCGCCGTCTTGATCTTGCCGACGTACTGGATCTCGAAGTTCACGTTGGGCGTCATCGCCACCACGCAGCCGGTGTCGATGAGCAGCGTCTGCCCGGGCTGCAGTTCGCGCCGCACCACGGTGCCGCCGGCATGCACGAAGGCCAGGCCGTCGCCGTCCAGGCGCTGCATGATGAAACCCTCGCCGCCGAAGAAGCCCACCGAGAGCTTCTGCTGCAGGTAGACGCCCAGCGAGACGCCGCGCGCGGCGCACAGGAACGCGTCCTTCTGGCAGACCAGCGTGCCGCCGAGCTGGCGCAGGTCCATCGGCAGGATCTTGCCCGGGTACGGCGCGGCGAAGGCCACGCGCTGCTTGCCGTGGGCCTGGTTGGTGTAGACCGTGGTGAACAGCGACTCGCCCGTGATGAGCCGCTTGCCCGCGCCCAGCAGCTTGCCGAACAGGCCGCCGCCGCCCTGGCGCGCGCCGTCGCCGAAGACGGTGTCCATGGCGATGCCGCCGTCCATGAACATCAGGCTGCCGGCCTCGCCCACCGCGGCTTCGCCCGGATCCAGCTCGATCTCGACGAACTGCATTTCCGAGCCCTTGATTTCGTAATCGACGACGTCCATGGCCATGGAGAGAACCCCTGCGTGTTGAAAGCGCGGCGATGGTAACCAACCCCCCCAGCAACGGAGGCGCTGTATCCATGCGTCAGCCGAACCCGCGCGCCGATGCACGCGGTTGCACGTACCACGCGGCCACTGGGGACAGTCGCAGGCTGGCCGGACCCGGGAAGCGGGCGGCTGGTGCAAGGCTGACGATGCAACCTGACCTTCCCACGCTGCTCCTGGCTGATCTGGTGCTCACCGCCGGCGTGGCGCTGCTGCTGGCGCTCTGGGGCCTGCTGCGCACCGTGCCGCGCGGCCATTGGGGCTGGGTCGCGGCGCCGGCGCTGGCCGCCGCGGGCGCGGGGCTGCAGCTCGCCGGCGCCAACTCTCCGCTGCTGCGCGGGCTGGGCGTGTGGCTGCTGGCGCTGTGGCCGCTGGCAGCCCTGCAGGGCCTGCGGCGCTTCGAGGCGCGCTGGCGCCTGCCCGGCAGCGCCGGCGCCGATGCCCTGCTGGCCGGCCTGGCCGCACTGTGGGCGCTGGGCCTGGAACTGCAGGACGACACCCAGCGCGACGCGCACGCGGCCCTGCTGTCGGCCGTGCTGCAAGCCTGCGTGGGCGCGCTGCTGGGACGCGCGCAAGCGCACCGCCTCAGTGCCGCGCTGCGCATCTCGGCACTGGCTCTGGGCAGCGGCGCGCTGCTGCAGGCCCTGGCGGCCTGGCTCGCGCTGCGCGCCCAGACCTGGGCCACACCGGCCGCGCTGCTGCTCAACGCACTGCTGGCGGTGGCCGCCAGCGGCGTGGCGCCGCTGCTGGCCCAGGAGCGCGCCGAGAACGCGCTGCGCGAGTCGCGCCGGCGGCTGCGCCTGCTGGGCCGCAGCGAGTTGCTGGACCCGGGCAGCACGCATTTCGACGTGCTGGCGCGGCGGGTGCTGCGGCGCGAGATGCGCGCCTCGGCGGTGCTGCTGTTCGACATCCACCCCGCCGGCCGCGCCGATTTGGATCCGTCCCGCTCGCGCACCCGCGAGCGCCTGGTGGCGCACGGCGTGCACGCCACGCTGCGCGGCCACGACATCGCCGGCCGCCACGGCACGGCCTTCGTGCTGCTGCTGCCCGGTACCTCGCTGCGCAACGCCATGGCCGCCGCCGCGCGCATCGCCGCGCGCGTGCAGGCGCTGGCGCGGCTGGAGCCCTCCGTCACGCTGAACCTAAGCTTCGGCGTGGGCGAACTGCGCGCGGGCGAGGCGCTGGCGCAGGGGCTGGAGCGCGCGCGGCTGGCGCTGGCCGAGGCACGCCGCCAGGGGCCCGGGCG
>NZ_CALAOH010000161.1 GCF_937926365.1 uncultured Azohydromonas sp. | reverse complement strand
TGCCGCTGCCGCGCGCGCAGGCCCTGCCGCAGCCGGCCCCGGCCGCGCTGCCCGACCTGCGCGAGGTGCGTGGCCAGGGCGCCGCCAAGCGCGTGCTGGAGATCGCGGCTGCCGGCAGCCATTCGCTGCTGATGGTGGGCAGCCCCGGCAGCGGCAAGTCGATGCTGGCGCACCGGCTCGCGGCGCTGCTGCCGCCCATGGCCGAGGACGAGGCGCTGGCCAGCGCCGCACTGCAGGGCCTCTCCAGCAGCGGCTTCAACGTCGCGCACTGGGGGCTGCGCCCGGTGCGCGCGCCGCACCACTCGGCCAGCGCGGTGGCGCTGGTGGGCGGGGGCTCGCCGCCCAAGCCCGGCGAGATCTCGCTCGCCCATGGCGGCGTGCTGTTCCTCGACGAGCTGCCGGAGTTCCCGCGCATGGCGCTGGAAGCGCTGCGCGAGCCGCTGGAGAGCGGCCGCATCACGCTCTCGCGCGCGGGACGCCAAGCCAGCTACCCGGCGCGCTTCCAGCTCGTGGCGGCCATGAACCCTTGCCCCTGCGGCTGGCTGGGCGCCTTCGCCGCCACTGGACGGCCCTGCCGCTGCACGGCGCAGGCCATCCAGCGCTACCAGGGCCGCCTCTCCGGTCCGCTGCTGGACCGCATCGATCTCCAGCTGGAAGTGCCCGCCGTCAAGCCCGCCGAGATGCTGGCCGCGGCCGAGGGCGAACCCAGCGCCGTGGTGGCGCAGCGCGTGGCCGCGGCGCGCGAGCGCGCGCTGGCGCGCCAGGGTCTGCCCAACGCCGATCTCGACGCCGCCGGGCTGGACCAGCACGTGCGCCCGGACGCTGCGGCGCTGCGCTTCATCGAGCAGGCCGCCACGCGGCTGGGCTGGTCCGGCCGCAGCCTGCACCGCGCGCTGAAGGTAGCGCGCACCATCGCCGACCTCGCCGGCGAGGCCCAGCCCGGCGTGGCCCACGTGGCCGAGGCGCTGCAGTACCGCCGCGCGCTGCCCGGCTGAACCAACGAAAACGGCCGGCAGCCCAGGTGCTGGAACGCCGGCCGTTCAGGAGCCCGTCACCGGGCCCGGAGGCATCACTGCGCGCGCAGCGTGCCGCCCTCCTCCACCACGCGCGTGCCCGCGGCGATGGGTTGAGATTGCGTGACCCGGCGCACGCTACCGTCGTCCATGCGCACGCGCACCTCGTACACCGTTTCCGAGCGCACGCGCTTCTCGATCTCATGGCCGGCGAAGCCGCCGCCCACCGCGCCCAGCACCGTCGCCACCTTGCGACCCGTGCCGCCCCCTACCTGGTTGCCCAGCACGCCGCCGAGCACACCGCCCGCCACCGCGCCGATGCCTTGCGCTGGCCCTTCCTGGCGGATGGTCTGCACCGACTCCACCACGCCACAGCTGCGGCACACCGGCGCCTGAGCCACCGGCTGGGCCACTGGCTGCGGCTGCACCGCGGGGGCCGGTGCCGGGGCGGGAGCCGGCGCGCGCGCGACGCTGCGATGCGCGGGCTGCGGTGCCGGAGCCGGGGCGTGCTGCACGGGTGCCGGCCGGGACGGACTTTCCACCTCGTCAGCCGGCGTATCAGGCGGCGCCAGGCGATTCACGTTCGCGGCCGGCACCTGCGCCGCAAGCACCGCAGCCCCGGCTGACGACTCGCCGCCCGCCGTGGCCTGCATCGCCGCGGCCGCCACGGGTGCCGCGGCCGGCTCGGAGGCTTGGCCGCGCAGCATCCAGCCGCCGCCCAGGCCCAGTGCCGCCACCAGCGCGGCGCCGCCGACCAGGGCCACGGGGGAGCGCAGCGCCGAAGCCGGGCGCGCCATCGTCATGTCGTTCATGCCTTGCATTGCTCTTGGAATCCAGACCGCCGAAGGGCGATCCCTGCCTAGGCAACGATCGGGAACAGCCTTCGGCAGACAGCGGCGGCGATGGAACTGCAACCAAATACAAACGCCCGGACGGTGCCGGGCGTCATGTCAGGGTCCGTGGGCCGCACGCAGGCCGCGCTCCGGCGCGTGGCCGTGCGCGGCCCCGGGATCAAAGCAGCGGTGCCAGCGCGCGCCGCGCCGCGGCCTCGTCCAGGCCATTGCGAGCGGCCCAGTCGGCGAGCTGGTCCTCGCCGATCTTGCCGACGTTGAAGTACGCCGCCTGCGGGTGGCCGATGTAGAAGCCGCTGACGCTGGAGGCCGGCGTCATGGCCAGACTCTCGGTGAGCCCCATGCCGATGGCCGGCGCGTCCAGCACGCGGAACAGGTCGCGCTTGGGCAGGTGGTCCGGGCAGGCCGGGTAGCCCGGCGCCGGGCGAATGCCGCGGTACTTCTCGGCGACCAGCTCCTCGTTGGTGAGCGCCTCGTCCGGCGCGTAGGCCCAGAGCTCGGTGCGCACGCGCTGGTGCAGCCGCTCGGCGAAGGCCTCGGCCAGCCGGTCCGCCAGCGCCTTGAGCATGATCGCGGAGTAGTCGTCGTGCGCGGCCAGGAACTCCGCCTCCTTCTTCTCCACGCCCTGCACGCTCACGGCGAACATGCCGGCGTAGTCGGCCTTCACGCCGCGCGGCGCCACGAAGTCCGACAGGCAGCGGTTGGGACGCTTCACGCCGTCGATCACCGGCCGCTCCGACTGCATGCGCAGCCCGTGCCAGGTCATCACCGGCTCGCCGCGCCCCTCGTCGGCATAGAAGGCGATGTCGTCGCCCACGGCATTGGCCGGGTACAGCCCGATGACGCCATGCGCCTGCAGCCAGCGCCCTTCCACCAGCCGCTGCAGCATGCGCTGCGCGTCCTCGAACACGCGCGTGGCGGCCTCGCCCACCACTGGGTCCTGCAGGATGGCCGGATAGCGCCCGGCCAGGTCCCAGGTCTGGAAGAAGGGCGTCCAGTCGATGCAGGCCACCAGCTCCGACAGGTCCTGGTTGCGGAACACGCGCTTGCCGATGAACTTGGGCACCGCCGGCTCGTAGGCGGCCCAGTCGATGGGCGTGGGGTTGGCGCGGGCCGCCTCCAGCGGCACCAGCGGCGTGGCCTTCTTGTTCGCGTGCTGCTCGCGCACCTTGGCGTAGTCGGCCTCCAGCTCGGCGATGTACTTCGCGGCGCGCTCGTCGCTCAGCAGCTCCGAGCACACGCCCACGCTGCGCGAGGCATCGGGCACGTACACCACCGGGCCCTCGTAGTGCGGCGCGATCTTCACCGCCGTGTGCACGCGGCTGGTGGTGGCGCCGCCGATGAGCAGCGGCGTCTTCCTGTCACGGAAATGCGCGTCGCGCTGCATCTCGGCGGCCACATGCTGCATCTCCTCCAGGCTGGGCGTGATCAGCCCCGACAGGCCGACGATGTCCGCGCCCTCCTCCTTCGCCTTGGCGAGGATGTCCTGGCACGGGACCATCACGCCCATGTTCACGACCTCGAAGTTGTTGCACTGCAGCACGACGCTGACGATGTTCTTGCCGATGTCGTGCACGTCGCCCTTGACGGTGGCGACGACGATGCGGCCCTTGGGCTTCGCCTCGCCGCCGGCGTCGATCAGCGCCTGCTTCTCCGCCTCGATGTAGGGCAGCAGGTGCGCCACGGCCTGCTTCATCACGCGGGCGGACTTCACCACCTGCGGCAGGAACATCTTCCCCTGCCCGAACAGGTCGCCCACCACGTTCATGCCGGCCATCAGCGGGCCTTCGATCACGTGCAGCGGGCGCCCGCCGTCGGCGCGGATCTGCTGCCAGGCCTCCTCGGTGTCGGCATCGATGAACTCGTTGATGCCCTGCACCAGCGCATGCGTGAGGCGCTCGTTGACCGGCAGCGCGCGCCAGGCCAGGCGGGCGCTGTCGTCCTTGGACTGGCCGCGCACCTGGTCGGCGATGGCCAGCAGCCGCTCGGTGGCGTCGGGGCGGCGGTTGAGCACCACGTCCTCCACCCGCTCGCGCAGCTCGGCGTCGAGCTGGTCGTACACGCCGACCATGCCGGCGTTGACGATGCCCATGTCCATGCCCGCCTGGATGGCGTGGTAGAGGAACACGGTGTGGATCGCCTCGCGCACCGGCTCGTTGCCGCGGAAGCTGAAGGAGACGTTGGAGACGCCGCCCGAGACCTTGGCGCCGGGCAGGTTGCGCTTGATCCAGCGCGTGGCCTCGATGAAGTCCACGGCGTAGTTGTCGTGCTCCTCGATGCCCGTGGCGATGGCGAAGATGTTGGGGTCGAAGACGATGTCCTCGGCCGGGAAGCCGACTTCATCGACCAGGATGCGGTAGGCGCGCTCGCAGATCTCGGTCTTGCGCTGGAAGGTGTCGGCCTGGCCCTTCTCGTCGAAGGCCATCACCACCGCCGCGGCGCCGTAGCGCTTGATCAGCCGCGCCTGGCGCTTGAACTCGGCCTCGCCTTCCTTCAGCGAGATCGAGTTGACGATGCCCTTGCCCTGGATGCACTTCAGACCCGCCTCGATCACGCTCCACTTGGAGCTGTCGATCATGATGGGCACGCGCGCGATCTCGGGGTCGGAGGCGATGAGGTTGAGGAAGCGGACCATGGCGGCCTGGCTGTCCAGCATGGCCTCGTCCATGTTCACGTCGATGATCTGCGCCCCGTTCTCCACCTGCTGGCGCGCCACGGCCAGCGCCTGCTCGAACTGGCCGGCCAGGATCATGCGGGCGAAGGCCTTGGAGCCGGTGACGTTGGTGCGCTCGCCGATGTTGACGAAGAGGTGCCCCTCGCCGATGGTCACGGGCTCCAGGCCCGACAGCCGCATCGGCGGCACGTTGAAGTTGGTTTCGCTCATGGCGAGGTGCTCACAAGTGTTCCGTTCGCCCGGAGCCTGTCGAAGGGCCGCAGCCCGCTGGCGCGGCAGGGTCAACGACGAAGCTCAGCCCGAACGGGGAAAGGAATCAGGCGGTCTCGACCAGTTGGGTGAACAGCGGGTCGGCCTTGCTGCGCGGGCGGTAGGCGCTGACCTTGCGCGCGATGGCGGCGATGTGGTCGGGCGTGGTGCCGCAGCAGCCGCCCACGATGTTGAGGAAGCCGCTCCTGGCGAAGTCCTCCATCAGCCCGGCCGTGACCTCGGGCGTCTCGTCGAAACCGGTGTCGCTCATCGGGTTGGGCAGCCCGGCGTTGGGATAGCAGCTGATGGCCGTGTCGCCCGCGATCTTGGCCAGCTCCTCGATGTAGGGCCGCATCAGCGTGGCGCCCAGCGCGCAGTTCAGGCCGATGGCGAGGGGCTTGGCATGCCGCACCGAGTGCCAGAAGGCCTCCACGGTCTGGCCGGAGAGGATGCGCCCGGAGGCGTCGGTGACAGTGCCGGAGATCACCACCGGCAGCCGCTCGCCCGTGTCCTCCATCAGCTCGTCCAGCGCGAACAGCGCCGCCTTGGCGTTGAGCGTGTCGAAGATGGTCTCGACCAGGAACAGGTCGGCGCCGCCTTCGAGCAGCCCCTCGGCCTGCTCGCGGTACGCGGCGCGCAGTTGGTCGAAGCCGACGTTGCGCGCACCGGGATCGTTGACGTCGGGACTGATGCTGGCCGTGCGCGGCGTGGGGCCCATGGCGCCGGCCACGAAGCGCGGTTTGTCAGGCGTGGAGAACTTGTCCGCCGCTTCCCGCGCGATGCGTGCGGCCGCCACGTTCATCTCGCGCGCCAGCGGGGCCAGGTCGTAGTCTTCCTGCGCGATCGACGTGGCGCCGAAGGTGTTGGTCTCGATGATGTCCGCGCCCGCGGCCAGGTACTGCTCGTGGATGCTGCGGATCACGTCGGGCCGCGTGAATTGCAGCAACTCGTTGTTGCCCTTGAGGTCCTTGGGATGGTCCTTGAAGCGCTCGCCCCGGTAATCGGCTTCCGTGAGCTTGAAGCGCTGGATCATCGTGCCCATGGCGCCGTCGATGATGACGATGCGCTGCGGCAGAAGCGCCGCCAGCGCGGCGCCCCGGGTGTATTTCGGTGCGTTCATCGCGGCATTGTAGGAAGGCCGTGATGGCCTCCCGGCCGCGGCGGCTTGCGCCGGCCGGGAGCAGCCTCAGCCGCCCGCGCCCGGCGCCGCCGCGCTGGTGAAGCCGATGCCCCGGCGCTGACGCGCCTCGGGCTTGACGCGGTGCTCGCTCTCCAGCTGGCTCAGGAACTCGTCGGGCTCGAAGGCCTGGCCCAGCAACTCCACCTGGCGCCGCACCGCCGCGAAGTCGCCCGGCGTGAGCAGGTCCAGCTGCGCCAGGCGCTGGCGCTGCTCGCCGGTCAGGCGCGCGGCGTCGCCATCCAGCGCCTCGTTCACGAACATGCGCACGCGCTGCTCGGGGCGCAGCGGGTGGAAGCGGATCTTGAAGGTGAAGCGCCTGAGAGCCGCCTCATCGAGATCGTCAAAAAGGTTGGTGGTGCAAATAAAGATGCCTGCGAAGCGCTCCATGCCCTGCAGCATCTGGTTGACCTCGCTGACCTCGTAGGTGCGCTCGGCCATGCGGCGGCTGCGCAGGAAGCTGTCGGCCTCGTCCAGCAGCAGCACCGCGCCCTCGGACTGCGCCTCCTCGAACATGCGCGCCATGTTGGCCTCGGTCTCGCCCACGAACTTGCTCATGAGGTCGCTGGCCTGGCGAATCATCAGCGGGCGGCCCAGCTCCTGCGCCAGGTGCTCGGCCAGCGCAGTCTTGCCGCTGCCGGGTACGCCGTGCAGGCACAGCGTGCCGTGGCCGCGCCGGCGCAGCGCCTCCACGATGCGCGGCAGCTCGAAACGGCACTCCACGTTCAGCAGCTCCAGCGCGTAGCGCGTGACCGGGACGCGCGCGCGGCTGCCCGAGCTCTGGCCCAGTGCCCGGTCGGCGTTGTGCAACTGGCGCTCGATCAGCGCCTCGATGCCCGCCTCCTCGCCGGCGGCCAGCCGCGCGAAGCGCACCGCGGTGCGGATCTGCGCCGGCGTCAGGCTGCGCCGCTCGGCCAGCCGCGCCACGAAGTCCGGCGACACCACCGCGCCCTCCAGCGCCCGCGCCACCAGTCCCTCGCGCGCGCCCGGCGGCGGCGACTTGAGTTCGAGGTGGTACTGGAAACGGCGGCGGAAGGCCGGGTCGATCTGCTCGATGCGGTTCGTCACCCACAGCACCGGCACCGGGTTGGTCTCCAGGATCTGGTTGACCCAGGCCTTGCCGCTGACGCTGCCCGACAGCGGCGCGTCGCCGCTGTCCAGCCGCGCCATGAGCTGCGCGGTGTCGGTGGAGATGGGCGGGAAAACGTCCTCCACCTCGTCGAAGAGCAGCGCCACGTGGCCGCTGCCCTTGAGGAAGACCTGGCTGATCTGCAGCGAGCGGTAGCGGTCGCGGCCCGAGAGCGAGTTGCCGTCGCGGTCGGCGTACTCAACCTCGTAGAGCTCCAGCCCCGCGGCCTGCGCCACCACCTTGGCCAGCTCGGTCTTGCCCGTGCCGGGTGGCCCGTACATCAGCACGTTCACGCCGGGCTCGCGCTGCGCCACGGCGTTCTTCAGCAGCGAGGTGAGCATGGCCACGTCGTCGCCCACGAAGGCGAAATCCGCGGCCGTGAGCTCGGTGCGCCGCGCCGGGCGCGTGAACACGGCCATGAGCTCGCTGGGCTCGCGGTACTCGCGCATGAGCACCGGCGGCAGCTGCTCGCTGACCTTCATGAGGTCGGCGAGGTCGGTGATGTTGTGCTCGGAGATGAGGTTCTCGACCATGCCGATGCGCTCCAGGCGCGAGCCCGCGCGCAGCGCCTCGGCCACCTCCTGCTCGTTGACGCCGGCCACCGCCGCGATGGCCGCGTGCGCCTCCTGGGCGCTGGAAACCTTGAACTCCACCAGCAGCCCGCGCAGGTCGCGCTGGTAGCGGGCCAGCGTGCCGTAGAGCAGCAGCGCGCGCTCGGCGGGGTTGAGCTGCAGCAGCCCGGCCAGGGCGTCGATGTTCTGCTGCACCCGCGTCTGCTGCTTCTTCAGGCTGCGCTCCAGCCACTCGGCGGTGGCGCCGATCACGGCCAGCAGGTCCTTCGGCGCGTCCTTGATGTACTCGTCGATGTAGAAGAAGAGCGTGCCTTCCTCGTACGGGCCGCGCCAGCAGCCGTGGCGCTGCAGGAACGCCACGTCGGTCAGCGCCTCGTGCCCGCGCCAGAGCTCGTTGTCACGGCAGCGCCGCTCCAGGAACTGCCGCAGGCGTGCCAGCACCGGCACCGGCCACACCAGGTGCCGGCCCACGAGTGACAGCAGGCTGCTCCAGTCGCGCCGCAGGTTGAAGCGCCCGGCCTGCTTCATCGTCAAGGCCAGCACGAATTGCGAGCACATCAGATCGAGCACCGGGGCCTCGGTCAGCCCCGGCGAGGGCAGCAGGCGCGCATCGGTTCGACTTCTCACCGCAATTGCTCCTTGCGCTGTGGTCCAGGGTGCGCGCGATCTTGTCGCAGCCCCTGCGCACCAGCAAGCCCTGTGGGCTTGAAGGCCACAGCCGCGCGCCGCGCAGGCCGTGAAAAAGAACCGGGCCCGCACGCGGCGGGCCCGGAGGACGTGGCGGGGAAAAGACAGCCCGCAATCTCAATGCAGCGACACCGGCTGCTGCGCCAGCTGCGTGTAGCCGGCAATGAACTCGTCGAGCGCTTCCTCGGTGGGTTCGGTTTCCACCAGGTGGTCCACGCCCTCGCGAAAACGCTGGGCCAGCGCACCCTCCAGGAATATCTCCTTGCGGGCGAACTTGTCGACGATCTCGTAGCCGCCGCGGTGCACCGCCGGAGCACTGTCTTGCGCGGCCGGCAGGTCGAACTGCAGCACCGCGAAGCTGTCCGAGTTGTAGAGCATGAGCATCTTCAATCCTCCTGAGGCGGCAGTTGGGACGTATCCGGCAAGTTTCAAGCCCGTCGAGGCGCGTTTTTCTCTCGCTCAGGGCGCTCGCTCCTCGGACTCCAGCGCCATTTCCAACGCCTCGCCCCCGCCGGCCGCCGACAGCCGGACCCGTACCGGCAGGTGGTGCCGGGCCGGATCGAGCCAGAGTTCCACCCGGGTGTCGTATTTCTTGCGCGGCTGGCGCGAGAGCTTGAGCGCCTGCACTTCGCCCTCCGGGCCGGCCACGGCCTGCTCGCCTTCGACGACGAAGGTCCACGCGTCGGCATCGCCGCGTGAGCCGGTGACGAAGAGCTGGATGCGCGCGCCGGCGCCGAAGCGCTGCGGCTCGGCCGCGACGATGGCCGGGATCTGCAGCAGCACGCTCAGCCGGTCCTGCGCGCCCGCGGGCAGCGGGAACTCGGTGGTCGGGCCGGAGTAGGTGATCTTGCCGGCCTCGCGCTGGAAGTTCGCCGCCTGCGCCTCGCGCCCGCGCCGGCGCATCAGGTAGCGCTCGGGTGCGATGCCCGCGCCGTCCAGCGCGCCGGCGCTGCGCCAGTCCAGCACGTTGAGTCCTCCCACCTCGCCGGTGAGCGAGGCCTCGTACCGCCCGGCGCCGGGCCGCCAGCGCAGCTCGCCCGTGCCCGACAGCGTGAAGGACGACGACGAGATCATGCTCCTCACCGCCAAGGGCCAAAGCAT
>NZ_CALAOH010000160.1 GCF_937926365.1 uncultured Azohydromonas sp. | reverse complement strand
GCGCCGGGCGCCGCTTCGCCGCGGCGGGGGCCGGAATCAGGACGGCGCTGGGCCGCCGGCGCGGGCGCCGGGGTTTTGGAGCGGGCGGGCGCCGGCGCGGCGGAGGAGCGGGTATCGGAATCGGACATGGGGGGCATCGCGGGGCGGGATTATCCCCAGCCGCCCCGCCGCGGCCCGCGTGCGCACTGCAAGTCCCTGGAAGCGAAAGCGCCCCTGTCAAGCGCCCGAAGCGGTGCATGGCGGCGTGAAGGGCACCCCGCGACGGGTGCCCGGATTCAGCGCCATGCAAGAATTCCGGATTGCTCGCCGGCCTCGTCCGCCCCTACCGCCCTCCCGCTGATGCCCACCGTGGACCTCGTTTTCCCGCACACCTTCGTTCCCTGGTTCCGGGCGGTCGCGCCCTACATCCACGCCTACCACGGCAAGACCTTCGTCATCGGCCTGGCCGGCGAGGCCATTGCCGCGGGCAAGCTCAACCAGTTCGCCCAGGACCTGGCCATCCTGCACGCCATGGGCATCAAGCTCGTGCTGGTGCACGGCTTCC
The DNA here is from genome assembly GCF_937926365.1 of uncultured Azohydromonas sp. GTDB lineage: Bacteria > Pseudomonadota > Gammaproteobacteria > Burkholderiales > Burkholderiaceae_C > Azohydromonas. Next base: position 5,983 of record NZ_CALAOH010000160.1, on the reverse strand, counting down.
GGCCGCAGGTCAACGAGCAGCTGGCCGCCAAGGGCCAGACCTCGCGCTTCAGCCACGGGCTGCGCATCACCGACGAGGTGGCGCTGGACTGCGCGCAGGAGGCCGCGGGGCAGCTGCGCTTCGAGATCGAGGCCGCGTTCTCGCAGGGCCTGCCCAACACGCCCATGGCCAACGCCACGGTGCGCGTGGTTTCGGGCAACTTCCTGACCGCGCGCCCCGTGGGCATCGTGGACGGCGTGGACTTCATGCACAGCGGCGTGGTGCGCAAGGTGGACGCCGCCGCCATCCGCCGCGCCATCGACTCCGAGACGCTGGTGCTGCTCTCCCCCTTCGGCTTCTCGCCCACCGGCGAAGCCTTCAACCTGGCCATGGAAGAGGTGGCGACGGCCACCGCCATTGCGCTGCAGGCCGACAAGCTGCTGTTCCTCACCGAGATGCCCGGCATCCGGGAGGACCTCAACGACCCGGAAAGCGCCATCGACACCGAGCTGTCGGTGGCCGAGGCCGAGCGGCTGATGGCCTCGCTGCCGCGCCCGACACTGCCCACCGACACCGCCTTCTACCTGCAGCACTGCGTGCGCGCGTGCCGCGGCGGCGTGGAGCGCTCGCACATCCTGCCCTTCTCGGTGGACGGCGCGCTGCTGATGGAAGTCTTCACCCACGACGGCATCGGCACCATGGTGGTGGACGAGAAGCTGGAGAGCCTGCGCGAGGCCACCAGCGACGACGTGGGCGGCATCCTGCAGCTCATCGAGCCCTTCGAGCGCGACGGCACGCTGGTGCGGCGCGAGCGCACGGAGATCGAACGCGACATCGCCAACTACACCGTCATCGAGCACGACGGCGTGATCTTCGGCTGCGCGGCGCTGTACCCCTACCCCGAGGCGCGCACGGGCGAGATGGCCGCGTTGACCATCTCGCCGCAGGTGCAGAGCCAGGGCGACGGCGAGCGCATCCTCAAGCGCGTGGAGCAGCGCGCCAAGGCGCTGGGGCTGGAGAGCATCTTCGTGCTCACCACGCGCACCAAGCACTGGTTCGTCAAGCGCGGCTTCCAGCAGGTGGACCCGGATTGGCTCCCCGAGGCGCGCAAGCGCAAGTACAACTGGGACCGGCGCTCGCTCGTGCTGGTCAAGAAACTCACCTGAAACCGACATTCCCCAAGGAGAACCGACATGGCACGCATGGTTCAGTGCATCTACCTGAAGAAGGAGGCCGAGGGCCTCGACTTCGCGCCCTACCCCGGCGAGCTGGGCAAGCGCATCTACGACAACGTCAGCAAGGAAGCTTTCGAGCTCTGGAAGCGCCACCAGACCATGCTGGTCAACGAGAACCGCCTGAACCTGGCCGACGCGCGCGCGCGCCAGTACCTGGCGCGGCAGATGGAGCGCTTCTTCTTCGGCGAAGGCGCCGACCAGCCCACGGGCTTCGTGCCGCCCTCGGCCTGAGTTTTTCAAGGGCGGCCGAGCCGGCCGCCTTCTTCCCCGCCTCCAATTGCGTCCGCCGGCGGATTTATATCCATCTGCGGTCGTTTGCGCCTGTGCCGGGCCGCGCCGGCTTTTCGCAGCCATTCCCGCGCATTTCGCTCAACCCGGTTTGTCCCGGCTTTGCTTTCAATAAGCCGGCAATTGCGTGGTGCCCGCCGAACTGCTTGGGAGTGATATATTCCAGACTCGACATCATTCAAATGAGGAGCTTGAATTGAGCAGCCTGCAGGAACTCCTGAACCAGCGCGCCGAGTTGGAGCGCCAAATTGCCGAAACCCAGCGCCAGGAACGTGCCGAAGCCATTGCCACGATCCGCCAGCTGATGAGCGAGCATGGTTTGTCGGCGCAGGATCTGACGGCCGGCCGCGGCGGGCTGCGCTCTGCCGGCGATGGCGAGGGCAAGCGCGCCAAGGTGGCGGCCAAATACCGCAATGACGCCACCGGTGAAAGCTGGACGGGCCGCGGCCTGCAACCCAAGTGGCTCAAGGCGGCGCTCGCCGAAGGCAAACAGCTGTCGGATTTCCTGATTACCCAGCCGGCTTGAGAACGCGGTCGCTTTTAATTGCAGTTCTTCAACACTGCAGTTCCATTACTGCCTGAAAAGCCGCCCGCGAGGCGGCTTTTTCACGGAAATTCAACAATTTTTCACGCCGGGGCTGGATATGCGGGCCACCACGCGGCGCGGGCGAGACCATCGCGACGGCAGGCCGCAGGGCTTGGCTAGACTCGCCGGATGATCCCACCCGGCTTCGTTCAGGAATTGCTGTCGCGCGTGGACCTCGTGGAGCTCATCGGGCGCCAGGTCCAGCTCAAGAAGACGGGGGCCAACTACGTCGGCCTGTGCCCCTTCCACGGCGAGAAGAGCCCCAGCTTCACCGTCAGCCCGAGCAAGCAGTTCTATCACTGCTTCGGCTGCGGGGCGAACGGCGACGCCATCCGCTTTCTCACCGAGCAGCATGGGCTCGGTTTCGTCGAAGCCGTCAAGGAGCTGGCGCAGCAGGTGGGCCTGACGGTGCCGGAGGACGAAACCGACCCGCACCGCAAGGAGCTTGCCGCGCAGCAGCGCGAGCACCAGGCCACGCTGGCCGACGTGCTCGCGCGCGCCGCGGCGCACTACCGCAAGCAGCTCAAGGCCAGCCCGCGCGCCATCGACTACCTCAAGGGCCGCGGACTCTCGGGCGAGATCGCCGCGCGCTTCGCGCTGGGCTACGCGCCTGATGGCTGGCGCGGCCTGGCCAGCGTCTTCCCGCGCTACGACGACCCGCTGCTGGTGGAGGCCGGGCTGGTGATCGTGCAGGGCGAGGAAGGCCCGGAGCAGAAGCGCTACGACCGCTTCCGCGACCGCGTCATGTTTCCCATCCGCAGCGTCAAGGGCGAGGTCATCGCCTTCGGCGCGCGCGTGCTCGACAAGGGCGAGCCCAAGTACCTGAACTCGCCGGAGACGCCGCTGTTCGTCAAGGGCCGCGAGCTCTATGGCCTGTTCGAGGCCCGCGGCGCACTGCGCGACAGCGGCTACGTGCTGGTGACCGAGGGCTACATGGACGTGGTGGCGCTGGCGCAGCTGGGGCTGCCGCACGCGGTGGCCACGCTGGGCACGGCCTGCACGCCGGAGCACGTGGCCAAGCTGCTGCGCTTCACGGAGCAGGTGGTGTTCGCCTTCGACGGCGACGCCGCCGGGCGCCGCGCCGCGGCGCGCGCGCTGGAGGCGGCGCTGCCGCATGCCACCGACACGCGCTCCTTCCGCTTCCTGTTCCTGCCGCCGGAGCACGACCCGGACTCCTTCGTGCGCGAGCACGGCCGCGAGGCCTTCGAGCAGGCCGTGGCGCAGGCGGTGCCGCTGTCGCAGCAGCTGCTGGAGCTGGCGGCGCAGGACTGCGACCTCGCCAGCGTCGAGGGGCGCGCGCGCATGCTGGCGCAAGCTAAACCGCTGTGGAGCGCGCTGCCCGAAGGCGCGCTGCGGCTGCAGCTGCTGGCCGAGCTGGCGCGCCGCGGCGCGCTGCCGCTGGAAGAGCTGACGGCGCTGTGGCAGGCGCATCCGGCCACGCGCTCTGCGCCGCGACGCGAGGCCCCGGCCGCGGCGGCGCCGGGGGTGGATCTGCCCGCGCCGGGATTCCACCGCCCGCGCCAAGCCTCGCGCCGCGGCGGCCGGCTGGCGACGAAGCGGCCTGAAGATGTGGCGCTGCAAATGCTGCTGTCGCATGCCGAGTGGTGGGACGAACTCTCGCCACAGATGCACGAGTTGCTGCACGACCTGCCCGCCCCCTATAGCGCGCTGGTGGCTTGGTTGGAGCGCGAGTTGCACGAGCACGGACCACGTCCGTGGGCCGCGTTGCGCGTGGCCCTGGAGCAGGATCCGTTGGCAGAGGAGGCGCGCAATGCGCTACCGGACGACGAGCCTGGCGAAGAGACGCTGGCAGACCTGCAGCGAAAGCTCGATGAGCTACATCGCCAAGAGCTTGAAGCCGAGATGCGCGCCCTAACCCTCTTCGTGGAAGGCAAGGCGGGCGACGCACAGGAACAGGCGAGCGCTCGGACCCGCTACCTTGAGCTCGATAAGCAGGTACGCGAAATCCGCAAGCGCACCGAAGCTGCCGGCTGACACTTTTTCGGGCTTGACAAAGCCTTGATTTTTGACCTTCGCCCCCATATGGGGGATAATTGAGGGTTCGTTATCAGCGGCAAGAGTGACAGCAGCGTCATTGGATACCGGATCCGGCCACCCGCGACACGGGGTCATAGAACAGGCCATATCTCCGCCCAGGGCTGCGCTATTCCCGAAGTCCACGCGAGCTTGCCCGCCCGAGCCTTTCACAGACCGCGAAACCGGCCGTGCGTCGGTGCGTACCCATTGGTGGCGTGCGCACGCCATGTGCTCGCCCTGAGAAGGTCGGACGTTTGACGCTTTCACCATCCGAGGAATTGCATGACCGCCAAGAAGACCGCGCCTGTCCAAGACGACCAGGAAGAGGACAAGAAGCCTGCCGCCAAGGCCACCAAGCCTGCTGCCAAGAAGAAGGCGGCCAAGGCTGCCGCGCCTGCTGCCGAGGACAAGGCCAAGCGCGGTCGCAAACCCAAGGCCGCCGAGAAGGAAGAGGCCGAGGAAGACTTCAGCGACATCGATGCCGAGCTCGAAGGTGAGGTCGATGCGGAGGCCGCCGAGGCCGACACCGGCGTCGAAGCCGCCGCCGCCGACGACACCGCCGCCGTCGACAAGCCCAAGGCCAAGCCGCTGCGCATGAAGGTCAGCCGCGCCAAGGAGCGCGCGCTGATGCGCGAGTTCGGTCTGGACGAAACCGCGCTGACCGAAGAGGAAGTCGCCAAGCGCCGCCAGGAGCTCAAGACGCTCATCAAGATGGGCAAGACGCGCGGCTTCCTGACGCACCAGGAGATCAACGACCACCTGCCCGAGAAGCTGGTGGAGGCGGAGATCCTGGAAGCCATCGTCTCGATGCTCAATGACATGGGCATCGCCGTGTACGAGCAGGCGCCCGATGCCGCCACGCTGCTGATCGCCGGCGGCGCCACCACCACCGCCACCGAGGAAGAGGCCGAGGAGGCCGCCGAGGCAGCGCTGTCCACGGTGGACTCCGAGTTCGGCCGCACCACCGACCCGGTGCGCATGTACATGCGCGAGATGGGCACGGTGGAGCTGCTCACGCGCGAGGGCGAGATCGAGATCGCCAAGCGCATCGAGAAGGGCCTGCAGGACATGATGCTGGCCATCTCGGAGTCGCCCACGACGATCGCCGAGATCATGACCATGGCCGACAAGATCGCTGCCGGCGAGATCGCGATCTCGGAGGTGGTGGACGGCTTCGTGGCCGAGGACGAGGCTGACGACTACGTCGCCGAGGAAGACTTCGACGAGTTCGACGAAGAGGACGACGACGACGGCCAGGGCGGCTCCAAGGCGCTGACCAAGAAGCTCGAAGAGCTCAAGCGCGCGGCGCTGGAGAAGTTCGAGGGCATCCGCGCGCACTTCCAGGAGCTGCGCAAGGTCTGCGAGAAGGAAGGCGCCAAGGGCTACAAGTCGCCCGCCTACGTCAAGGCGCAGGACGCCATCAGCAACGAGCTGATGACGATCCGCTTCACCGTCAAGACCATCGAGAAGCTGTGCGACATGCTGCGCTCGCAGGTCGATGACGTGCGCCGCTACGAGCGCGAGCTGCGCCGCATCGTCGTGGACAAGTGCGGCATGCCGCAGGAGCACTTCATCAAGACCTTCCCGCCGCGCGCCCTGGACCTGAAGTGGGCCGAGGACGAGGTGGCCGCGGGCAAGAACTACAGCGCCGTGCTGGGCCGCAACCTGCCCGCGATCCAGGAGCTGCAGCAAAAGCTCGTGGACGTGCAGAACCGCGCCGTGGTGCCGCTGGAAGACCTCAAGGCGATCAACAAGAAGATGAACGAGGGCGAGAAGAGCTCTCGCGACGCCAAGAAGGAGATGATCGAGGCCAACCTGCGCCTGGTGATCTCCATCGCCAAGAAGTACACCAACCGCG
>NZ_CALAOH010000159.1 GCF_937926365.1 uncultured Azohydromonas sp. | reverse complement strand
CGGCGCAGCTCGGCGGCACGGCGCGCCGCTTCCAGCGCGGCCGGCGTGGGCCGCTTGCGCCGCCCGGCCCGCTCGAACAGCACGCAGCCCCAGTGCCGCTCCAACGCCTGCATCGCCTGCGCGATGGCGCTCTGGCTCACGCCCGCGGCCCGCGCCGCGGCCGACTGGCTGCCGTGCTGCACCACGAGCTCCAGGTACTGCAGGTGTTTCAGATACATCAGATCGGCTTATACATCCGGCCCCGCGCCGGGTTGTGGCGGGGGCGTCGGGGGCTCAGCATTTGAGCCAGCTCAAGACCAGCGCTTGATTGAAAGCGCGCAGGAGACAAGCCATGACGACCCTTTCTCGCCGCCGCCTGCTCGCGGCCAGCGCATGGACACTGCTGGCCGGCACCGCCGCCGCGCAGTCCTTCCCAAGCAAGCCCATCACCCTCGTCGCGCCTTTTCCGGCGGGCGGCCCGCTGGACGTGGTGGCGCGCGCCCTGGGCGAGCAGTTGGCCGCGGGCCTGAAGCAGCCGGTGGTGGTGGACAACCGCTCCGGCGCCACCGGCAACATCGGCGCGCAGGCCGTGGCGCGCGCCCCGGCCGACGGCCACACGCTGCTGCTGACCATCGACACCAGCCTCACCGCCAACCCCACGCTCTACGGCAAGCGCATGGGCTTCGACGTCGAGCGCGACCTGCGCCCCGTGGCCACGACGGCGAGCTTCAGCCAGATGCTGGTGGTCACTCCGGCCAGCGGCATCCAGGACTTCAAGGGCTTCATGGAGCGTGCCCGCAAGGGCCTGAACTACGGCTCCGCCGGCAATGCCAGCCCGGGACACCTGACGATGGAGGCGCTGGGCTCGCTCATCGGTGGCGAGCTCAACCACGTGCCCTACCGCGGCAACGCGCCGGCAGTGACGGACCTGCTCGGCGGCCAGATCCCGGCGGGCTTCGTCGCCATTCCCTCGGTGGCCCAGCACGTGGACGGCGGCAAGCTCAAGGCGCTGGCCGTCTCGGGCAGCAAGCGCTCGCCGCTGGCGCCCCAGGTGCCGACCATCGCCGAGTTGGGCTACGCCGGCGCCACCACCGACTTCAGCTTCGTGCTGATGGCGCCCGCGGGCACGCCCGACGGCGTCGTGAAGCGGCTGCACGAGGAAACGGTGCGCGCGCTGGCGCAGGAGACGGTGGTGCAGCGGCTGCGCGCCCTGGACCTCGTGTCCGCGCCCACCGGCCCCGGGCAGACCGCCTCCCTCCTGCGCGAAGGCCGCGCCCGCTGGGCCCGCGTCATCCAGGAGCGCCGCATCACCGCCGACCAGTGAACCCCGCCATGACCACCAAGCGCCCCAACTTCATCTTCATCCTGGCCGACGACCTCGGCTATGCCGACCTGGGCTGCACCGGTGCGCGCGCGCCGGTCTCGCCCAACCTGGACCGCATGGCCGCCGCGGGCCTGCTGTTCACGCACGGCTATTCGAACTCGCCCGTGTGCTCGCCCACGCGCTTCGCGCTGATCACCGGACGCTGGCAGTACCGGCTGCGCGGCGCGGCCGAGGAGCCCATGACCGGACGCTTCCGCGGCGACAAGATCGTGGGCCTGCCGCCGGAGCACCCCACGCTGCCTTCAATGCTGCGCGACGCGGGCTACCGCACTGCGCTGGTGGGCAAGTGGCACCTGGGCTACCCGCCGCATTTCGGCCCGCTCAAGAGCGGCTACCAGGAGTTCTTCGGCCCCATGTCCGGCGGCGTGGACTACTTCAACTACACCGACAGCATCGGCAAGCGCGACCTGTGGGAAGGCGAAGCGCCGGCCGAGGACCACGGCTACCTGACCGATGCGCTCAGCGACCGCGCCGTGCGCTTCATCGATGACGTGGCCGAGGGGCAACCCTTCCTGCTGAGCCTGCACTACACCGCGCCGCACTGGCCTTGGGAGACGCGCGAGGACCACGCCGAGTCGCAGCGCATCGGCGGGCGCATCAACCACGTGGACGGCGGCTCGCTGGCGACCTACCGCCGCATGATCCACCACATGGACGAAGGCATCGGCCGGGTGCTGGCGGCCCTGGAAGCCAAGGGGCTGGCCGAGGACACGCTGGTGGTGTTCACCAGCGACAACGGCGGCGAGCGCTTCTCGGACACCTGGCCCTTCGTGGGCCAGAAGATGGACCTGCTCGAAGGCGGCATCCGCGTGCCGCTGATCGCGCGCTGGCCCGCGCGCATCGCGCCGGGCAGCGTCAGCGCCACGCCGGCCCTGACCATGGACTGGTGCGCCACGATGCTGGAGGCCGCCGGCGTGGCGCCGCACCCGGAGTACCCGCTGGACGGCCTGAGCCTGCTGCCGCTGTTCGCCGACCCGGCCTGGAACCCGCAGCGCCGCCTGTACTGGCGCATGCTGCACCGCCGCCAGGCGGCGCTGCGCGACGGCCATTGGAAATACCTCGCCATGGACGGGCACGAGTACCTGTTCGACCTCGCGACGGACGAGCGCGAGCGCGCCAACCAGGCCCGGCGCGAACCCGAGCGGCTGGCGGCGATGCGGCAGGCCTGGCAGGAGTGGGCGGCGGGGCTGCCGCCGATCCCGGAGGAAGCGCGGGCCACCCTGGTGTTCGGCGAGGCCGAGATTCCGCGCGCTTCGCATTGAGGCCCGCTGGCCGGCGCTGCAAGGCGGATGCGGGCGTGCCGGGCTGCATGCCGGCACGGGCGGAAGGGGTGGGCTGCGCAGGGTCAGTAAGATTTCGCCCTTTACGCTCCCAGCCCCATCACCTTATGAGCACCGAGAAGTTCGACGGCGTGACCGTCGCCACCCGCGCCAACGTCTATTTCGACGGCAAGTGCGTGAGCCACGGCATCACGCTGGCCGACGGCACGAAGAAGTCCGTGGGCGTGATCCTGCCCGCGACACTGACCTTCAACACCGGCGCGGCCGAGGTGATGGAGTGCGTGGCGGGCTTCTGCGAGTACAAGCTCGCGGGCAGCGACGAATGGCGCCGCTCCGGCGCCGGCGAGCAGTTCAGCATCCCGGCGAACTCCAGCTTCGAGATCCGCGTGACGGAGCCCTACCACTACATCTGCCACTTCGCCTGAAGCGAGCACCCAGCATGGCCACCATCCTCGAAAACCTGCCCGTCGGCCAGAAGGTCGGCATCGCCTTCTCCGGCGGCCTGGACACCAGCGCCGCGCTGCACTGGATGCGCAAGAAGGGCGCCGTCCCCTACGCCTACACCGCCAACCTCGGCCAGCCCGACGAGCCCGACTACGACGCCATCCCGCGCAAGGCCATGGAGTACGGCGCGGAAGCCGCCCGGCTCATCGACTGCCGGCTGCAACTGGCGCACGAAGGCATCGCCGCGCTGCAGTGCGGCGCCTTCCACATCTCCACCGCGGGCGTGACCTACTTCAACACCACGCCGCTGGGCCGCGCCGTCACCGGCACGATGCTGGTGGCCGCGATGAAGGAGGACGACGTCCACATCTGGGGCGACGGCAGCACCTTCAAGGGCAACGACATCGAGCGCTTCTACCGCTACGGGCTGCTGACCAACCCGGCGCTGCGCATCTACAAGCCCTGGCTGGACCAGACCTTCATCGACGAGCTCGGCGGCCGCGCCGAGATGTCGGCGTTCATGACGGCCGCGGGCTTCGGCTACAAGATGTCCGCCGAGAAGGCCTACTCGACCGACTCCAACATGCTCGGCGCCACGCACGAGGCCAAGGACCTGGAGCACCTGAACTCCGGCATCAAGATCGTCAATCCGATCATGGGCGTGGCGTTCTGGAAGGACGAGGTCCAGGTCAAGGCCGAGGAAGTGCGCGTGCGCTTCGAGGAGGGCCAGCCCGTGGCCCTCAACGGCCAGACCTTCGACAACCCCGTCGAGCTGATCCTGGAAGCCAACCGCATCGGCGGTCGCCACGGCCTGGGCATGAGCGACCAGATCGAGAACCGCATCATCGAGGCCAAGAGCCGCGGCATCTACGAGGCCCCGGGCCTGGCGCTGCTGTTCATCGCCTACGAGCGGCTGGTCACCGGCATCCACAACGAGGACACCATCGAGCAGTACCGCGACAACGGCCGCCGCCTGGGCCGCCTGCTCTACCAGGGCCGCTGGTTCGACCCGCAGGCCATCATGCTGCGCGAGACCGCCCAGCGCTGGGTGGCGCGCGCCGTCACCGGCGAGGTCACGCTGGAACTGCGCCGCGGCAACGACTACTCGATCCTCAACACCGAGTCGCCGAACCTCACCTACCACCCCGAGCGCCTGACGATGGAAAAGGGCGAATCGGTGTTCTCGCCGCGTGACCGTATCGGCCAGCTGACCATGCGCAATCTCGACATCACCGACACGCGCGACAAGCTGGGCATTTACAGCCGAACCGGGCTGCTGAGCACCGGCGGCGATGCGCCGCTGCCCAGTCTCGAATAAGGCCCGGGTTGCCTGAAGCGGGCCGCCAAAACGGCCCGTGGAATGGGAAGCCACTCCTGAAAATCGGCCCATGCAGCTTGAACTGCATGGGCCGATTCATTTTCCGGGCCCGAATGTCCGCCATCGGACCGGCCGCCATGCCGTGACGGGTCTTCACCCGGCCTAAGTACTAACCCTGGTGACTAGAAATCCATAGGAACCTAATATTCACAGGTGGCCTGACCACTCGGCCACCTGAGAGCCAAACCAAGCGCGTCGCCGGTGTGCGCAGTCCGTTACCCGGTTTTTCCTGTTGAACGCCCATGCCACTGCAGATCGTCACCACCCAGCGCCTGTACCGCCAGATCGCCGACCAGCTTGCCGAGCTGATCGCCAAGGGCGAGTACGCGCCGGGCGCGCGCCTGCCCTCGGAGCGGGACCTGGCGCAGCAGCTGGGCGTGAGCCGGGCCTCGGTACGCGAGGCCCTCATCGCCCTGGAGATCGACGGGCTCATCGACATCCGCGTCGGCATGGGCGTGTTCGTCACGCCGAAGCGGCTCATGCTGGCCAACACCTCGCTGATCGCCGATCCGGGTCCCTTCGAGGTGATCGCGGCGCGGCAGCTCATCGAATGCGAAACGGCTGCCATGGCGGCCCGCAATGCCACGACGGCGGACCACGCCCGCATCGAGGAAACGCTGGGCATGATGGAAGAGGAGTTCAGCGCCCGCTCCACCGCCCTCGATGCGGACTGCCTGTTCCACGTGCGCATCGCCGAGGCCTGCGCCAACGGCGCGCTGGCGCACGTGGTGCAGCAGCTCTGGAACTTCAGGTACAGCTCGATGTTCCGCAAGATCGACGAACACTTCGACAACCCGCGGCGCCACGCCGAGGCGATCGAGGAGCACCGCGGCATCGTGGACGCCATCGTCCGCCGCGACGCCGAGGCCGCCCGCGCCGCCATGCACAGGCACCTGGACCACGTGAAACTCTCGCTCGAACGCAATTGGGACCAGGCCAATCCCAATGCTGAAACCAGCCCGAGGGGCGCCGCCTACAGCTGAGTTTCGAAACCCCCTGAATTTCCATCGCTGATTCAGCCCCCGGCACGGCGCCGCGGGGCCGGGCGGAGCTTTGTGAAAAACCCGCAGTACCCAACCCCGGCCATCAATTCCAGGCCTGATTTCATTCAGGCGTGGAAAAACGATGAGGCACCGCCGGACCAGGATTCTTGAAGTAAAGACATGAGCGAACACCTATCTCCCGTCATCCGCCTGCACCCGCAGGACGACGTCGTGATCGCGCGGCGCCAACTGCTGTCGGGCCAGTCCGTCGCCGAGGAAGGCATCACGGTGTCCGGGCTCGTGCCCGCCGGCCACAAGCTGGCGGTGCGCGACATCGCCGAAGGCGCGCCGGTGCGCCGCTACGGCCAGGTCATCGGCATTGCCACGCAGCCCATCCGTGCCGGCCAGCACGTGCACGTGCACAACCTCGGCATGGCCAGCTTCGAGCGCGAGCACCGCTTCGGCGCGCAGGCCCGCGCGCTCGCACCCATCACGCCCGCGGCCACCTTCCAAGGCATCGTGCGCCCCGACGGCCGCGTGGCCACGCGCAACTACGTGGGCGTGCTGACCTCGGTGAACTGCTCGGCCACGGTGGCGCGCGCCATCGCCGACCACTTCCGCCGCGACCTGCGCCCCGAGGCGCTGGAAGCCTTCCCGAACGTGGACGGCGTGGTGGCGCTCACGCACGGCAGCGGCTGCGCCATCGACGCGCAGGGCGAGGGCCTGCGCGTGCTGCGCCGCACGCTGGCGGGCTACGCGCGGCACGCCAACTTCGCGGCCGTGCTGGTGGTGGGCTTGGGCTGCGAGACGAACCAGATCGCCGAGCTGGTGGAGCAGGAAGGCTTGTCAAGCCAGGCGCGGCTGCACGGCTTCACGATCCAGGACAGCGGCGGCACGGCCAACGCCGTGGCCCACGGCATCGAGCAGGTGCGCGCGCTGCTGCCGCAGGCCAACGCGGTGCGGCGCGGGCCGGTGAGCGCGAGCCACCTCACGGTGGGCCTGCAGTGCGGCGGCTCCGACGGCTACTCCGGCATCACCGCCAACCCGGCGCTGGGCGCGGCCATGGACCTGCTGGTGCGCCATGGCGGCACGGCCATCCTGTCGGAGACGCCGGAGATCTACGGCGCGGAGCACCTGCTGACGCAGCGCGCCGTGAACGAGGAAGTCGCGCACAAGCTGCTGGCGCGCATCCGCTGGTGGGAGCAGCACTGCGAGCGCATGGGCGCGGAGCTCAACAACAACCCCTCGGCCGGCAACAAGGCCGGCGGCCTGACCACCATCCTGGAGAAGTCGCTGGGCGCGGTCGCCAAGGGCGGCACCACGAACCTGGTGGACGTGGTCGAGTACGCGCAGCCGGTGCGCGCCAAGGGGCTGGTGTTCATGGACACGCCCGGCTACGACCCGGTTTCCGCCACCGGCCAGGTGGCCGGCGGCGCCAACCTGATCTGCTTCACCACCGGCCGCGGCTCGGCCTACGGCTGCGCGCCCGCGCCCTCGCTGAAGCTGGCCACCAACTCGGCACTGTGGCGCCGGCAGCAGGACGACATGGACATCGACTGCGGCGGCATCGCCGAAGGGCTGGAAAGCATCGAGGCCGCCGGCGAACGCATTTTCGAGCTGCTGCTGCGCGTCGCTTCCGGCGAGCGCACCCGCAGCGAGATCCACGGCTACGGGCAGAACGAGTTCGTGCCCTGGCAGCTCGGTGCCATCACCTGAACCTGCATCACCCCTGACCACTTACGGAGACAAGACATGAACCGCATCCGTCGCAACCTTCTCGCCACCGCGCTGTCCGGCGCTTTCGCGGCCGCCGCGCTGCTGTCCTCCACCGTCGCCCACGCGGCGGACCTCAAGGAGCGCTCATTCAAGTTCGCCTCGGCGCAAAGCGCGGACCATCCGTTCAGCAAGGGCGGGCAGAAGTTCGCCGAGCTGGTGGTGGCCAAGAGCGGCGGCAAGATGAAAGCCAAGCTCTTCGCCGGCGGCACGCTGGGCGGCGACGCGCAGGTCATCTCCTCGCTGCAGGGCGGCATGGTGGACGCCACCTTCGTCAGCCCGGGCCTGCTGTCCACCATGAACAAGGACTTCGGCATCTTCTACCTGCCCATGGCCTTCAACGACGCGCGCGAGGCCGACCAGGTGGTGGACGGCCCCTTCGGCCGCAAGCTGCTGGACAAGCTGCCCGAAAAGGGCCTGGTGGGCCTGGCCTACTGGGAGAACGGCTTCCGCTCCATCACCAACAGCAAGCGCCCGATCACCAAGTGGGAGGACCTGCAGGGGCTGAAGATGCGCTCGATCCAGATCCCCATCTTCTTGGACATCTACAACACGCTGGGCGCCAACCCGGTGCCGCTGGCCTTCACGGAGCTGTATTCGGCGCTGGAGAGCAAGGCCGTGGACGGCCAGGACAACCCGCTGCCCACCATCGAGACCGGCCGCTTCGACGAGGTGCAGAAGTACCTGTCGCTCACGCGCATCGTCTACGACCCGCTGATCGTGCTGTTCAGCAAGAGGACCTGGGACAAGCTCAGCGCCGACGAGCAGAAGATCCTGACGGAGGCGGCCCGCGAAGCCACGGCCTACCAGCGCAAGATCAACCGCGAGGCCGAGGCCGCGGCGCTCAAGAGCTTCGGCAGCAAGGGCATGGCCGTGAACGAGCTCAGCGCCGCGGAGCGCGACCGTCTGCGCGACAAGCTCAAGCCGGTGGCACAGAGCTACGTCAAGAGCCTGGACCCGGCGCTGGTGAACGAATTCCAGAACGAGATCGCCAAGGCCCGCGCCGCCACCACCGCGGCGAAGTAAGAGCACCCATCCCGCCGGCCCGGCGCCGCCTCGCGCCGGAACCGCAACGGTCATCCGGCTTGAACGGCGCGCGGCATCGGCTTCGATGCTCTTTGCACTGCGTCCGGGTTAGTACGAATGCCTAAGAAACCGGTTTCTGTAAACTCTCGGAAACCGGTTTCGATTTTATGCGGCCTTGAAGACGCGCCGGACAGCGCTGTCCGAACTCACTTTGCCGGGGCACACCCGCACTGCGCTCCCGATCCGCTCCCTTGCGCGCTGACTACAGCCAGGAGACCCCTCAATGAACAAATTTCTCAATGCGTACTGCCGCCTGCTCGACGCGCTGATTGCCTTGGCGCTGGCCATCATGGTGGTGCTGGTGTTCGGCAACGTGGTGCTGCGCT
>NZ_CALAOH010000158.1 GCF_937926365.1 uncultured Azohydromonas sp. | reverse complement strand
CCGGTGGCCGCCGCCCGGCGTCCCGGCGCGGCGCGGGTGGCGCCGATGCCGCATGGCGCCCTGGCGGCGTCGCGGCGCGCGGGCGAAGAAGCCCAAGCCTCTTCCTCTTCCGCGGAGCACGCCGATGCTGTGGGCTGCCGCCTGCACGCCCGTACCCACTGAGGGAGCGGCGCCGGCCCTGGCGGCCCTGGCGCACTGGGCGCTGCAGTTCACGCCCCGCGTGGCACGGGTGGAAGAGGCGGTGCTGCTGGAGCTGCGGGCAAGCCTGCGGCTCTTCGGCGGCGCGGCGGCGCTGCAGGCGCGCGTGCGCGCCGAGGCGCTGGAGCTGGGGGCCCTCACGCTGAGCTGGGGCGCGCCCACGGGCCTGGCGGCGCTGGCGCTGGCGCGCGCGGGGCATCCCGGGCCGGCCTGCTCCCATGAAATCCTGCCCTGCAGCCTGCTCGACGACCTGCCGCTGCAGACGCTGAGCGCCGCGCGGGCGCATGCGCCGACGCTGCTGCGCGCCGGTTGCCGCACGCTGGGCGCGCTGCGGCGGTTGCCGCGCGGCGGGCTGTCCCGGCGCTTCGGCGCGGAGCTGCTGCACGCGCTGGACCAGGCCTACGGCCTGCGCCCGGAGGCCTGGCGCTGGGAGACGCTACCCGAGGTCTTCGAGCTGGGGCTGGAGCTGCCCTGCCGCGTGGAGCAGGCCCCGGCGCTGGCGTTGGCGGCGCGGCGCCTGCTGCTGGCGCTGTGCGGCTGGCTGGCGGCGCGCCACGGTGGCGCCGTCGCCTTGCGCCTGCGCTGGGCGCACGACGCGATGCGCAGCCGCGCGGCCGGCGAGGGCGGCGAGCTGGCGCTGCGCATGGCCGAGCCCACGCGCGACCTGGCGTTCCTGCACCGGCTGTTGAGCGAGCACCTGCATCGCACCGAGCTGCGGGCGCCGGTGGGGGCGCTGCACCTGGCCTTGCTGGAGTGGCAGCCGCTGGCGCCGGACGGCGCGGAGCTGCTGCCGTCCACGCCGGCGCCGGGCGAGCCGATCGCGCAGGTGTTGCAGCGGCTGTCGGCGCGGCTGGGCGCGGAGCGGGTGCGGCGCTCGCTGCTGCTGGCGGACCACCGGCCGGAGTGGATGCAGCGCTGGCTGGACGTGCACGAGGCGCCGCCGCGCAGTGCCGCGCTGCCGCCGGCACAGGTGAGCGCGCTGCCGCAGCCGGGCTTCGTGCTGGCGCAACCGTTGCGCCTGGCGGTGCGGGACGAGCGGCCGGTCTACCAGGGTCCGCTGCAGTTGCTGGCGGGGCCGCACCGCATCGAGGGCGGCTGGTGGCAGCGCCTGCAGGGCGAGGCCGGCGAGCACAGCGGCCACGTGCAGCGCGACTACTGGCTGGCCTGGAGCCTGCACGCCGGGCTGCTGTGGATCTTCCAGACCCGGCTGGCCGACGACGCGACGGCCTGGTATCTGCATGGGTGTTTTGCTTGAGGCATTGAGGCGCGCGGTGCGGTTCCTCTCATCCCGTCAGCCAAAGCGTCACGCCTACTACTTCGTCATTCCCGCGAAGGCGGGAATCCAGGCGGCCCCCAAGTCGGCTGTAAGCAACGTCGTCAGAAAGCTGCTTTCCTGTCCTCGCGTCGCCAACATCGCGGCTCGCGATGGGCTGTGGGGCCGCCTGGGTCCCCGCCTGCGCGGGGATGACGAGGTAATAGGGCTGTCGCCCCTGCTCCGTCCTGCAGACAAGCCTCGACGTCTCCGAACAGCACTGCACCTGCATAGGGATGACAAGGCAGAGAGGCTGCTGCCCGTGCTCCGTCCCGCACACGAGTGACCCCGTGGTCACGCACAACAAGAACGAAAACGGCCCTTTTGCCCCTGGCCTGCCCGACTACGCCGAGCTCTGGTGCCTGTCCAACTTCAGCTTCCTGCGCGGCGCCAGCCACCCGGAGGAACTGGTCGAGCGCGCCGCGCAGCTCGGCTACCGCGCGCTGGCACTGACCGACGAGTGTTCGATGGCCGGCATCGTGCGCGCCCACGTGGCGGCGAAGCAGCATGGCCTGAAGCTGCTGGTGGGCACGCAGTTTCGCGTGCAACCCGACAGCGGCCTGGAGCACGGCGCCCAGGCGCCGCCCGGCTGCACCCTGGTCGTGCTGGCCTGCAACCTGGCGGGCTACGGCAACCTGTGCGAATTCATCACCCGGCTGCGCCGCGCCAGCGGCAAGGGCACTTACGCGCCACCGCGGCTGGCGGACTTCCATCCCGGGGCCCTGGCCGACTGCCTGCTGCTGGCCGCGCCGGATCGCGGCGCCACCACCGAACAGATCGAAGCCCTGGCGTGCTGGCAAGCCGAACGCTTCCACGGCCGCTGCTGGCTGATCGCCAACCTGCTGCGCCAGCTGGACGACGCGCTGCACCTGGAGCGGCTGCGCGAGGCGGCCGCTCGCGCGGGCGTGCCGCCGGTGGCCGCGGGCGACGTGCACATGCACCGGCGTTCGCGCAAGCCGCTGCAGGACGTGCTCACCGCCACGCGGCTCAAGCGCCCGCTGGCGCTGTGCGGTTTCAACTTGCAGCCCAGCGCCGAGCGCCATTTGCGCACGCGGCTGCGGCTGGCGCAGACCTGTGCCCCGGAACTGCTGGCGCAAACGCTGGAGGTCGCCGCGCGCTGCGGCTTCTCGCTCGACGAGCTGCGTTACCGCTACCCGGGCGAGCTGGTGCCGCGGGGGCACACGCCGGCGTCGTGGCTGCGCCAGCTCGCCTGGGAGGGCGCGGGGCGGCGCTGGCCGCAGGGCATTGCGGAAGCGGTGCAGACGCAGGTGGAGCACGAGCTGGCGCTGATCGAGGAGCTGGGCTACGAGCATTACTTCCTGACCGTGGCCGACATCGTGGAGTTCGCGCGTTCGCGCGGCATCCTGTGCCAGGGGCGCGGCAGCGCGGCCAACTCGGTGGTGTGCTTCTGCCTGGGCGTGACGGAGGTGGACCCGGCGCGCATGAGCCTGCTGTTCGAGCGCTTCATCAGCCGCGAGCGCAACGAGCCGCCGGACATCGACATCGACTTCGAGCACGAGCGGCGCGAGGAGGTCATTCAATACCTCTACGGCAAGTACGGCCGCGAGCGCGCGGCGCTGGCGGCCACCGTCATCACCTACCGCGTGCGCAGCGCCGTGCGCGACGTGGGCAAGGCGCTGGGCCTGTCGGACGAGGTGGTGCAGGCGCTGGCGCGCGACCACCAGTGGTGGGACGGCCCGCGGTTGCGCGCGCAGCGTTTCGCACGGCTGGGGCTGGATGCGGGCTCGCTGCTGATGCGCCAGTTCACGACCCTGGTGGAGCAGCTGGTGGGCTTTCCGCGGCACCTGTCGCAGCACACCGGCGGCTTCGTGCTGACGCAGGGGCCGCTGGCGCGGCTGGTGCCGATGGAGAACGCCGCCATGGCCGGGCGCACCGTCATCGAGTGGGACAAGGACGACCTGGACGCCGTGGGGCTGCTCAAGGTGGACGTGCTGGCGCTGGGCATGCTCACCGCGATGCGCAAGGCGCTGGATCTCGTCGGGCAGCTCAAGGGCCATGCCTTCGCGCTGCAGGACATCCCGGCCGAGGACGAGGCCACCTACGACATGGTGTGCCGCGCCGACACGGTGGGCGTGTTCCAGATCGAGAGCCGGGCGCAGCAGGCGATGCTGCCGCGCCTGCGGCCGCGCTGCTTCTACGACCTGGTGATCGAGGTCGCCATCGTGCGCCCGGGGCCGATCCAGGGCGGCATGGTGCATCCCTACCTGCGCCGGCGCGAGGGCAAGGAGGCCGTCACCTTCCCCGGCGAGGGGCTGCGGCGGGCGCTGGAGCGCACGCTGGGCGTGCCGGTGTTCCAGGAGCAGGTGATGCAGGTGGCGATGCTGGCGGCCGGCTTCTCGCCGGGCGAGGCCGACGCCCTGCGCCGCAGCATGGCGGCGTGGCGGCGCAAGGGGGATCTGGTGCTCTACCACGACCGCATCGTGCGGGGCATGACCGAGCGCGGCTACGACCCGGCCTTCGCGCGCTCGATCTTCGAGCAGATCAAGGGCTTCTCGGAATACGGCTTCCCGGAGAGCCATGCGGCCTCGTTCGCGCTGCTGGTGTACGCGAGCAGCTGGATCAAGTGCCACCACCCGGCGGCCTTCCTGGCCGCGATGCTGAACTCGCAGCCGCTGGGTTTTTATACGCCGTGGCAGCTGGTACAGGACGCCAGGCGCCACGGCGTGGAGGTGCGGCCGGTGGACGTGATGCACAGCGACTGGGACTGCACGCTGGAAGCGGTGGTGCCGCCGCTCAGGCCGGGCCCCTGCAAGGCCGAGCTGGTCGAGGCGCTGCGGCATCCGCGCTCGGAGGAGGGCGCGCGTGCGCCGGCCGTGCGCCTGGGCCTGCGCCTGGTGGCCGGCTTCGGCGAGGAGGCCGCGCGCCGCATCGCCGAGGCGCGGCGCGTTCAACCCTTCGACGACGTGGAGGACCTGGCGCGCCGCGCCCGGCTGGACGCGCGCGCGATGCGGCTGCTGGCCGGGGCCGATGCGCTGATGAGCCTGGCCGGGCATCGCCGCCAGCAGGTGTGGGAGGCGGCGGCCTGGAGCGCGCCGCCGGCGCTGCTGAGCGAGGCGCCGGTGCGGGAGGACTTCATCGAGCTGCCGCCGGCGCCGGAGGGCGAGGAGATCGTGTTCGACCACGCCGCCACGGGGCTGACGTTGCGCCGGCATCCGCTGGCGCTGCTGCGTCCGCTGCTGGAGCAGCGGCGGCTGATGACGGTGGCGCAGTTGCTGGCGCAGCCGCATGGGCGCCTGGTGCGCGCCTGCGGGCTGGTGACGCTGCGCCAGCAGCCCGGCACGGCCAAGGGCGTGGTGTTCGTGACGCTGGAGGACGAGACCGGCGTGGTGCAGGTGATCTGCTGGAAGCGCATCCGCGAGCGCCAGCGCGAGGCGCTGCTGCGCTCGCGGCTGCTGGCGGTGCACGGGCGCTGGCAGCGCGAGGGGGACGTTTGCGCCCTGGTGGCGGGCTGGCTGCAGGACCTCACGCCGCTGCTGGGGAGGTTCGTGGCGGGGAGCCGGGATTTCAGGTGAGCGCAGGCATGCCGCGGCGCTGTCGGCCCCGTGCCGCACGCCAGCCCCGCAATCCGCTGTGCTGTGGCTACCGGCTCACGCCGGCCACGGCACAGCGGCCGAGGCCGCCTCGCGCTGGGCCAATGGTGCCTGGCCATGCACGGCCACGGTGCCGCGCCCTTGCTGCTTGGCCGCGTACATCGCGTGGTCGGCCTGCTGCAGCAGCCCGGTGGCCGTGCTGCCCGGGCCGGCCAGCGCGATACCCACGCTGCAGGACAGGGCCGAGGACGGCATCGCGCCCACGACGGCTTGCAGGACCTTCTGCGCCAGGGCGCGGGCCGGTGCCTCCTCGCCGATGCCGTCGGCCAGCAGCACGAACTCGTCGCCCCCCAGCCGCGCCAGCACGTCGTTGCCGCGCACGCACTCGCGCAGCCGGGCGGCCACCGCCACCAGCGCCGCGTCGCCGGCCTGGTGGCCCTGCGTGTCGTTGAGCCGCTTGAAGCCGTCCAGGTCCAGGAACAGCAGCGCGGCGGGCACGCCATGGCGGTCCAGGCGGTACAGCGCCTGGATCAGTGCATCCATGAAGGCCCGCCGGTTGAGCAGCCCGGTGAGCGCGTCCTGCCGCGCCATGGCCTGCAGCGCCGACTCCAGGCGCTTGCGCTCGGTGATGTCGCGCATGAAGCCGGTGAATTCCCAGCTGCCTTCGACATGCGTGCCGCTCCAGCTCAGCTCGATCGTCATCTCGCGGCCGTCGCGGTGCACGGCCTGCAGTTCCAGGCGGCTGGGCCTGACGGCTTCGCCGGCCTCGCGAAGGCAGCTCAGGCCGTCGTCGTGGGAGTCGCACAGCGGCTGCGCAAAGATCAGCGCGGCCATGGGGCGTCCCACGGCTTCCTGGGCGCTCCAGCCGAACAGCCGCTCCGCGGCGGGGTTCCACTCCATCACCACGCCCCGCGCGTCCATCGACACGATGGCGTCGTGGGCATGCTGCAGCATCGCGCGCAGCCGTGCCTCGCTGGCGTGCAGCCGTGTCGCCATCTGCATGCGCAGGCCGAAGGCGACCTGGCGGCCCAGCGCGCCGCCCAGGCTGGCGCCCAGCAGCTCCAGCGTCTGGAGGTCGTCCTCGTCGAAGCCCCGCAGCTTGCGCGACATCACCTTCAGCACCCCGACCGCGTCGCCGCGGCAGTACAGCGGCGTGCACACCATGGAACGGATGCCGAGGCGCCGGCAGGCGTCGCGGTTGACGCGCGGGTCGTCGTCGGTGTCCTGGCTGTAGAGGATCTCCCCGCGCGCCACGCACAGGCCCGAGAGGCTGCGCTCGCGCTGGAGCCGCAACCCGACGTGGCGCGCCAGGGCCGGGCTGGCGCAGCGGTAGACCATCTCCTCGCCCTCAACCAGTTCCACCACCGCGCCGTCCGCGCCGGTGAGCGCCTGCAGGCTGTCCACCACCTGCTGCATGAAGGCGTCGAGGTCCAGGTGCGCATTCGTCAATTGGGCCTGCACCTGGATGATGCTGCGCAGTCGTTCGAGTTGGGGCGTCGCGGAGGCCATGGGGGTGGAAGCGGATTTCCAAGCGGTCCCGCCTTGAAAATCGGAAAACGGCGATCAAAAGCACGTTTTCGGCGCTTTGTGCGATTGATTTAGCCTATTTGGAGTCCAGGAGGCGAAATAAGTGCGGCTGTCGGAAGTAAGGCTGCGGACAGCCCAATGGGGTGAAAAATTGTTTGCTTACCTCATGACTTCGGTTCCGCGCGCTCAGTCAAATCAACGGCTTGAATATTGAGTGCATTTTTGTTTACTTAATTGCCAAAACGATGATGTCGTCATGCCCGCTTTCGCGGGCATGACGACAGTTCTGGTAGGGCCTGGGCTTCGGTACGCCACCCGTACCACGGGGCAGCCGTTCTTCTTTCAGCCGCCGCGAATCAACCGATGCGCACCGGCACGAAAATCCTGCTGTCCCCGCGCTGGATCAGCAGTGCCACCGATTTGTCGGACTTGGACACCACCTCGCGCACCTGCTCGACGCTCCTGACCGGCGTGCCGTTGACGGCCACCAGCACGTCACCGGGCTGCACGCCCGCGCGCGCCGAGGGGCCGGTGGCGTTCTCCACCACCAGGCCGGCGTCCACGCCCGCGCCGCGTCGCTCCTGGGGCTGCAGCGGGCGCAGCGCCAGGCCCAGCTTGGCCTGCTGGCCCGGCGCGGCGCTGTCGTCGGCCTGCGCCACCTCGGCCGAACGCTCGGCCGCGTCGCCCAGCTTGGCGCTGAGCTCCTCGCGCTTGCCGTGGCGCCAGACCTCCAGCGTCACCTGCTCGCCGGGGCTGGACTGGCCGATGAGCGCGGGCAGGTCGCCCGAAGAAACGATGGGCTGGCCGTTGACCTTGCGGATCACGTCGCCCACCTGCAGCCCCGCCTTGGCGGCCGGGCCGCCGGCGTCCACGCTGGCCACCAGCGCGCCCTCGGGCTTGTCGAGCTTGAAGGAGTCGGCCAGCGTCTGGTTGACCTCCTGGATCGCCACGCCCAGCCGCGCATGGCTGGCCTTGCCCGTGGCCACGATCTGGTCCTTGACCTTGGTCGCCAGCTCGATGGGGATCGCGAACGACAGCCCCATGTAGCCGCCGGAGCGGCTGTAGATCTGCGAGTTGATGCCCACCACCTCGCCGCGCGCGTTGAACAGCGGGCCGCCGGAGTTGCCGGGGTTGACCGCCACGTCGGTCTGGATGAAGGGCACGTAGCCGTCATCGGGCAGCGAGCGGCCCTTGGCGCTGACCACGCCCACGGTGACGCTGTTTTCGAAGCCGAAGGGCGAGCCGATGGCCGCCACCCACTCGCCCGGGCGCAGCTCGCGCGTGCTGCCCAGCGGCACCGTGGGCAGGCCCTTGGCGTCGATCTTGAGCACGGCCACGTCGGTCTTGGCGTCCTCGCCCAGCACCTTGGCCTGGAACTCGCGCCGGTCGGTGAGCTTGACCGTCACCTCCTTGGCGCCGTGTACGACGTGGGCGTTGGTCAGGATCACGCCGTCGGCGCTGACGATGAAGCCGGAGCCCTGGCCGCGCATGGGCTGCTGCTGCCCGCCGCGCGGGCCGGGAACCGCGAAGCCCGGCGGGCCGAAGCGGCGGAAGAACTCGAAGAAGGGATCGTTGGGGCTCATGCCCGGGGGCATGCCGCGCGGTGCGGCCCGCTCCTCGTCCTCGTCGTCGTTGCTCACCGCGCGCATGCCGCTGACGGCGATGTTGACCACCGCCGGACCGTGGCGCTCGGTGATCTGCGAGAAGTCGGGTGCGCCCGCCACGGCCACCGCGGGCGTGGTGCTCATGGCAGGGGCGTTGGCCGTGGCCGGCACGGCCGCGCCGGCGTGGTGGCTGCTGACGAAGGTGGCGCCGGCGCCACCGATCACGCCGGCCGCCAGCAGGGCCAGGGTCAGTCGGGCCGGGGACATCGACAGGGTGCTCATGGATGGGCTTCCTTGGCGAGAGTTGTCGTTGGACAGGCGGCCAATGTGCAGGCGGTCGCTTAGACGGCTCTTAAAAATGAGGGCCAGGGTGCGGTACGTCGGCGCCGACACACTTCGGACAAGCTTCGCGGCCCGGTTTCACAAACGCCTGACGATCAGCGCGCGCCTTTTGCGGACCATGGCGCCCTGCAGCAGCCGCACCGGTTGGTGCAAGTCGTTCAACACCACGGAAAAGCAGCACGCCATGGCCCAGCAGTCGAAGCTCATGAGGTTTGTGAAAGCCATTGGCGCGGCACTGCTGGCCTGCGGCGCCATGGGCGCGCAGGCGGACGTGGTGGGCAGTGTCACCTACGGCGTGGACCCCCTCGGCGCCGTCGAGGCCCAGGGCTTCCATGGCGTGCTCAAGGGCAACGACAGCAAGGGCATCAACCACCTGCTGGAGAACTGGGGCGGCAACTGGACACTGGCGGCCAAGGACAACACCGGCGGCGGCGGCGACGTCAGCAACGTCGTCAACGACATCCGCTTCCGCGTGGACGCGGGCGCCCAGGAATCGGAAGGCACCTGGACCCTCACCGGCGAAGGCCTGGCAGGCAGCCTGCTCCATCTGGACCTCGTGGTGGTGCTGAAGTCCAGCACCTATTACGCCCTCTACTACTTCCAGAACATCGAGTTCGACGGCTCCAGCGGCGGCGGCTGGCTCTCGCCCTCCTTCAACAAGAAGGGCATCCGCCAGGACCTCTCGCACCTGAGCGTCTACGTGCGCCCGGGCACCGACGAAGGCTTCATCTCGCCCCAGGGCGAAATGCTCCCGGGCGAGATGCCCATGGCCATGCCCGTGTACATGCCGCCCATGGCGGACGGGATGGCGGCCGCCGTGCCCGAGCCGGGCAGCCTGGCGCTGGCAGGGCTGGGCTTGCTGGGCCTGCTGGGCATCGGCCGCCGGAGCGCGCGCCGACGCGCCTGATTTCAGTCGCGCGCGTCGAAGCGCACTTCCACCCGCAGCCCGCCCAGCCGCGGCGAGCGCTCCAGACGCAGCGCCGCGCCGTGCAGCTCGGCGATGGCCTTGACGATCGCAAGCCCCAGGCCGCTGCCCGGGGCCTCGGTGCCGGGGACGCGGTGGAAGCGGTCCAGCACGCGCTCGCGCTCCGCCTCCGGGATGCCGGGGCCGCTGTCTTCCACCACCAGCCGCATCGACGCGCCCTCGCGCCGCACCGACAGGTCCACCGTGCCGCCTTCGGGCGTGTACTTCAGCGCGTTGTCCAGCAGGTTGCGCATGAGGATGCGCAGCGCCTCGGCGTGCCCGTGCACCTCTCCCGGCTCGGCCCGCGGCACGCCCAGGTCGATGCCGCGCGCCTGCGCCTGCGGCACGGCGTCGGCCACCGCCAGGCGCGCCACCTCGGCCAGCGCCACCGGCCGCG
>NZ_CALAOH010000157.1 GCF_937926365.1 uncultured Azohydromonas sp. | reverse complement strand
GGCCGGCGCCGCCGCCGTGCCGGCGGCTGAGCCGGTGGCCGCGCCGACGGCCCACACGCCCCCGTTTTCCCTGGACGACCCGGCCCGCGTCGAGGCCGGCAAGGGCCGCTTCGGCGCCACCTGCGCGGCCTACTGCCATGGCAGCGGCGGCGTGGGCGGGCGCGCGCCCAGCTTCAAGGGCCGCAGCGACTTCGTGCCCGCCGAGGCCTTCAAGGTGATCAGCGAAGGCCGCCGCGGCACGGACATCATGCCGCCCTGGGGCAAGACCTTCTCGCAAGAGCAGATCTGGGAGCTGGTGGCCTACCTGCAGTGGTTGTCCACGCAAGCACCCTGACCCTGACGCCGACCGGGAGCGGATCCGTCCGGCTCTTCCCTGAAATTTGCATCGGCGCCGCGGCGAATGGCTCGCTCCCGCGCCCATGACAAAGCGACTACCCGCGGCAGTCGGTTCCTCCCTGTCAGGCGGGCCCGGCGCTTTCTAGCCTGTGTCGACACAAGAACAGGCATGGGAGGGCGGTGGGCATGGACGGGCTGCTTCCTCACTACGAAGTCGAGCTGCGCCGGCTCGCCGCCGATGCCGCGCGTTTCGCCGTCCAGTACCCTGCCTTGGCGCAGCGGCTGGGCATCACCGGCGAGGGCCTGAGCGAGGACCCGCAGGTCGGGCGGCTGATGCAGGCGGCCGCGCTGCTCAACGCGCGCGCGAGCCTGCACATCGAGAACAGCCAGGCCCGCCTGACCGACGGGCTGCTGCAGCGGCTGGCGCCGCAATACCTGCGCCCGTTCCCCGCGTGCGCTATCGCGGCCTTCGAGCCCGATGCGTCGAAGCTGGCCGCGGGGGAGACGCTGACGGTGCCGCGCGGCACCACGCTGCGCTCGGCGCCGCTGCGCGGCGTGCGCTGCGCCTTCCGTACCGCGTACGGCCTCACGCTGGCGCCGCTGCGCGTGGCCGGGATCAGGCTGCGCGGCAGGACGGCAGCGGCTGCGGGCACGCCGCTGCCGGCCGGCACCACCGCGCTGCTGTCGCTACGGCTGGCGCTCACCGCCAAGGAAGCCGCCTGGCCCGCGGACACGCAGCCCCCGTTGCGGCTGCACCTGAGGGGCGATGCCGTGCAGGTGGCCGCGCTGCGCGAGGCGCTGTGCGGCCAGGCGCTGGGCGCGCTGACCGAGCGCGAGGCCGGCGGCCCCTGGCGCACGGCGGAGGGCTGCCTGCCGCGCCCGGTGGGCTTTGCCGGCGAGGAGGCGCTCATCGGCGCCCACGCCGACGCGTACCGGCTGCTGATCGAGTACTTCGCCTTCCCCTGCAAATTCGACTTCGTGGACCTGCCCTGGCCGGCCGCGCTGCACGCCCGGCCCGGGCAGGAGGTGGAGCTGCACTACGCGCTGGGCGGCATCGTCCCGGGCAGCCCGCAGGCCACCGTGCTGCACACGCTCGACGCCTCGAACCTCGTGCCCGGCTGCACGCCGGTGGTCAATCTCTTCGCCACGCGGGTCAAGCCGCTGCAGGACCGGCAGGCGCCGGCACGCTGCACGGTGCTGCCCGACGCCCAGCACCCGTGGAGTGCCGAGGTCTGCGCGATCGAGCGCGTCCTGTGGGGGCCCGAGAAGCCCCAGCCGGGCGAGGCGCTGCGGGAGATTCCGCCGCTGTTCTCCGCAGCGGGTGGTTCGGGACGGGGCTGGGTGCTTCGGCATGACACGCGCGGCACCGGCCGCGCCACGATCGAGATCGTCGGCCCGGACGGCGAGCCGGCGCCGCTGCCGGACGGCGGCCTCACGGTGGACCTCACGGCCACCAACGGCGACCTGCCGCGCGAAATCTCCATCGGCAGCCCCGGCGGTGACCTGCTGCCCGATGGCGGCACGGCATGCACCGTGCGGCTGCTGCAGCGGCCCACGCCGAGCCGGCGTTTCGACGGCCGCGGCGAGCGCGCCTGGCAGTTCATCTCGGCGCTGTCGCCCAACCCGCTGTGGCTGTCCGGCCCGGGTATCGAGGCCGTGCGCGAGCTGCTGCGCCTGCACGACCTGCCCCGCGGCGTGGACAGCGAGCAGCTGGTGCAGTCGCTCGTGGCCATCGAGGCCCGACCCGCCCAGGCCTGGGTGGGCCGCGTCATGCGGGCGCTTGCGCGCGGCACCGAAGTGCGACTGAGCATCGACGAGCAGCGCTACGCCGGCGCCGGGTTGTGCCTGTTCGCCCAGGTGCTGGAGCGCTTCTTCCCGCGGATGGCCCACCGCAACAGCTTCACGCGGCTGGAACTCGTGTCGGCACAGGACGCGCGGGTGCTCTACCGCGGCGAGGTGCGTGCCGGTGAGCTCCCGCTGCTGTAGCGCCTGCCGCTCCTGAGCCTGAAAGGTTGACCATGAACCTGCACGACGTCGTCCGCAACCCGCTGTCGCTGCTGCTGGACCAGGCGCGGCGCGCGATCCGGCTGCGCTTCGGCCCGCGGCTGGACGCGCTGTTCGAGGACGTGCTGCTGGCGCAGCGGCTGCACGTCAGCGAAGGCATCTGCGAGGGTGTCACGCTGCGGCTCACGTGCCTGAGCACGGACGCGCTGCTCGATCCGCGCGCGCTCATGGGCGTGCCGCTGGAGGTGCAGCTCGTCACCGACCGCGGCGAGCTGCGGCGCTGGTGCGCCGTGGTCACGCAGGTGCGCCTGGGCCAGAGCGACGGCACGCTCACCGCCATGCAGCTCACCGCGCAGGACGTGTTCGCGCTCATGGAGCAGCGGCGCAGCAACCGCGTCTTCCTGGACCAGAGCGTGATCGACGTCGCGCACACGGTGCTGGGCGGCTGGCGCAGCCGCTTCCCGGCGCTGGCGCGCTGCTTCGACTACCGGCTGCTGGCCATCGACGAGGCGCGCTACCCGCAGCGCGCGTGCACGCTGCAGCTGCACCAGAGCGACGCGGCCTTCCTGCGCGGGCTGCTGGCGCGCGAGGGCGTGAGCTGGTTCGTGCGCGCGGGCGATGGCGGCGAGCACGGCACGCCGACGCAGGAGATCGTGCTCTTCGACGACGCCAGCCGGCTGCCGGCCAATGCCGCCGGGCCCGTGCGCTACCACCACAGCGGCGGCACCGAGCAGCGCGACACCGTCGAGCTGCTGTCGCCCACGCATACCCTTGTGCCGGGCAGCGTGCGGCGCGCGAGCTGGGACCACGAGATGGCGCGGGTGGACGTGGCGGTGGCCGACGCGGGCGTTCGCGCCGACCAGGGCGAGGCCGGCAATGCGCTGGCCGCGGCGCTGCAGGACGCGCGCATCGAGCTGCCCCACGCCGGCAACGACATCGCCGACCACGACCGGCTCGCGCGCGTGGCGCTGGACCGCCACGCCAGCCGCGCGCAGCGGCTGCACGGCATCGGCGGCGTGCGTGACCTCCGGGTGGGCGAATACAACCGCATCGACGGCCATCCGCAACTCGACGCCACGGCCTTCGAGCCGCGCCGGCGCGAGTTCGTCATCGTGCGGCTGCGGCACTGGGCGCGCAGCAACCTGCCCAAGGAGCTGGCCGCACGCGCGCAGGCGCTGCTGGATGCCGGCGCGGATGGCATCGACGGCTGGGCCGACGCGCCGCCGCCGCACGACGGCGCCGAGCGCTACGTCAACCGCTTCACGGCCGTGCAGCGCGACGTGCCGCTGGTGCCGGCCTGGGACCGGCAGCTCGACTTGCCTGCCATGCCGCTGATGACGGCCACCGTGGTGGGCGCGGAGGGCGTGCCGGTGTGGTGTGACGAGCTGGGGCGCGTGAAGGTGCGCTTCCACGGCCTGGACCCCGAGGACCACGCGCATGCCGCGGGTGCGGGCACCAACGGCAACGCCGGCGACAGCGCCTGGGTGCGCGTCAACGGGCTGTGGTGCGGCGCGGGTTTCGGCGTGCTGTTCCCGCTGCGGGTGGGCATGGAGGTGAGCATCGGCTTCGAGATGGGCGACCCCTCGCGCCCGGTGATCATGGGTTGCCGCCACCACGCGACCAACCCGCCACCGCGCTTCGACGGCCTCGGTGGCCTGCCGCACAACCACGCCTTGAGCGGCGTCGTCACGCGCGAGCTGGGCGGTGCGCGCCAGCAGCAGCTGCGCTTCAACGACAGCAGGAGTCACATCAGCGTGCAGCTCGCCAGCGACCACGCGGCGAGCCAGCTCAACCTGGGCGACCTGGCCACGCCCATGCGCAAGGGGGAAACGCAGCCGCGCGGCGAGGGCGCCGAGCTGCGCAGCGACGCGGCCACGGCCGTGCGTGGCGGCCAGGGCGTCTTGATTTCATCGGCGGCACAGCCCGAGGCCGCAGGCAGCCATCTGGCGCGCGACGAGCTGCTGGGACTGGTGCGGGCGCTGCAGTCCGCGGTCGAACAACTCGCGGCGCTGGCCGACACGCACCAGGCCGGCGGCACCGACCCGGCGCGGCTCAAGCGGCTGGTGCAGTTGCTGGGCGACTGGGACCGCGGTTCCAACGTGGAGCCGGACACCTCGGGCGGCGGCGCGCCGCTGGTGGCGGTGAGCGCCGCGGCAGGTGCAGCCGTGGCGAGCCAGGACAACTTGCTGCTGGGCGCGCAGACCCACATCGACGCCGTGAGCGTGGGCCACACGCAGCTCACGGCCGGCGGGCAGATCCGCCAGCGCGCGGCCCAGGGGGTGAGCACCTTCGCGCACCAGGGCGGCATCGCGGCCGTGGCCGGCCAGGGGCCGGTGCAGCTGCAGGCGCATGACGGCGACATCGACCTGGTGGCTGCGCGCTCCATCCGGCTCACGGCCGGGACGAAGGTAGTGATCCAGGCGCCGGAAGTGGAGGTCATCAGCGACGGCGCGGCCACGCGCTGGGGCGGCGGCACGCTGTTCGAGCAGGCGCGCGGGGCGTACGTGATCAAGTCGGCGAGCTTCGCGCACAGCAGCGGCGGGGATGGGGTGCCGGCGGGGGTGAAGGCGCCGGGGAGTGACTTGAAATTCGATCAGCACATCGTGTTGGTCGATGCCATGACCGACCTGCCGGTGGCCCAGCGACGCTGCCGGATCCATCTAGAGGACGGCCAGGTAATCGAGGCCACGACCGATGAACAAGGCAAGGTGCCGGTATTCCGGTCCTCCATTCCCTACGCCCGCTACATCGTTGAGTTGCTGGACTGAAGGAGAGATGCCATGGCGACGTCTTCCATCGTGGGCTATCAACTGCCCGTTCAGCCTGAAACCGGCGGACGCAAGGCCCAAGGTTTCGTGACCCCGACGAACGACAAGCTGCCGCAGAAGATGGGCGCCATGCCGCGGCGAGTTATTCCCATTGTTTTTCTGCCCGGCATCATGGGATCGAACCTACGGCTATCCGCAGGGCGCCAGCATGAGTTAGGCATGAATAACAACATCGCTTGGCGGCCCGACCGCAAAGGGGAAGCATTTGATTTGCTCTCTGCTTCTCCGGCGCAGAGGCAGATGCAACTCGACCCAGATCAAACGGAAGTCGATACCTATGCGCCCGATGCGCCGACGGGCGACCCAACCGAATCACCCGAGCGGCGGCACAACAACGCAAGAGTGAAATTCACGCTTCCGCTGGAGTTGGGTATTACGACTCCGCTGCTGATGGACGATCCGCCCATGGCCAGACCATGCCAAACCAAAGAACAAAAAGCGCGAGAACGTGGCTGGGGTGAGGTTTTCTTCGACAGCTACGGCGAGCTGCTGCAGCGCTGCGAGTTGCGGCTGCACACGGCCTTTCGCGGTGGCAAGCTTGATGAGTGGTGGAGGAACATCGTCGGCGTCAACCCGGCTGCTTGGCAGGCTCACCCGGGATCAAACCTGCAGCCTTTGCAGGAGGACGAGCTACGACAGGCACTGCGCGACTGCTGGTTCCCGGTACATGCCATGGGCTACAACTGGCTTAAGTCGAATCGGCGATCAGGTATTGATACAGCCAAGCGCATCAATAAATTGATCACGCAGTATATAAGTTGGGGTTTTCAGTGCGAGAAGGTCATCGTGGTTACACACAGCATGGGCGGGCTGGTGGCGCGGGCAATGGTTCATCCCGGTATGGGGAATCTGCAGGAAAAAATACTAGGTATCGTGCATGGAGTAATGCCCGCCACCGGAGCCGGTGCGGCCTATAAGCGCATGCGTTGCGGTTTTGAAGATGGCTTTTTCAATATCGCGGCCAAGGTGCTGGGAAATTCAGGCGATGAAGTAACGGCGGTATTGGGGAATTCGCAAGGCGGATTGGAATTGTTGCCCAGTCAAGCTTACGGATACGCATGGCTGCAGATCGTACGCAACGGCGAGATATTGCTGAGCTTGCCGAGGTTGGACGGCGATCCTTATGAGGAAATATACAAGCTGCGTGGAGCTTGGTATCGGTTGCTGAATGAGGAGTGGTTGAATCCAGCGAAAATGCTGTCGAATTCCAATTGCTTTGGGCGTACTTGTCGGATGCTTGATGAGGCTAAAATATTTCATTGCGATATCGAGAATATCTATCACCCAACTAGCTATGCCCACTATGGTGCAGATGCCAGTCACGCGGCTTGGCACCGTGTTGTTTGGGACGTTAATACGAACATTTCCGTTGGATCACGAGCAGAAACATTCCAGCTGTTGTCCGATGGCGGTAGAGGGTGGCTGCAGGTTTTTGATCCAGCGCTGCCCAAACCGCTTGGCCTGACGGCTTTGGGTCCCAGCGTACGTCTGCAGCCGCCAGCCGATCCAGGCGACCAGACAGTACCGGTCCATTCCGCTGACGATCAATTGCTCAGCGGCAAGTTCAAGGGCCTGTTCCGGCAAACCGGTTACGAGCATCAGGACAGCTACAAGAATGAAGCCGTCCTGCATAGCACGCTCTACAGCTTGGTACGCATTATCCAGACGATGAATTGGAGCAAATGATGCTCGCGCTGCGACGATACGCTCTCAATTGGTGCCGCCTCGCAGTGATTTGCCTTGGGCTGACTGCCTGCAAATACACGTCAATATCCATGAAGATACCCAACAGGACTCCGCTCACACCTCGCCTGCAGAAGCTGTTTGAAAATACCAGAACCGTATGCTTTGGACGCTTGGTTATCGATATTCCTGCTACCGCGACTGCGGTGTACGGTTTTAGTGAAACCCCATTACCGACGGAGCGCTTAGCAGGCGAGGGTGCGAGAATTCAGGAATGGATCGATAAGCGACTGAAGAAGATCGAAGAGGACAGTGACTATGCACTTAGCGATTTAAAGGAAGGCCATGAAGCCATGTATGGCAAAGTTATAAATGGTTTATTGCCAATGCAGAAAATCGTCTTTGGAGCTGAAGACGGTACTGGCAGTGCCTACAAGATTGAATCTTTTATTCGTGTTGGGAATGATGTTTTCGTTCAAAGCACTATCGCCAATACGTCAAGGTATGCTGCCAAATATGGAGAGTCTGTGCCCGAAGCCGTGATGCAACTCAATGATAGTGCCCGAGCCCTCCGTTTGCGCGCCGATGATGAGATACCTGATGACGTGGGGGTATGCATTGATGGCGCCTTCATTAGCAAGCCCCTGGGCATCGGTGGTGAAAATTTCAGTTTGGGCGTTCGCCTCAACGAATTTCCGGATGTGCATTTTTCTATTGCTACACGAATAAATTCCAGAGATAAGCAGCAAGAAACCATAGATAACGTGCAGCGCCGCCAAAAGGAGGCCGAAAAGTTTGCTCAACGCAGCGGTTATGGCGCCTGGTACGCAAACATCAAATTCCTGCGCAGGGGTGAGCGCGAATTCAATGGCAGCAGGGGATACGAGCTGCTTGCACGTAAGCCTGCGCAAGGTAGCGGCACTGAAAACCACCAGTTTGTGTTCGAAGGAGGCGGAGAGACCAAAAATGAGCTCAGGCCCGCATTCGATATGCAAATGGATACCGGTGCGAGCAACCAGCAAGCTGCCCGGGTGCCTCCCAGTCTCAGCGACGAGGAGGCCGTTGCCTTATGGGACAAGCTCGTCAGCTCCATTCGTGTGCGCCCGACAGGCGTTAGCAAAACCGGCCAGCCCAGGAAGGCCCCCCTCGGCGAGCGCCACGTCACCGGCCGCACCTGCCCGCAAACCGGCTGGTGGGAATGCGACGACGATTTGAATTTGGCGCAGCGCCCGGGCATCTGGCTGGAGGAAGGCCAACGCATGCCCATGGCCTTGGTCTGGCGCAAGCCCAGCCTGTGGCAGCAACTCAAGGGCGAGCGCCCGGTCGGCAAAGCCCCCGCCGTGTGGCGCTTGGCGGCCTACGAAGCGCCGCCGGGCGGGCAGGGCAGGAACGAATCGGATGCTGCACGCCAGCCCCCGCCGCCCACCCGGGGCACGAGCGGAAGTTGAAAGGCCCGAGCCTCAGCACAACGCCGCGGCGCCGTTCACCCCGCTGGCCAGCCGCCGCGCGAAGTGCGCCGCCATGAGCGGCTGGCCCGCCTCGTCCACCGGCATCCACCCCGCCGCCGGCACCAGGTTCGCCAGCGTCTCCACCCGGTACTGCCGATCACTGCCCAGTTGCGCCTCGAAGGCATTGGCGCGCTCCACCAGCAGCGGCAGGTCCGCGTCCACCAGCACGCAGGCATGCGCCAGCACCACGTGCTCCGCGGCGTTGACCCGCTTCCAGTACTGCGCCGTGCCCACCGCCTTGCGTCCGTCCAGCGCCAGGTTGAAGCGCCCGTCGCAGAAGGAGCCTTCCACCGGCTGCGCCTGGGCCCGCAGCCCGAAGCTCTGGAAAGCCTCCTGCAGCAGGGCGCACAGCCCCAGGTAGACCGTCTCCATCGCGTCGGCCATGCGCGCCGGCGTGCGCCAGGCCAGGCTGAGGTTGACCATGCCCGGCCCCTGCGGCACCAGCCCGCCGCCGGAGCGGCGCACCGACACCGGCCAGCCCTGCGCCGCAAAGCGCTCGCTCAGTGCCTCGAAGCGCTCGAAGCGCCGGTAGGTGGCGGGCACCACCAGCGCGGGGCGGCATTCCCACACCGCGGCGTAGGCGCCGCCCTCGGCGGCCTGCTCCAGCAGCCGCGCCTCCAGCGCCAGGTCGTCCTGCGGCCGGCCGGCATCGGGCAGCAGCACGAAACCCGGCCGTTGCGGGAGCGCGGGTGAAAGGGTGTGCGTCGTCATGGTTGTGCCTCCTCGCCTTCTCGTCACGGCGCCAATGAAGAATCCCCGCCGCACCCGCCTGCACGGGCGCGACGGGGACCAGTCTGCGCTTCAGTCAGTCAGCCGGCCGGATCAGCCGCCCACGTGCTTGCGCAGCAGCCGGTTGACCTCGCTGGCTTGCTCCATCTGCACCATGTGGCCGGCGCCTTCGAAGCGCTCCACCGTCGCGCCCGGCGGGGCGTGGGCGGCGTGCGCGGCCGGCACGATGCGATCCTCGGTGCCCCACACCACCAGCACCGGCTTGCCGCCGGAGCCCAGCTCCAGCCCCGGCCGCGCCGCCTGCCGGCCCTGCGGGAACAGCGCCTGGCTCAGCGACAGCAGCAGCGGCTCCACGCCGTCGAGCCGCTTGTACTTGAGCACGTCGTCCACCATCTGGCGGCTCACCAGCGAGGGGTCGTTGAACAGTTGCTCCAGCACCGGCTTGAGCTCGCGCCGCGACGCCGCCGTGGCGAAGCCTTCGGTGTAGGCGTGGTTGATGTCCTCGCCCAGCCCGGCCGGCGCGATCAGCGCGACGGACGCCACCCGCGCCGGGTGCGCCAGCGCCAGCTGCGACGCGATCGCGCCGCCCATGGAGTGGCCCACCGCGTGCACCTGCCGCACGTCCAGCGCATCCAGGAAGCGGGCGACGAAATCCGCCAGCGCCGCCAGGCTCGCGCCCGGCAGTTTCACGTCGGACTGCCCGTGCCCCGGCAGGTCCAGCGCGATCACGGGCGCCACTTCCGCCAGCGCGTCGATGTTGAACAGCCAGTTGTCCAGGTCGCCGCCGAAGCCGTGGATGAACAGCACCGGCGTGCCGCTCTCCGCGCCGCGGCGGGCGTAGCGCACGCGGATGCCTTCCACCTCGGTCCAGAGGTAGGCGGGCGCGGCGTCGGCATCCTCCTCCTCGTCCGCCGAGGGCGCCTGGTAGGCGGCGACGTAGGCGTCGATGTCGGCGTCGGACACCTCGGGCCCCGCCATCACGCCCAGCAGCGCCTTGACCGGCAGCAGCTCGCCCTCTTGCGCGACCTTGCGGCGCAGCACGCCGGGGTCGGCCGCCTCCACGGCGTTGGCGATCTTGTCGGTCTCGACCTCCAGGATCGGCATGCCCACCGCGATTTCGGTGCCTTCTTCGACCAGCCACGACATGACGGTCCCTTCCTTCATCGACAGGCCCCACTTGGGCATGACGATGGGCGTGATCACTGCGGTCATTACTGCTTGCCTCCTTTGAGGGTGCGGCGCACGGCGTCGCCGATCTGCTGGGCGCTGGGGATGTACAAGTCCTCCAGCGTGGGCGAGAAGGGCACCGGCACGTGCGGCGGCGACACCAGCTCGATCTGCGCCTTGAGCGCCTTGAAGGCCTGCATCGCCACCTGCGCGGCGATGTCGGTGGCGATGTTGCAGCGCGGACTGGCCTCGTCCACGCACACCAGGCGCCCGGTGCGCTCCACGCTGTCGAGCACCGTGTCCATGTCCAGCGGCGAGAGGGTGCGCAGGTCGATCACCTCGGCCTCCACGCCTTCCTTGGCCAGCGTTGCGGCCGCTTCCATCGCGCGGTGCACCATCAGCCCGTAGGTGACGATGGACACGTGCTCGCCCTCGCGCACCACGTTGGCTTCGCCGAAGGGAATGGCATAGGAGCCCTCGGGCACCTCGCCTTCGAGCCCGTAGAGGTTCTTGTGCTCGCAGAAGATCACGGGGTCGTTGTCGCGGATGGCCTGGATCAGCAGCCCCTTGGTGTCATAGGGGGTGCTGGGGCACACGACCTTGAGGCCCGGGATGTGCGTGAACACCGGCGTGAGCATCTGCGAGTGCTGCGCCGCGGCCCGGAAGCCCGCGCCCACCATGGCGCGGATCACCACCGGCGTCTCCGCCTTGCCGCCGAACATGTACCGGAACTTCGCCGCCTGGTTGAAGATCTGGTCGAAGCACACGCCCATGAAGTCGATGAACATCAGCTCGGCGATGGGCCGCATGCCGCAGGCCGCCGCGCCGATGGCCGCGCCCACGTAGGCGCTCTCGGACAGCGGCGTGTCCAGCAGCCGGTCGCCGTGCTTGGCGTACAGGCCCTTGGTGACGCCGAGCACGCCGCCCCAGGCGTCCTTCTCGCCCTCGGCGCCGGCGCCGCCGACGATGTCCTCGCCCATCATGATCACCGACGGGTCGCGCGCCATTTCCTGGTCGATGGCTTCGTTGATCGCCTGCTTGAATGAAATCTTCCTGGCCATGTCCTGTCTCCTGGCTGGATGGCTGTGTGAGTGAATGGAAAACGTGGCGACGTGCGCGCGTCAGTACTTGACGTACACGTCGGTGAGCAGGTCGGCGGCGGTGGGCAGCGGCGCGGCCTTGGCCTGCCTGACCGCGTCCTCGATCAGGCCCAGCACCTCGTGGTCGATGGCCTGCAGCTCCTCGGCCTGCAGCACGCCCGCGCCGG
This sequence comes from uncultured Azohydromonas sp., assembly GCF_937926365.1. Classification (GTDB taxonomy): domain Bacteria; phylum Pseudomonadota; class Gammaproteobacteria; order Burkholderiales; family Burkholderiaceae_C; genus Azohydromonas. Next base: position 8,936 of record NZ_CALAOH010000157.1, on the reverse strand, counting down.
TGACGGCGGCGGCGAACTTCTTGAGGCAGTCGCGGTGGTTGCGGATGTCATCGAGCTCGCCCGCGGCGCGGTAGGTCTGGGCGTCGCCCTCGAAGTGGCCGTAGAAGCGCACCATGCGGCACTCCAGCAGCGCCGGGCCGCCGCCCTCGCGGGCACGCTTGATGATCTCGCCGGCGGCCTCGTGCACGGCGAAGAAGTCGGTGCCGTCCACGGCCACGCCGGGGATGCCGAAGCCCGAGGCGCGGTCCACGTAGCTCTCCACCGCGGTGGCGTAGTCGCGCGAGGTGGACTCGGCGTAGCCGTTGTTCTCCACCACGAACAGCACGGGCAGGTTCCACACCGCCGCCAGGTTCAGGCTCTCCAGGAAGGTGCCCTGGTTGGAGGCGCCGTCGCCCACGAAGCACACCGCCACCTCGCCGCTCTTGCGGTACTTGGCCGCCAGCGCCGCGCCGCACACCAGCGGCGCGCCCGCGCCCAGGATGCCGTTGGCGCCCATCATTCCCTTGGAGAGATCGGCGATGTGCATGGAGCCGCCCTTGCCGTTGCAGGAGCCGCCCTTGCGCCCGTAGATCTCCTTCATCATCGACGCCACGTCCACGCCCTTGGCGATGCAGTGGCCGTGGCCGCGGTGCGTGCTGGCGATGCGGTCGCCGTCGCCGAGGTGGCTCATGATGCCCACGGCGGTGGCTTCCTCGCCGGCGTAGAGGTGCACGAAGCCGGGGATGTCGCCGCGGGCGAAGTCCACGTGCAGCCGCTCCTCGAACTCGCGGATGGTGCGCATGGTCCGGTAGCACTGCAGCAGTGCCTGCCGCTCCAGCGGGAAGGGTTTCACAGTCATGGTTCGTCTCCTGTCAGTGGTTGCTTGAGAAACGATGGAGCAGCCCCCGCTGCGCCGCGAGCCGCAGGCAGCGGGTGACGTCCACCGTGGGAAAGGCGTTCGGGCGCAGCGTGAGCCGCACGCGCTCGCCGGGTTCGAAAGGCAGCTCGCGCTCGCCGTCCAGGGCCACGATGCCGCCGGCCTGGGCGACCTCGAAGGCGCGGCCCGGCGCCATGGGTTCCCAGTGCGCGATCGGCACCTCGGCCAGCAGCCCCGGCGCGATGGGCGCGTGCAGCGTCAGCTTCGCGTCGGTGCCGTCGCGGGCCAGCGTGACGGCCAAGCCCTGCGGCGCGCGCCGGTCCACCGGCTGCAGCAGGCCGCCGATGGACGACAGCCCGATGCACTCCGGGTCGGCGAAGGTGAAGTAGGCGGCGCTGAGCTGCTCGGTCTTCCACACCGCGCGCGCGCCGATGCAGCGCTCGGTGCTGATCACCGCGTCCACCAGCGCGATGTCGCGGCGGTGCTCGCCGATGGACACCTCCAGCAGCTTGTTCCACGCCAGCGCCTCGTCCGCGCCGATGCGGCCGGTGGCGTGCAGCGCCACGGCCATGGCCACCAGCGTGGGCTCGCGCAGCTCCGGGAAGGCGTTGTTGGTGCCGGTGGACAGGCCCGCGATGGGGATGTCCGCGCACTCGCGCACCACCGCGCGGTGCGTGCCGTCGCCGCCCAGCACGATCAGCGCGCGCACGCCCGCGGCACGCATGCGGCGCGCGGCCTCGAAGGTGTCCTCCACGGTGGAGCTCACCGCCATGTCCAGGAACTCGACCGCGGGCAGGGAGCCGCCTTCGGAGGGTTCGCGCTGCAGGTGGCGGTTGAGCAGGGCGCGGATGCCGGCCTTGTCCGGCATCACCAGCACGCGCGTGACGCCCAGCGACTTCAGCGTCGTCAGCAGCCGCAGCACGATGCTCACGCGCTCGGCCAGCTGCGGGCTGCTGGCGTTGACGAGGACGCGGCGGATGTCGCGCGCGGACACCGGGTTCGCGATGATCCCCACGCACACTTCCCCGCTCTTCGCTGGCATCGACATGGTCCGGGCTCTCCGTCAACTGGACGGGGGCTCAACCGCAAGGCCTGTGCCATCCGTGAAGAAGTGGCGCCAGCCGGCTGGACTCCGGCGCTGGCTCCGGCCGCGCCGTGGCGGGCGCCTGTCGCTGCGGCCCGCACCTGTTGCATGGGCCCCATCGGCCTGCGACAGGTGTCGCATCACACCTGTCGCAGTTGCTCCACGTCCGGTTGCAAGTCCCCGGTGCGCTTCGGGGTAATTGCTGTTTTCCCTGTACGCCCGCACTTCGATGATGCGGGCCCGGCCGCGGCGGCAGTGGCCGGCAAGAAGAGGAGACAACACATGCCCGACGCCCTGACCCGCCACATCGACAACGTGATCGCCGTGGGCACCGGCGCGCTGGCGGTGCGGGCCGCGGGGCCCGAGTCGCTCTTCCACAAGTCCTGGGCCCGCTGCATGAGCCAGCATGGGCTGGACCCCACGCGGCCCACGCCCGCGCGCATCCTGCCCTCGGCCGCGGTGCGCGAGCACCGCCAGCGCATGGAAGGTTTTCTGCGCGTGGCGCGCGCGGGCATGGAGGACATGTACCGCCGCGTGGCCGACCTGGGCTACATGCTGCTGCTCACCGACGCCGACGGCATCGCCGTGGACTACATCGGCAACCCCGCCACCGAGCCGCAGCTCAAGCGCGCCGGGCTCTACATCGGCGCCGACTGGAACGAGGCCCATGCCGGCACCTGCGGCGTGGGCACCTGCCTGATCGAGCGCACCACCATCACCTGCCACCGCGAGGAGCACTTCGACGCCACGCACATCTCGCTGACCTGCACCTCCTCGCCGCTGTACGCGCCCGATGGCGAGCTGCTGGGCGTGCTGGACGTGTCGGCACTCAAGTCGGCCGAGGCGCGCGACAGCCAGCATCTGGTGTGGCACCTGACCACCATGTACGCGCAGATGATCGAGGACGCCAACTTCCTGCGCGCCTTCGACCATCACTGGATCCTGCGCCTGGGCCGCGCGCGCGGGCTGGTGGACGTGTCGGGCGAGCTGATGCTGGCCTTCGACGAGGAGGGCGTCATCGTCGGCGCCAACACCGGCGCGCGGCGGCAGTTCTGGCAGACGCTGCGCGGTGACCGCGACGCGGCCGGGCTCATCGGCACGCCGCTGACGGAACTGCTGGACATCAGCCCCAACGTGCTGTGGAGCCTGGCGCGCGGCCACGGTGCGCCGGAGGTCGCCACGCGCTTCCCGCACCACGGCCAGCGCTTCTTCCCCAGCGTGATCCCGCCGCGCGGCCGCGCCGGCTCGGTGCTGCGCATGCCGCCGCCGCGGCTGCCGTCGGTGGAGGAGGCGCCGCCGCGCGGCCCGCTGGAGCGGCTGGCCGGCGACGACGCGACGATGCAGCAGCTCATCAGCCACGCGCGGCGCCTGGTGGACAGCGGCGTGGCGCTGCTGATCCAGGGCGAGACCGGCGCGGGCAAGGAGGTGCTGGCCAAGGCGCTGCATGCGCACAGCCGCCGCGCATGCAAGCCCTTCGTGGCCGTCAACTGCGCTTCCATCCCCGAGTCGCTGATCGAGAGCGAGCTCTTCGGCTACACGCCCGGCACCTTCACCGGCGGGCGCAGCAAGGGCATGAAGGGGCTGATCGCGCAGAGCGACGGCGGCACGCTGTTCCTGGACGAGATCGGCGACATGCCGCTGCAGCTGCAGACGCGGCTGCTGCGCGTGCTGTCGGAGTCCGAGGTGCTGCCCCTGGGCGCGGACAAGCCGGTGCCGGTGCAGCTGCACGTGATCGCCGCCTCGCACCGCGACCTGCGCCAGGCTATCGCGCAGGGCGCTTTCCGGGAGGACCTGTACTACCGCCTCAGCGGCGCGGTGTTGCGCCTGCCGCCGCTGCGCGAGCGCCGGGACCTGGACTACCTGGTGCGCATGCTCTTCGCCGAGGAGGCGCGGCAGCTGCGGCTGGAGCGCGCCAGCCTGTCGGACGAGGCGCTGCGGCTGCTGCTGGCGCACCGCTGGCCGGGCAACGCGCGCGAGCTGCGCAACGCGCTGCGCTACGCGCTGGCGCTGGCCGGCGAGTCGCCCGTGACGCCGGCGGAGCTGCCGGAGGAGGTGACCGAGGCCGCGCCCCCGGTGCATACGTTCGCCGCGGTGGGGACTCCGGCTGTCGTGCCCGCCCTGGAGGCATGGGCCGATGCCGGCGCCGAGGAGGCGCAGCAGCTGCTGCAGGCGCTACGCCGGCACAAGTGGGCCATCAGCGCCGCCGCGCGCGAGCTGGGGGTGTGCCGCGCCACGGTGTACCGGCAGATGAAGCGCCACGGCATCACGCCGCCGCATCGCTTGTGATATTCCCTGCCCGCTGTCGTGGGAATATCCGTTGATACTCCTTTCAGCCCTCTTTCGAGGATTTCCACCCCAATCGGGGTCAACTCTTCCTTGTGTTTATTTTGATTTTTCTCATGGACACAATACCTTGGCCTGTTGAAGATTTCAGCGCACGGTTTTAGGGGAAGCTGGCTGCGCGGGAATTACAACAGGCGTTTGGCTTGCCCATCGTGTTAATAGGGGGAAGGTATGCACTGCGTCATCGGGTCCCAGCCTGTGCATTCGGCCGGCCGTTTTGGCATGCCGGAGGAGGAAACCCCGTCCCAGCGCCGCGTGCTGCTGGTGGACGACCATGAACTGATCCGCTGCGGCATGCGCTCGCTGTACGCGGAAATCGACGACCTGCGCATCGAATGGCTCGAAGCCGTGACCTTGCTCGATGCGCTGGAGGTCTATGCCCAGAACCCGCCCATCGACGCCGTGCTGCTGGACCTGAACCTGAGCGACTGCAAGGGTTTGCAGGGGCTGCGCCGCTTCGTGGAGTGCCATCCCGGGGCCCGCGTGGCGGTGTTCAGCGGCACCGCCGACGAGTTCGTGGTGCGCCAGGCGCGGGCCCTGGGCGCCGCGGCCTACGTGCACAAGGGCGCGCTGATGGACGACATGCGCCGCACCCTGCAAGCGCTGCTGCAGGCCCGTCCAGGGAAACGCGAATCGAATATGTTGCCGAACGCGGCGCTTTTTCCGCGTTTTGCCGCTTCGGCGCTGATGGACCGGGTTTCCGAGCTGGGTCCGCGCCATCTTGAAATCCTGGAGCTGGTGCTTTCGGGCTGCGCGAACCAGGAAATCAGCCAGTGCATGTCGCTGTCGCTGGGCACGGTGAAAAACTACGTCTCGGCGCTGCTGCTGGCGCTGGACGTGAGGTCCCGCTCCCACCTGATCAGCCTTTTCCGCTGAGCGTTGCACCGAGGAGTGTCCATGTCGGGCGTGAATATCGCTGCCGCCCTGGCGGGCCGGGCGGCGCGGGGCAGCTTCGTCGCGGTGGGGGGCCAGGAGCCCGTGCCCGGCGCCACGCCCCGAACCTGGACCGAGCGTCGCGCGCGCGAGCGCCGGCTGCACGACCAGGCCCGGGCCGAGCTGCTGCAAGCCGCGCCGGGCGTGGTGGCGGCCGTGCTGGGCGCGCTGGCGGTGGCGCTGGTGCTCAGTCCCAGGAGCCTGGGCGTGTTGGCCTGGGCCTCGTGCACGGCCGCGCTGTGGCTGCTGTGGGCGTGGAAGCCGGACTGGCTGTGCGGCCCACCGGTGCCGCGCATCGCGGTGTACCGCGCCTACGTGGGCGTCACGGGGCTGGCGCTGGCGCTGCTGGCCCTGATGGCCTGGCTGCCCACGGGCGAGACCGAGCGGTGGCTGCTGCTCATCGTGCTGGCGATGGTGGCCTTCGTCGTGGCGGGCGGGCTGGCCCCGCTGGGCCGGGCCGTGCTGCTGGCGCTGCTGCTGCCCGGCTCCGCCACCCTGGCGCTGGCCTGGACGGTGCGCCAGCAGCCCGGGCCTGCCGCAACCGTGCTGGGGGCGGGGGGGCTGCTGTGCGCGGTGGTGGCCGCACTGGCGCTGCATCGCCACCGCCACTGGCGCGCCCAGGCCACCGTGCAGCTGGAACGCGAGGAACGGTTGTGCGCGCTGGGCACCGAGCGCGACCAGGCGCTGCGCGCCGACCGCGACAAGACCCGCTTCCTGGCCAACGCCAGCCACGACCTGCGCCAGCCCGTGCACGCCATCGGGCTCTTTGCCGCGACGCTGGAGAAGCGGCTGCGCGGCACCGGGGACGAGCCCTACATTCGCAACCTCATCCGCTGCATCGAGGCCCTGGAGCGCTCCTTCAACGCGATGCTGGACGTGTCGCGGCTGGATGCCGGCAGCGTCGAGCCCGCCCAGCAGACCTTCCCGCTGCGCGACGTGTTCCGGCGGCTGCACATGCAGTTCGCGGGGCAGGCCGAGCTGGCCGGGCTGAACCTGCGCTTCTCGCCCGGCGGCAAGTGCGTGCGCAGCGATCCGCAGCTGCTGGAGCGGCTGCTGGCCAACCTGGTGCAGAACGCGCTCAAGTACACCGAGAAGGGCGGCGTGGTGGTGGTGGCGCGCAGCACCGCCACGCACGTGAACATCGAGGTCTGGGACACCGGCGTGGGCATCGGTGCCACGGAGCTGCCGCGGGTGTTCGACGAGTTCTACCAGGTGGGGCGCGGCGGCCGTTCGCGCGCACAGGGGCTGGGCATGGGGCTGGCCATCGTCAAGCGGCTGGCGCAGTTGCTGGGCCACGAGCTCAGCGTGGTGTCGCAGCCGGGGCGGGGGACGATGTTCCGCGTCGGCGTGGCGCGTGCCGAGCGCGAGGCGCCGCAGGACGCCGCCGGTCCCGACTGCACGTTGCCCATGCCCGAGGCCGCCTCGCGCACGGTGCTGGTGATCGAGGACGAGGAGCCGATCCGCGAGGCGCTGGGGGCGCTGCTGCGCGAGTGGGGCCACCGCGTGGTGCTGGCGGCCTCGGCGCGCGAGGCGGTGATGGCGCAGCGCACGCAGGCGCTGCCGCCGGACCTGATCCTGTCGGACCTGCACCTGGGCGAGGGTCCGGACGGCATTGCCGCCATCGAGGCCCTGCGCCACCACTGGCGCTGCGAGCTGCCGGCCGTGCTCGTGACCGGCGACACCACGCACGAGGAACTGCGCCGCGCCACCGAGAGCGGCTTCCAGGTGCTGGTCAAGCCGGTGGCGGCGCGCAGGCTGCTGCAGGTGCTGCGCAGCTTGTCGGGGTGAAGGTTGCACCCTCAACGCAAAGCGGGCCCGAGGGCCCGCTTTTTCGTTCAGCCGTGCAAGCGATTGCTCAGAGCTTCGGCACGCAGCTCGTATAGGTCGAGGGGCAGGTGGTGATCAGCCCGCCGGAGGCGTCCTTGGGGAAGGCACTGGACTTGAAGAAGTCCAGCGTGCGCGCATAGGGCGAGGGCGAGCCGTTGGTCACGCGGGTCCAGAACATGTAGTTGGCGCTCAGGCGGGTGCGGCCGAAGTCGTAGAGATCGCTGATCTTGGGCGGGTTGTAGGCGCCGTGCTGCACGGTGGTGGCGAAGTTCTCCGGCTGCACCGAGGGGCCCACCGCGACCTTGCCCTTGGCCGGGTTGTACATCGGATAGATGTGGTTGTTGAGGTCGGGGTCCTGCAGGAGGATGTCCGGCCCGCCCAGCGCCACCTTGTTGCTCACCATGCTGCTGATGAGGCCGGGCATGTAGGGCTTGGGGAAGTTGATGAACTGCATCACCACCGTGTTGGGGAAGGCGCGCTGCGTGGCGGCGCCAACCTGAGCCAGGTTGTCGAAGTACGCGTTCTTCTGCGCGGCGGTCAGCGGCACCTTCATCTGGCCCATGGCCGTCTCGTTGAAGGTGATGCCTTCGAGCGCGTTGTGCTTGTTGAGGTGCGCACCCATCGCGGCGCCCAGCGCGACGAGGCGGTCGCGCACCTTGGGGTTGTGCAGCGCGGCGTTCTCGCCGTAGCGCTCCTTGCTGCCGATGGCTTGGCGCGCGCCGATGAGGATCTTGTAGGCGCCGCCTTCGTACTCCGCGGTGCGCAGGTAGTCCGGCACCGCGCGGCCACCGGCACGGAAGACCTTGGTGCCGACCATGATCCACAGCCGCTTGCCGGCGGCCTGCACCAGGCTCAAGTCGCGGTCCAGGCGCGAGAAGTCGTACACGCCCTTGGACGTCTCCAGCTGCGCCCATTCGTAGCGCAGGATCAGCCCCTTGACCTGCGGCAGCGGCTTGATCTCCGCCATGACCTTCTCGATCGTCGCCTTGTCGCGCTGCGGCAGCGCGATGTAGTGGCCGGGGTTCCACTTCACGCGGGTGTCGGTGGTCACCGCCGCGGCGGCCATCGCCCTTTCCGTGGCCGTGGCGCGGGCCTGCTGGCTGGCCAGGAAGGTTTCGGAGACGACCGGATCGTCCTCCAGCTCCCACGCCGCCGGCGGCGCCGAGACGGTGTTGTCCTGCTCGTCGGCCGCCAGCACGGCGGCGTCCTGACCGTCCGCCAGGACGGCGCTGTCCGCGCTGGACAGCGACTGCGCGCCTTCGCCGCCCACCGCACGGTAGGCCTCGTCCTGCCCGCCGCCGCAGGCGGCCAGCATCACGCTCATGGAGAACAGGGAGCCGACAAGCGCCAGGCGGGAATGCTTTTGGGAATTCAGGATATTCATTGCCGTAGAGAAACTGTTTTTCAAAGGGCGGCCTCGCTCCGCCGCGCGGATTTCCAACGCGGTTTTCAGGAGACCATTCAATCCAGGAGAACCTGGCTCCGCTTCGTGACTGGCTGTCTTGTGGACGAGTTTTCGAGCGGCGATGGTTTATGTTTCGGCAGCGGATGGGCCGAGATAAGGAAAGCTTGTGTTAATCAATGTTTCTCGGGTAACGCCGCGATCGAGAAAAATTACCGGGGCCGAAAGCGTATGTCTTCCCAGGGAGTTGGACGGCGGAGGCGTGGATCGCAACGTGGTTGGCCGGCGCTCCGGGTGCCTATAAATGTAACCATGGCGCCAAAGCGGAAAACCCTCCTTGAGCGACGTGCATATACCCGAACGGAGCGCCAGGAAATGGCGTGAATAGTTCACTGAAGCATTGGTCCAAATACCCGTGGAGCCGGACCTCTTGTTTGTACGTATTCAGCCCACCCTGTTGCCCGGGGCGTGGTGAGGGCCACGCAGTAGAC
>NZ_CALAOH010000156.1 GCF_937926365.1 uncultured Azohydromonas sp. | reverse complement strand
CTACTGCGTGGCCCTCACCACGCCCCGGGCAACAGGGTGGGCTGAATACGTACGTCCGCGCGCCGCGCGGATGCCGCGGACCGTCAGCCCATCAGCCCATCAGCTGCGCATTCGCACGCTCCACGTCCGCGGTTCCCGCCGCGGTTTTCCTATTGGTCGTGCTCGCGTGCCGTGCGCGGCGCACTCGCTGCTTGGTTTATCCGGCGCGAGGTTTCGTCGTGCCTCCGCTCGCCAGTCCCGTCCCGGAGGGCGAAACGGAAACCGAGCGAGCGCTTATTTGAAAAACCGTTCTCCCGTTGAAGGAAATCCGGCTTCACGCCAAGTTTATAAGTACTGACAAACAGACTTCCTGCTGGCAATCTGATGCCTTATCAAAGACAAAAGTCATTCGTTGCCAGTATTTGTAAATGCTGGAAAAACATTGCAAATCCCTGGCGCTCATATGCGCTATTCGATTGTGGGGTTGACCCTAAGTCATAAGCAAACCAAATTGGCGCAGCGCTTTCTTGCGCCAAGTGGTTTTGCTTTTTACAAGGATGTACCGATGAAATATCGTGCAATTGCATGGGTGGCAGCCGTACTGTGTGTGCCATCCGCATACGCAGTCGACGTGAATTGGGATTCCCATGCCACGACGGAAACCTACAGTAGGAATGTCGCTAAAAACGTCACATTCACGGACGACGCCCGCTACCTGCTCACGCCGGCACAAAGCGGCAACACGGGTGTGCAGGCACTGTTCCAACTCAACAGCGGCACCATTGCCAACTTGCGGGTGGACTTTTACGGCGATTTCTATGGCCCGGATAAATATCTGGGGTCCTTCACGCCGACGGGGGTGGCCGGGCAGCAGAGCTTCAGTTTCGAGCACCTTAACGGCCGCAAGAAATACTATTACCTGATCACCGGAACCACGGGAGCCAGCGGCGCCAACTACACCCTGACGTCGAACCTGGTGCCCGACTCCGTGTTCCACACCGCCGTGGCGCCGGTGCCCGAGCCCTCGACCTACGCCATGTTCGCGCTGGGCGCGGTACTGCTGCCGGTGGCGCGCCGCCTGCGCCAAAAGCGCGGCAGCAGCGGCACGGCGGCGCAGCCGAATCTCTCAGCGGCCTGTGCGGCGTAAGCCGAACACGGCGGCCACGCCCAGGAGCAGGTACAGCGCCAGGCTCCAGAGCTCGTAAGGCACGCCGAACAGATCCACCGCCGCGTCGGCGCAGCTGGCGCGCGGCTGGAAGACCTCGGGCAGGGAGGCGTCCAGGCCAAGCTGGGCAATGATCTTGTCGGCCAGCGTCAGGTTGCACGACGACGAACTGGCCGCCACGAAGTGCTGCCACAGTGCCGCGCCCATGCCCGACAACGCCAGCAGCACCGCCAGCACCAGCGCGGTGCTGCGCAGCCAGGCGGCCTGGGCCATCCAGGCCGCCAGGGCCGCCACGGCGATCATTGCGAAGATCAGCCGCTGCAGCACGCACCACGGGCAAGGCTGCATGTCGAACACATGCTGCGACACCAGCGCGGCGCCGATGGCTGCCACGCTGGTGAGCGCGATCAGCGCCGGTACCAGGTCGCGGCGCGTGCCCGTATCCATGCCTTGCGCCGGGGCCGGTCTCATTGCACCTCGGCGATGAGCTCGATTTCCACGCAGGCGCCCAGCGGCAACTGCGCCACGCCGAAGGCGCTGCGCGCATGCGCGCCGACCTCGTTGCCGAAGACTTCGCCCAGCAGGTTGGAGCAGCCGTTGGTTACCAGGTGCTGCTCGGTGTAGGTGGCCGTGCTGTTGACCAGGCTCAGCACCTTGACGATGCGCTTGACGCGCGAGAGGTCGCCCACCGCCGCCTGCAGCGTGCCCAGCAGGTCGATGGCCACCGCGCGCGCTGCGGCCACCCCTTCCTCGGTGCTCATGTCGGCGCCCAGCTGGCCGACCCAGGGTTTCCCATCTTTCTTGGCGATGTGGCCGGAGAGAAAGACCAGATTACCGCTTTGCACGAAGGGCACGTAGGCGGCCGCGGGCACCGCCACTGGCGGCAGCGTGATGCCCAGCGCATTGAGGCGGTCTTGGACAGAAGACATGGCGAGACCTGTTCGGGGGGTGGAAAAGGCGCGGCATCCTACACCGCTCCATTCGCGTGACTGGCGGGGCTTGCGCCTGGGCGCCTTGGCCGTGTCCTGGCTGCTCGGCACTGCCTGGCAGCTGCGGCAGCCCGTGCTCTGGGCGCCGGCGCTGGACGCGGCGTTGCTGGCGCTCGCGGCGCTGTTGTCGCTGCTGGCTTGGCGTGTGCGCCACGCGGCGGGCCGCGCGCTGCCCGTGCTGGCTGCGTCATCCGTCCTGGCCGCCGTGGCCGGCTTGGGCGCGGCCAATGCCAGCCTGCAGGCGCGTGAACGGCTGGCCGACGCGTTGGCCCCCGGGCTGGAACGCCAGCCGGTGGAGCTCACCGGCGTGGTGGCGGAGCTGCCGCAGGACGGCGCCGAGGGTCTGCGCTTCGTGCTGGCGGTGGAACGGGCGCGCGACGCCGCCGGCGCGCCGGCAGCCGTGCCGCGGCGGGTGTCGCTGTCGTGGAGCCGCGGCGGACCGGACGAGCCCGCGCTCTCCGTCCCCGGCACCGGGCTGCGCGCGGGCCAGCGCTGGCGGCTGTGGGCGCGGCTGCAGGCGCCGCACGCGCTGCTGAATCCGCACGGCTTCGACGGCGAGCTGTGGCTGTTCGAGCGCGGCATCCGCGCCACCGGCAGCGTGCGCACCGAGCCCCAGGCGCCGCAACTGCTGGACGAGGCCGCGGGCTACCCCGTGGAGCGGGCGCGCCAGCGCGTGCGTGACGCCATCGAGGCGCAGGTGCCGGACCCGCGCGCCGCCGGCGTGCTGGCCGCCTTGGCGGTGGGCGACCAGGCCGCTATCGACCGCGGCGACTGGGCGCTGTTCCGCGCCACCGGCACCGCGCACCTCATGGCTATCAGCGGCCTGCACATCACGATGTTCGCGTGGCTGGCCGCGGCGCTCGTGGGCGCGCTGTGGCGCCGTGCCGGAGCGCTGCTGCTGTGGTGCCCGGCGCCGCGGGCCGCGCGCTGGGGCGGCGTGGCGCTGGCCGCGGCCTACGCGCTGCTGGCCGGCTGGGGCGTGCCGGCGCAGCGCACGGTGTGGATGTTGACCAGCGCCGCGCTGCTGCACGTGCTGGGACTGCGCTGGCCCTGGCCGCTGGGATTGGCCGCGGCTGCGGTCGTGGTCAGCGCGCTGGACCCGTGGGCGTTGCTGCAGCCGGGTTTCTGGCTGTCGTTCGCGGCGGTGGGGCTGCTGATGGCTTCGGAGCCGGCGCAGCGGGAGGCAGCGGACTCCGATACGCAGGGCCGAGCGGGGCCGGAAGCCGTGCAGCCCCCTGCGCGAACCGTCTCCGTGGCCGGTGCGGGCGCCGGGAGCGCGCCCGTGGCCGCCATGCCGGTCCCGCGGACCGCTGCGCCCGGCTGGGCGGCGGGTGCCGGTGCCGGGCTGCTGCGCCAGGGCCTGTCGCTGCTGCGGTCCGGGTTGCGCACGCAGGTCGTCGCCACGGCCGGGCTGGCGCCGCTGACGCTGCTGCTGTTCCAGCAGTTCTCGCTGGTGGGCCTGCTGGCCAACCTGGTGGCGATTCCGCTGGTGACGCTGGCCGTCACGCCGCTGGCGCTGCTGGGCGTGCTGTGGGCGCCGCTGTGGAGCGCGGCGGCGGCGCTGCTGTCCGTCCTGGGCGCGGGGCTGGCCATGCTGGCTTCTCTGCCGGGCGCGGTATGGGGCGCCGCCGTGGCGCCGTCCTGGGCCCAGGCCACCGCGCTGCTGGCCGGGGCGCTGCTGGTGGTGCCGCTGCCGTGGCGGCTGCGGCTGCTGGGCCTGCCGCTGCTGCTGCCCCTGGTGCTGCCGCCGCCGGATCGCCCGGCCCCGGGGTATTTCGAGGTGGTGGTGCCCGACGTGGGGCAGGGCAGCGCGGTGCTGGTGCGAACGCACGCCTCACTGCTGCTCTACGACAGCGGCCCGCAGTACGGCCCCGGGCGCGATGCCGGCGAGCGCGTGCTCGCGCCGCTGCTGCAGGCGCTGGGCGAGCGCCGCATCGACACCCTGGTGCTCAGCCATCGCGACATGGACCACGCCGGCGGCGCCGCCTCGCTGCTGAAGGCGCTGCCGGTGCGGGAACTGCACAGTTCGCTGGAGCCCGGCCATGCGCTGCTGGGCACGGGTTTGCCGCACGTGCGCTGCGAGGCCGGTCAGCAGTGGGAGCGCGACGGCGTGCGCTTCGCCGTGCTGCATCCGCCGGCCGCGGCCTACGCGACGCGCACGCCGCCCAATGCGCTGAGCTGCGTGGTGCAGGTCACCGATGTCCAGGGCCGCCGCCTGCTGCTCACCGGCGACATCGCCACGGCGCAGGAGGCGGCCCTGGTGGCGGCCGACGCGCAGGCTCTGCGCAGCGAGCTGCTGCTGGTGCCGCACCACGGTAGCCGTGGCTCTTCCTCGCCGGCTTTCCTGGACGCCGTGGCGCCCACCGTGGCCCTGGTCCAGGCCGGACACCACAACCGCTTCGGCCATCCGACGCCTGAAGTGCTGCACCGCCTGGGTGCGCGCGGCATTCATGTGGTGCAGAGCCCCGCTTGTGGCGCCTGGCGCTGGCGGGAGGGGCAGGCGTCCTGCGAGCGTGAAATGCGGCCGCGTTACTGGCGGCACGGTTCGCGCTAGGGGCTTTCTCCCTTGAGCGATGACCGCTCAACCTCAAGGGCCCCGGGTTTACCCGGGTGAGACAATCAACTAATCAACCCGAGCTTCAGAGGGAACGCCGTCGTGTCCATCCATGTCGCGCTGCATCACGTCACGCACTACCGCTACGACCGCCGCGTCGGGCTGTCGCCGCAACTGGTGCGCCTGCGCCCTGCGCCGCATTGCCGCACGCCCATCCTGAGTTATGCCCTGCGGGTGGAGCCCGCGAAGCATTTCGTCAACTGGCAGCAGGATCCTTTCTCCAACCACGTGGCGCGGCTGGTGTTCCCGGAGCCCACCACGGAGTTCAAGGTCACGGTCGATCTCGTGGCCGAGATGTCGGTCTTCAACCCCTTCGACTTCTTCCTGGAGCCCCAGGCCGAGAAGTTCCCCTTCGAGTATTCGCAAGAGAGCGCGCGCGACCTGGCGCCCTACCTGGCCACCGGGCCGCTGACGCCCAGGCTCGCGGCCTTCGTCGAGAGCATTTCGCGCGAGCCGCAGGGCACGACCAATTTCCTGGTCGCGCTCAACCAGCGTGTGCAGCAGGAGGTGGGCTATCTCATCCGCCTGGAGCCGGGCGTGCAGACGCCCGAGGAGACGCTGGAAAAGCGCAGCGGTTCCTGTCGCGACTCGGCCTGGCTGCTGGTGCAGGTGCTGCGCCGCCTGGGGCTGGCCGCGCGCTTTGTCTCCGGCTACCTGATCCAACTTGTGCCGGACGTGAAGTCGCTGGACGGCCCCTCGGGCGCCGAAGCCGACTTCACCGATCTGCACGCCTGGTGCGAGGTGTACCTGCCCGGCGCCGGCTGGATCGGCCTGGACCCGACCTCCGGCCTGCTCGCCGGCGAAGGCCACATTCCCGTGGCCTGCACGCCCGACCCCTCCACGGCGGCGCCGGTCAGCGGCGCGGTGGGCCAGTGCGAGGTGGAGTTCGAGCACCACATGAGCGTCTCGCGCATCCACGAGTCGTCGCGCGTGACCAAGCCCTACACCGATGAGCAGTGGGGCGAACTCGTCGCCCTGGGCCATGCGGTGGACGAGCAACTGCAGGCGCAGGACGTGCGCCTGACCATGGGCGGCGAGCCTACCTTCGTCTCCGTGGACGACCGCGACGGCGCCGAGTGGAACACCGACGCCCTGGGCCCCACCAAGCGCGGCCGCGCGCTGGAGCTGCTGCACCGGCTGCATGCCGAATACGGCGCGGGCGGCTTCCTGCACTTCGGACAGGGCAAGTGGTATCCGGGCGAGCAGCTGCCGCGCTGGGCCATGACCATCGCCTGGCGCGCCGACGGCGAGCCCTGCTGGCACGACCCGGCGCTCTTCGCCGATGAGCGCGACCCCCAGCCCTACACCGCCGAGGACGCGCAGCGCTTCATCACCCGGCTGGCGGCGAAGCTGGCCGTCAAGGCCGAGCACGTCATGCCGGCCTACGAGGACGCCTGGTACCACCTCTGGCGCGAGCGCCGGCTGCCGGTGAACGTCGATCCCTTCGACTCGAAGCTGGACGACGAGCTGGAGCGCGTGCGCCTGCGCCGCGTCTTCTCCAAGGGCCTGGATGCCATCACCGGCTACGCGCTGCCGCTGCGCCGCGAGCAGGACGCCTGGGCCAGCGGCCCGTGGTTCCTGCGCGACGAGCGGCTGTACCTGCTGCCGGGCGACTCGGCCATGGGCTTGCGGCTGCCGCTGGACTCGCTGCCCTGGGCTTCGCCGGAGGACCGGGCACGCACGCAGGACTTCATGCCCGATCCCTTCGCGCCGCGCGGTGCGCTGCCGCCGGCGGGTGCGCCGCTGCACCAGCAGCCCGGCTACGACGCGCACCGCAGCGGCGCCGGCTGGGCCGAGGGCGGCACGGTGGCGCTGCAGGGCCAGCCCTGGCCCGGTAACGAGGGGCAGGGCACGGCCTTCGGCGAGTCCGGCCCGGACAACGGCAGGGTGGGCGAGGGCGACGACGCGCTGGGCGAAGGGACCGGCACGCTGGGCCGGGACGGCCGCTTCGCCGGCGCCGAGGGACGCCAGCAGGGCGCGCCGTCGCGCCACGAATCGGCGTCCTGGATCACGCGCACCGCGCTGTGCGTGGAGGTGCGCAACCCTGCGCGCGCCAACGGCCCCAAGGCCGAGCTGGCGTCCGAGGCCGCCGGCGGCGCCATCCACGTCTTCATGCCGCCGCTGCAGCACCTGGAGCACTACCTGGAGCTGCTGGCGCACGTGGAAGCCACCGCGCGCGAGCTGGGCGTGCGCATCGTGCTGGAGGGCTACCCGCCGCCGCGCGACCCGCGCCTGAAGATCCTGCAGGTCACGCCGGACCCGGGCGTGATCGAGGTGAACATCCATCCGGCGGGCAGCTGGGACGAGTTGGTCGAGCACACCGAATTCCTCTACGACGCCGCGCACCACAGCCGGCTCTCGACGGAAAAGTTCATGCTCGACGGGCGCCACACCGGCACCGGCGGCGGCAACCACCTGGTGCTGGGCGGCGCCACGCCGGCGGACAGCCCCTTCCTGCGCCGGCCGGACCTGCTGGCCAGCCTGCTGACCTACTGGCACAACCACCCGAGCCTGAGCTACCTCTTCAGCGGCCTCTTCATCGGCCCGACCAGCCAGGCGCCGCGCTTCGACGAGGCACGCGACGACCAGGTCTACGAGCTGGAGATCGCGCTGGCCGAGCTGGAGCGCCAGGGCGCCGGCCCGGCGGGCGTGCCGCCGTGGCTGGTGGACCGTCTCTTCCGCAACCTGCTCATCGACGTCACCGGCAACACGCACCGCGCCGAGTTCTGCATCGACAAGCTCTACTCGCCCGACGGCGCCACCGGCCGCCTGGGCCTGCTGGAGCTGCGCGCCTTCGAGATGCCGCCGCATGCGCAAATGAGCCTGGCGCAGCAGCTGCTGCTGCGCGCGCTAGTGGCGTGGTTCTGGCGCGAGCCCTACCGCGGCCACGGCGACACGCGGCTCACGCGCTGGGGCACGGCGCTGCACGACCGTTTTACATTGCCCACCTTCGTTCGGATGGATTTCGAGGATGTGCTGGCCGACCTGCGCGCGGCAGGCATGCACTTCGACGCCGCCTGGTTCGGCCCGCACTTCGAGTTCCGCTTCCCCGTCATCGGCACCATGGCCACGCAGGGCATGGAGCTGGAGCTGCGCTCCGCGCTGGAGCCCTGGCACGTGATGGGCGAGGAGGGCTCGGCCGGCGGCACCGTGCGTTACGTGGACTCCTCGCTGGAGCGGCTGGAGGTCAAGGTCACGGGGCTCAACGCCAACCGCCACGTCGTCACCGTCAACGGCCGCGCGCTGCCGCTGCAGCCCACGGGCCGCGTGGGCGAGTTCGTCTGCGGCGTGCGCTACCGCGCCTGGCAGCCGCCCTCGGCGCTGCACCCGACCATCGGCGTGCACGCGCCGCTGACCTTCGACCTGGTGGACCGCTGGATGTCGCGCTCGGTGGGCGGCTGCCGCTACCACGTGGCGCACCCGGGCGGGCGCAACTACGTCACCTTCCCGGTCAACGCCTACGAGGCCGAGAGCCGGCGCCTGGCGCGCTTCTTCAAGCTGGAGCACACTCCGGGCCGCATGCAGGTCGCGCCGGCGCGGCCGAGCCTGGAGTTCCCGTTCACGCTGGACCTGCGCACGCCGGGCTGAGGCGATGAGAGTCGCCACCCCCCGCAGCCGCCCGCGCGCGGCTGCCAGCGCCGCCGACTGGCTGGTGAAGCTGCCGACCACCGGCGCGCTCGACGAGTGGCGCGCTCCGGACCGCAACCTCAGCGCCTCCTGGCAGCGGCTGCTCGCCACGCTGCCGGCGCGGCCGCAGGCCTTCGGCGCCGAGCTGCAGCGCCGCGCGCAGCAACTCGCACAGCAGCTGCGCGCCGATGCCATCACGCACAACGTACACGGCACGGAGCAGTCGCTGCCCTGGACGCCGGAGCTGCTGCCGATGGTGATGGAGCCCGCGGACTGGGCCGCCATCGAGCGCGGCGTGGCGCAGCGCGCGCAGCTCCTGCAGCTCATCCTGGCTGACGTGTACGGGCGGCAGGAGTTGCTGGAGCACGCGCTGCTGCCGCCGGCGCTGCTGTTTCGCCATCCGGGCTACCTGCGTCCGCTGCACGGTTTCCGGCCGCTGGCCGGGCAGTTCCTGCACGTGGTGGCCTTCGAGCTCGCGCGCGGGCCTGATGGGCGCTGGTGGGTGACGGGGCAGCGCACGCAGTGCGCGGACGGGCTGGGACACGTGCTGCAGCACCGGCTCATCACCGCGGGGCTGTTTCCCGAGGCCTTCGAGCAGCTGCGCGTGCAGCACATGGCGACGACCTTCCGCAAGCTGCTGCAGTCGCTGCGCGCGCAGGCCGTCATGGCCGCCGGCGACGCCCACCCGCGCCTGGCGCTGCTCACGCCGGGGCCGGACGCGCCGGGCTACTTCGAGCACGCCTACCTCGCGCGCTACCTGGGCCTGCCGCTGGTCGAGGGCGGC
Source organism: uncultured Azohydromonas sp. (assembly GCF_937926365.1). Taxonomy (GTDB): domain Bacteria; phylum Pseudomonadota; class Gammaproteobacteria; order Burkholderiales; family Burkholderiaceae_C; genus Azohydromonas. Next base: position 6,957 of record NZ_CALAOH010000156.1, on the reverse strand, counting down.
GACCTCACCGTGCGCGGCGAGCGGCTGTACCGAAAGATGCTCGAAGGCCTGGCGCCGGTGCACGGGCTGCTGCGCATGATCGGCGACGCCCAGTGCGACCCGCTGGAGCTCGACGAGCACCAGGGCTACTACGGCGTGCCAGGGCTGCTGCAGGTACTGCGCGCCGGGCGGCTGGCGCTGGCCAACGCGCCGGGCAGCGGCTTCCTGGAGTCGCCGGCGCTGTCGGGCTTCCTGCCCGGCATCGCGCAGGCGCTGATGGGCCAGCCGCTGCTGCTGCCCACGCTGGCCTCCTGGTGGTGCGGCGAGGCCGCGGCCTGGGAGGCGGCGCAGCCGCATTTGCCGAAGTTGTGCATGCGCCCCAGCTTCGGGCCCGATGCCGGTGCGCTGCGCCCCGAGGCAGGGCGGATCGGGGACGATCCCGACGCCTGGACGCTGCAGGAGCGTCCCGGGCGCTCGCAGGCGCTGCGCTGGCGCGAGGGCCGGCTCGAAGGCGTGCCGGTGGGGCTGCGCGTGTACGCGGTGGCCGACGGCACCGGCAGTTGGCAAGTGCTGCCCGGCGGGCTGGCACGCGTGGCGGCGGATGCCGATGCGCCGCTGCTGCCCGGGCACGGCAGCGCGATGGACCTGTGGGTGCGCACCGACGGCACGGTGGACACCTTCAGCATGCTCACGCGGCGCCTGGGCGTGGACGACATCCTGGCGCGGCGCGGCCCGGTGGCCAGCCGCGCCGCCGAGAGCCTGTACTGGCTGGGCCGCTACACCGAGCGCACCGAGCAGGCGTTGCGGCTGGCGCGCGCGGCGCTGCAGCGCACCGCCGGCGCCGAGCTGCCCGCACCGGTGCAGCGCGCGCTGCGGGCGCTGTTGCAGCGCGCGGGCCTGCTGGGCATGAGCGCGTCCTCGCCCTCGCGCGCGGTGCTGCGCCGCGCGCTGCTCAAGGGCCTGGCCGACGAGAGCAACGGCCTGGGCTGGCTGCTGGGGGCGCTGTCGCGCGCCGCGGGCAGCCTGCGCGAGCGGCTCTCGCCCGAGCAGTGGGGCCTGATGCGGCGCATGGGGGCGGATTTGCGCGCGGCGCTGCAGCCGCGGGACAAGGCCGCGCCCACCACCACCGCGGTGCTGCGCGCGCTGGACGACCTGGCGGTGCAGCTCGCCGCCGTCACCGGCGCGCAGAGCGACCGCATGACGCGCGACCACGGCTGGCGGCTGCTGGCCGTGGGGCGCCACGTCGAGCGCCTGGTCAGCCACGCCACGCAGTTCGGCGTGCTGCTGCGCGAGGGCGCGCTGGCCGAGGCCGAGGGCAACGCGCTGCTGCTGGAGCTCTACGACAGCACCATCACCTTTCGCGCCCGCTACCAGCGCCACCAGGACCTGCTGGCGCTGGTGGACCTGCTGGTGCTGGACGACAACAACCCGCGCGCCTGGACCTGCATCCTGCGCCGGCTGCGCAACGAGGTGCGCAAGCTGCCCATCGCCACCGACGTGGCCGACGAACTGCTCGCCGGGTTGCCCGCACAAGGCCCGGGGCTGACGCTGCAGGCGCTGCGTGGCCTGGACGACGAAGCACTGCGCCGCCGCCTGGACGCGCTGGCGGCGCAGCTGGCCGACGCCGGCGCGCAGCTTTCCGACGACATCGGCAAGCGCTTCTTCGCCCACGTTGGCGACCCGCTGCAAAAGCCATGACACCCCATCCCGATTCCGCCGATTCCGCCGATTCCGTGCCGGGCGCGCCGGTGGATGCCCCCGCGCCGATCGCCGAGGCCACGCCGCTCGCAGCCACCGAGGATGGCCTGCCCGTGGCCGTCGCGGCCGAAGCGCTGGCGCCCGACCTCATCGGTTTCAACACCGCCGTCACCGGCCCGCTCGTGGCCGGGGAGAGTGCTTCGCCCATCGCGGCCGACGCGCCGGAGCTTCCGGAGCTGGGCCTGGCCGTGGAGCACACCACCGAGTACCACTACGGCAGCCCGGTGGAGTTGGCGCAGCACGTGGCCTGGCTGCGTCCGCGCGAGGAGCCGTGGCAGCAGCTGCAGGCCTTCGACCTGCGCATCGAGCCGCCGCCGGACCATGCGCGCGAGGACATCGACCGCCACGGCAACCCGCGGCTGCTGTTCAGCCTGGCGCGTCCGCATGCCGCGCTGCAGGTGCGCGCGCGCAGCCGCGTGCGGCTGCTGCCGCGCGCCGCGGCGCTGCAGCCTCACGCTTCTCAACCCTGGGAGGCGGTGGCGCAGCGGCTGCGCTTCCAGGCCGGGCGGCCGTGGGAGCCGGCGGCGGAGTTCACCGCCTGGTCGCCCTTCGTGCCGCGGCTGGCAGCGCTGCGCGAGCTCGCCGCGCCCAGCTTCGCGCCGGGGCGGCCGCTGGCGCAGGCCGCCATCGAGCTGATGCAGCGCATCCACGACGAGTTCGAGTACCGCAGCGCCAGCACCCAGATCGACACCCCGCTGGCCGAGGTGCTGCGGCTGCGGCGCGGCGTGTGCCAGGACTTCGCGCACGTGCTCGTGGGCGCGCTGCGCGCCATGGGGCTGGCCGCGCGCTACGTCAGCGGCTACCTGCTCACGCGCCCGCCGCCGGGGCGTCCGGCGCTGGTGGGCGCCGATGCCTCGCACGCCTGGGCCGCGGTGTGGTGCCCCGGGGCCTGGGCCGACGAAGCCGTCCACGGCGCCTGGCTGGAGCTGGACCCGACCAACCGCGTGGTGCCCGACACCGAACACCTGCGTGTCGCGGTGGGCCGCGACTTCGGCGACGTCACGCCGCTGCGCGGCGTCATCCGTGGCGGCGGCACGCACTCGCTGAGCGTGCGCGTGCACACCGTGCGCTGGAGCAATGAGGGGGAAACCCTAGGGGTTCAGACTGACTGAAACGGCACGGCGTGTGCCGTTCAAACGGAGTGCACGGGCCAGGGGTGAGGCCGTGGCACACAAGTTGCGAAAGCCGTGCAGGAAGGAGCCTGAACGATGAGACCCAGCTTCGACGAGATGCGTCCCCACCCGGACGCCGTTCGCGAGCATTACCGCCGCTTCGCCCAGTGGCTGCAGCGCCAGCCGCGCGAGCTCATGGATGCCCGGCGCCAGGAGGCGGAGATGATCTTCCGCCGCGTGGGCATCACCTTCGCCGTGTACGGCGCGCAGGACGATGGCACCGGCACCGAGCGGCTGATTCCCTTCGACCTGATCCCGCGCGTGATCCCCGGCGCGGAGTGGAAGCGCATGGCGCAGGGCCTGCGCCAGCGCGTCACAGCGCTCAACCGCTTCATCGCCGACGTGTACGGCGAGCAGGAGATCATCAAGGCCGGCATCGTCCCGGCCGAGCAGGTGCTCAACAACGCGCAGTACCGCCCCGAGATGGCGGGCATGAAGCTGCCGCACGACATCTGGTCGCATATCGCGGGCATCGACATCGTGCGCGCGGCCAACCCCGACGGCACGGGCACGAACTACGTGCTGGAGGACAACCTGCGCGTGCCCAGCGGCGTGAGCTACATGCTGGAGAACCGCAAGATGATGATGCGGCTCTTCCCCGAGCTCTTCGCCCAGGAGCGCGTGGCGCCGGTGGCGCACTACCCCGACCTGCTGCTGGAGACGCTGCGCTCCGTGGCCCCGGCCGGCGTGGAAGATCCCACCGTGGTGGTGCTCACGCCCGGCATGTACAACTCGGCCTACTTCGAGCACGCCTTCCTGGCGCAGCAGATGGGCGTGGAGCTGGTGCAGGGGTCGGACCTGTTCGTGCAGGACGACACGGTGCACATGCGCACCACCCAGGGCCCCCGCCGCGTGGACGTGATCTACCGCCGCATCGACGACGACTTCCTCGACCCGCAGGCCTTCCGCCCCGACAGCGCGCTGGGCTGCGCCGGGCTCATGCGCGCCTACCGCGCCGGGCGCGTGACGCTGTGCAACGCCGTGGGCACGGGCATCGCCGACGACAAGTCCATCTATCCCTACGTCCCGAAGATGGTCGAGTTCTACCTGGGCGAGAAGCCGATCCTGGAGAACGTGCCGACCTGGCAGTGCCGCGAGGAGGAGTCGCTCAAGTACGTGCTGGCGCACCTGGACGAGCTGGTGGTCAAGGAGGTGCACGGCGCCGGCGGCTACGGGATGCTGGTGGGCCCGGCCTCCACCAAGGCCGAGATCGAGGCCTTCCGCGAGAAGATCGTCGCGCACCCGCAGCACTACATCGCGCAGCCCACGCTGAGCCTGTCCACCTGCCCGACCTACGTGCAGTCGGGCATCGCGCCGCGCCACATCGACCTGCGACCCTTCGTGCTCAGCGGTGCCAACGGCGTGCAGATGGTGCCCGGCGGCCTCACGCGCGTGGCGCTCAAGGAGGGCTCGCTGGTGGTCAACTCTTCGCAGGGCGGGGGCACCAAGGACACCTGGGTGCTCGAGGAATAAGACAAGAAAGGACGCACGTCATGCTGTCGAGGACCGCGGACCATCTGTTCTGGATGGCCCGCTACATGGAGCGCGCGGAAAACACGGCGCGCATGCTGGACGTCAACCTGCAGACCTCGTTGCTGCCGCAATCGGCCCACCGTGCCGAGGCCGGCTGGCGGGGCCTGCTGGGCATCTCCGAGCTCGAAGACAACTTCAAGAAGAAGTACGGCGAGGTCAACGCCACCAACGTCATGCACTTCATGGTGCGCGACGAGAACAACCTCTCCAGCATCCTGAACTGCCTGCGCGCGGCGCGCGAGAACGCCCGCGCGGTGCGCGGCGCGCTCACCACCGAGGTCTGGGAGACGCAGAACCAGACCTGGCTGGGCTTTCTCAAGCAGCTCAACAGCGGCGCCTTCGAGCGCGACCCGGCCTCGCTCTTCGACTGGGTCAAGTACCGCTCGCACCTGAGCCGCGGCGTGCGCACCGGCACGATGCTCGAAGACGAGGCGATGTACTTCCTGCGCCTGGGCACCTTCCTGGAGCGCGCGGACAACACCGCGCGGCTGCTGGACGCCAAGCTGCACGCGCTGGGCGGCGCGTTCACGCAGTCGCAGAACGGCAACGGGCACAACGGCCAGGCTCAAAGCCAAGGCCAGCACGAGTCGCAGGAGGTGGACTTCTACTACTGGTCGGCGGTGCTGCGCTCGGTCTCGGCCTTCGAGATCTACCGCCGGGTCTATCGCAACGTGATCCGGCCGGAGAAGGTGGCGGAGCTGCTGATCCTGCGCCCGGACATGCCGCGCTCGCTGCTGGCCTGCCTCAACGGGATCATGCAGCAGCTGCAGCTCGTGGCCAACGACCACAGCCGCGAGACGCTGCGCCTGGCCGGCAAGTTGCAGGCGCAACTGCGCTGGGGAACCATCGAGGAGATCATGGAGGAGGGCCTGCACGACTACCTGGTCGAGTTCCTGCGCTGCGTGGGCGACCTGGGCGTGGGCATCAGCCAGGACTTCCTGGTGCCGATGGCGGCCTGAGCGGCTCCTCGCCGCGCCGCCGCGGCGAGGCCTTCTGAAACGACGACGCCATGCCCGCGCAAGCCGGCATGGCGTCGTGCTTTGCGGCCTCTGGAGACGGGGTGCCGCGCCCTCAGCGCGCCGCCGCCACGGCCGCGCCCAGCTCGATCACCGCCAGCGCGTAGTAGCTGGACCAGTTGTAGCGCGTGACCGCATAGAAGTTCTGCGTGCCGGCCACGTAGCTGGGCTCGGCGTCGCCGTTGTAGAGCTGCACCAGTGCCAGCGGTCCCTGCGCGTCCTGCGCGGCGCGCTCCAGCGCGGCGCCGCGCTCGGCGAACTGCGCCGGCGTGAAGGTGGGCACGATGTCAGGCACCAGCAGCGCGGCGCGGTCGGCCAGCTCTGTCGGCGGCGCCACCGAGAAGTGCGTGGGCAGCCCCGGCTGCCAGCCGTGGAAGGACAGGTAGTTGGCGACGCTGCCGATGGCATCGGCGGCGCTGCCCATCAGGTCCACGCGGCCGTCGCCATCGAAGTCCACCGCCAGCTTGTTGACGTTGCTGGGCATGAACTGCGGCAGCCCCACCGCGCCGGCGTAGGAGCCGCGCACGCCCGCGGGCGCCATTCCCTCGCGCTTGGACCACGCCAGCAGCTGCGCCAGCTCGTCGCGGAAGAAACCGCTGCGGTCGCTGCGCCCGCTGGGGAAGTCGAAGGAGAGCGTGGCCAGCGCGTCCAGCACGCGGAAGCCGCCCATGTGGCGGCCGTAATAGGTCTCCACGCCGATGATGCCCACCACCAGCGACGCGGGCACGCCCCAGCGTTGCTCGGCCTGCACCAGCCAGCGTTCGTTCTCCTGCCAGAAGCGCCGGCCCGCGGCGATGCGCTGCGGCTCGACGAAGCGGGCGCGGTAGGCGGCCCAGTTCTTCGCCGTGCTGACGGCGGGCGGCATGATCAGCCTGGCCACGCTGGGCAGGTAGCGCGCTTGTTGCAGTTGCTCCTGCACCCACGCCTCGTCCAGGTCGTACTTTTGCGCCACCTCGGCGGCGAAGCGCATCACGTCCTCGCGGCGGCCGTAGGTGACGACGTCCGGGTCGCCGTCGTTGCGCACGCTGCGCGCGGCGTGCTGCGCCTGCGTGCGTTGCCCGGCCGCCTTGGCCTTGGTGGCGGCGGCTTCGGCAGCGTGGGTGGGAAGGGAGGCGAGCAGCGCCGCCACGGCAAGGGCGGCGCGCAAAGGGATACGGCAGGGCATCGGCCGATTATCGCGAGCGCACCGGCGCCTCCGGACCACCCGGGCTCCCGGCGGCCCACGTGGCCGGCGTGCCTGCGCAGGAAGTCCCACCCGCGGCCACCGTGGCCGCCACCGCGCGCTCGAAGCCGCGCTGCCACTGCCGCAGCGCGCGCGCATCGGTCGTTGCCCCGGGGCCGTAGCGCAGCGCTTCCAGCGCCAGCAGTTGCGCTTCCACCTCCGCGCCGGCCTCGCCCAGCCGCTCGCGCACGCGCCGCGCCAGCGCGCGCGGCGTCTCGTGCGGCGCCCTGGACAAGCCCAGGCGCGCCAGTGCCCGCTCCAGCCGCGGCTGCAGCCG